>PLES01000127.1 GCA_003137075.1 Solirubrobacterales bacterium
TGGGGTGGCGAACCGCGGCGATGATGACCGCCCCGCCGAGCATGCCGAAGTTCCAGAAGGCGCGGCCGATCTTCACGATCCGCCCGGGAGGCTCGATCCCGAGCATCCCGCGGCGGAAGCAGACGACGACGTAAAACAGCTCATTGCGCAGGCGAAACCAGCGCCCGCCGAGGCGGGCACGCAGACGGTCGTTCAGCTCCCTCGAGCGCGACGGCATCTGGCCAAAGTACCGATTGACGCTTGTGGCCGCATGGACATTGCGCACACAGTCGATTCGCTGCCAGCATTGGGTAGCACGGTGATGGACGAAAACGTGACTCCACTGAAACCCACTGTGGCCGCCGTCCTTCCCGGAGGAGGCGCCCGGGGCGCGTACGAAGTGGGCGCCCTCTCAGTGCTGCTGCCGGCGCTCGAAGAACGCGGTGAACGTGTCTCCGTCTGGTGCGGCACCAGCGTCGGCGCGATCAACGCAGCGGCCTTTGCGTCGTTGAATGACCGCCCGGCGGCCGAGCAGACGGAGATGGCGATCAAGCTCTGGACGCGGATGCGCAAGCAGGATGTGGTCTCGCCGCTGGTCGGGATCGGTGGTCTGCGGACCATGGCTCGCGCTGTGACCCACACGCTCGGGCTGCCGGGGCTCGGCGTGGCGTCGATTCTCGACCCGTCCCCGATGGCGCAGAGCATCAACCGCTGGATCAACTGGAGCGCGCTGGAGGCGAACATCCAAAGCGAGGAGGTGAAGGCCGCCTGCGTGGTCGCGACCTCGGTCACCACCGGTGAACCGGTCGCGTTCGTCGCCAGCAAACGCCGCCAGCCGCAGCTCGTCGACGACCAGATCCGTTACGTACAGACGCGCCTGACCGGAGAGCACGTGCGTGCCTCGGCCGCGATTCCGCTGCTGTTCCCGACCGTTGAGATCACCGCTCCACGCGGCGCCCGCGGCCACTACGCCGACGGCGGCACCCGCCTCAACAGCCCGATCAAGCCGGCGATTCAGCTCGGCGCCGAACGGGTGATCGTAATCGGCTTCGAGCCGTTCAACGCGGTCGGCTCGAAGCCGCTGCCGCCACGCAACCCGAACCTGGCGGATGTCGCCTCCAACATCCTCGACGGGCTGCTCGTCGATCAGGTGGCCCAGGATCTGAGGCGCATGGCGATGATCAACTCGTTCTTTGTCGAGGACGCGATCTCCGGCACCATGCGCTCACCTCGGGCCTACCGGCTCGCGCGCGGCCAGGCGCCGTACCGCCCGATCTCCTATGCGCTGGTCGCGCCGCAACGCCGCGGTGAGATCGGACGGCTGGCGCAGGATGTCTTCAAACGCCGTTACGGCGGCCTGCGCGGCCTGCGCGATCCGGACTACCTGGTGATCTCGCGGGCGTTGGGGGGCGACACACGCGCCCGCGGTGAGCTGCTCTCGTTCCTGCTGTTCGACCCTGAGTTCACGCGCGAGCTGATCGAGCTTGGGCGTCGCGACGCAGCCCGCTGGCTGCGTCGCCACCCGAGGTTCTGGTGCCGCGACGCAAGCCACGACCTCTCAGTCGGCGAGGTCGACCGCGAGTCGCTCAAGGAGCAGGACGCGCTGGACGAGTTCCGCTCAAACCGCCACCGACACTGAGAACCGGCGAGCCGGGTCCCGTTAGTTCGTGTTGGTGGTGCCCGCCGTAGTCGGCGGCGTGGTGGTCGGCGTGGTCGTCGTCGTGCTGGTGGTGGTCGTTGTCGTCGGTGTTGCCGACGCGACCGGGATGTTCTTCAGGGTGCCGGCGGTGACGAAACCGCGGCTGTCAGCGACCAGGCAGTTTTTGATGTCGCAGGAGATCGCGGACCAGGTGCTGGTGGCGAGTTTGCGTGCAGGCTTGATCGAGGCCCAGCCACCGGTCACAGGCGAGACCGTGTCAAAGGCGTTGTCGGCACCGTCGACCGCCACGCAGAAGACGGCCGCAGGGCAGGCCACCGAGTCCAGCAGCTGACTGTTGCCGGCCGGAACCGAGGTCACGATCGTGGTGTTGACCCAGCCGCTTGTCGGACCCGACGGGGCTGCGGTGACGGAAGCCAGGCCGGTGGTGGTGTCGCCGTAGCCGACGCCGACACAGAGCGTGATGTTCGGGCAGGCGAGCGACTCGAGCACGCCACCGACGATCGCGCCACGGGCCGTCCAGGCGGTAGCACCCGCGGTCGGCGTGGTGGAGTCGTAGCGAGTGCTGCCGCCGAGCACGCAGAGCGTTGTGCTCGAACAGGCGACGCTCGTGAGCGCCGGCGTATCCGGGATCGCCGCGACCGTCCAGGCGGAGGCGCCACCGGTGGGCGTCGTGCTGGTGACTACCTGACTGGCGTTGTCAACAGCGACGCAGAGCTTTGCGGTCGGGCACGAAATCCCGGCGAAGCCGGCTGGACCCCCACCGGCTGCAACGGTTGTGTCGGCCAGCACCGGCTTGCTCCAGGCCTTGGCCCCACCGCTCGGGTTGGTCGAAGAGATGACGTAGCCGTGGTTGTCGACGGCGACGCAGAAGGTCGTGGTCGCACAGGAGATGCCGGTCAGCGAAGCGTGCTTGACCTTGTCGATCGTGACCCGCTTCCAGAAGGTGTGGTTCTTCCATGGCGTCGTCGTCCACCAGATGTTGCCGGTCGAGTCAGCGGCGACGCAGAACTGCTTGTCGGTGAGCTTGGTGCTGACCTTGCCGGTCTTGGCGTTGGCGGTGGCCATCGTGCAGGAGACGGCGTCGAAGGAACCGGCCTTCTTCGGATTCTCGAGTGAGACCGACTTGTTCCACTTGATCGTCGGCGTCGTGGTCTTCGTCGCGGCAGCGGCGGCGTTGGCAGCCTGCGGAACTACGGCGAGGCCGACGAGCAGCGTGCTCAGCACCAGCGTAAGCGCGGCGCGCACGGAGATTAAGGAGAGGGAAGGCAAGGGCGTATTTCTATCAGCCGCATGGCGACAGTCCTGCGTAGAAACCATCGTAAATGCCAAAGGTTGCGCTCGCCGGGCGTGAGCTTGCAAGAGATTTAGAGCTTTTGGCATAGCTCGAGCCGCGTCATCAGGGCAGTTCGAGGCCGATTGAGGCTGCTGCGGTGTTGACCGCGTCGACCAGTTCATCGAGCGCCGGGCGCAGCCGTTCGTCGGCCGGCTTCCAGTCGACCTTGCGCAGCACGCGTCGCAGCGGCGGCAGCGAGCGAGCGGGGTCGCCGTCGTGCAGCGCGACTGAGAGCGTGATCAGGGCGCCGTTGACGGTCTCACGTAGCGGCGCGAGTTCGGGTCGGGGCGCCGGCTCGGGCTCCTCGCCCAGCTCCAGGCGCAGGGCGTGAACCGCGTAGACGACGCGGCGCAGCGCACCGAGCGTCGCGGCGGCGATGCGCGGGTCGGCGTCGCCGCGTCGCGGCTCGGCCAGCGCCAGCCCGACCACGGCGTCGGCGTCGCTGAAGACGGCCCGAGCAGCGCGCGCCTCATCGCGCAGCGTCGCCGGGTCGGCGCGCTCGCCGCTGACCAGCGCGCCGAGCACGGTCCACGCGTACTCATGCTGAGCGTCGACCAGCCGCGAGAGCATCGGTCCCATCGATCGTGCCGACCAGGTCGGCCAGAGCGCGTAAGCCAGCAGCCCGATGCCACCGCCGATCACGGTGTCGAGGCCGCGGTCTAGCGCGGTCGTGACCGAGTCCCCGACCACCGCGTGCAGGAGGAAGACGATCACGGCGGTGAGCATCGCGGTGCCGACCGTGAAGCTCGCCGGGAAGACCGCGTACGTGATGAACGCGAGCGACGCGACGACGGCGACGAGCCCCCAGCCGCTGGGGTCGATCGCAACCGCGATCAGCGTCGCCACAACGACGCCCGCGCAGGTTCCAGTCACTCGCTCGGCGCCGCGCGTGAAGGTCGCTCCAAAGCTCGGGCGCAGCACCGTGGCGGCGGCCACGACGGCCCAGTAGCCGCGTGGCAGCGCGACGCGCTGGGTCAGCAGCTCGGTGCCTGCGACGACGACCGCGAGGCGCAGCGCATGGCGCCCGGCAGCCGACTCGAGCGTCGCATTGGCGCGGATCTGCCGAAGGTCGCCCCGCAGCCGGTGCCCGACACGCCGGCGCAGACCGCGGCCGCCGAGCGTCGGGCGACCGACGAGCAGCAGCCGCCCGCCGGGAGCGTCGACCGCGGCGGCCAGGCGGGCCGCCGCTGCCACCTGCCCGATCAGCGCCCCCAGCCGCTCATCGACGCGCTCCACCGGCAGCGGCTCGCGCTCGGCGCCCCAACGCGTCAGCTCGTCTGCGGCCGGGCCCAGTGCCACCGCGCTTCCCGGCGTGCCGCCGATCGCGCCGGCGATGCCCTCTATGACGTTTGCGACGCGCAGCTGCACCTGGCGCCGCTGGTCGCGAGCCTGCTCGTACAGCAGCGGCTGGTCGCGGCGTGCCTGATCCACGGCCGAGGCGAGGCTCGCCAGTTCAAGCCGGATGCGCCGGCCCTCGTCGACGAGGCCGGCCAGCGCCTCGCGCTCCGGGTCAGCGAAGAGCGCGGGGACCGTGAGCACCCCTTCTGCGAGTTCAAGCGCGTTGGCTGAAGGCGCCCCGGAGCTGTCCACGGCGGTCAGCAGATCCGCGAGCTTGTGGTACGCGTTCGCCAGAGCCTGGCGCTGGCGGCGCCAGGCGGCCGGCACTCCGACGAGCGAAGCCCAGAGTGTCTGGGAGGCGCCACCGGCCAGCACCAGGCCGGCGAGTCCGCAGGCGTTGGCAAAGTTCTCCGGGAACCGCCCGAAGACGACGTAGGCGATGATCGCCTGGTTGCCCGGGGCGATGCCACGCCGCCCGAGCGAGGTCGCGAGCCCGGCGATCAGGCAGACGATCAGCAGCACGCCGAGATGCAGCCAGGGCCAGCGGCCGCTGAGGGTCCCGACCAGGGTGCAGAGCGTGAGCACGCCGGTGGCCGCCAGCATCGTTCCGATCGGGGGGATCAGCGGTCCGTTGCCGGCCCGCCAGGAGACCCCCACGAGCATCGCTCCGACCCCCATCGTGACCGCGGCGGTCGGGGAGTTGAGCGCGATTCCGAGCGCCAGCATCGCCGCGACCGGGATCGCCGCGATCAGCCCGGCGCGGAGCGAAACCTCGGCACGATCGAAGTCACTCGCCTGTCTGAACGCCTGCCCGACTGCGGCGGTGGTACCCGTTTCCGCCGGCGTACCTGCGCCCGTGCTCACGCCATCGGCGGCGTCGGGATGTAGGGCGTCAGCGGGCCAGGGTCACCGCGAACCGCTATTGCGCCGCGAGACTCGAACGGCAGTCTCACAGCCAGCAACACGTCAATCGCCCACTGCTGGGCACCGGTGATGAAGCCGATCTCGCACTCGTCGTCGTCTTTGACGTGATCAAGTCCGCGCCAGAGCAGCGCGATCGCCGCCTGCTCGTCGAGCGCGGCCAGCGCCCAGACGCCGCGGCCCGGGATCGCCACAACGAAGCCTCGGTCCTGCAGGCGAAAAACGGTCCCGCCCTGGCTGAGCGCGACGAGAAGGTCGTCGCCGTGAGCGGCGCCGCGCACCGCTCGGGAGATCGGGGCGAGTGTGTGGAAATCCTCCGGCGGGACCTCGGTGATGTCGGGGTGCAAAGCCGGAATCCGGCTCGCGTCGAGCTTGCCGCTGGCCTCGAACACTGGCGTCAGCGCGAAGCCGGAACTGCCGTACAGCCGCAGCGCCTTGGGGTCGTTGGAGGCGATGATGATCCCGGCTGTGGTGTCGCGGTCATAGGCAAGCGCGGCATTGACGAGTGCGCGACCGTCACCTCCGCCCGGACGTTCGAGCGTCGGGCTCACGGTGAGCAGCGAGAGGATCCAGAGGCGTTCACGGATGATCGCCTGGGCGACGCCCACCAGCTGGCCATCGTGTTCGGTGACGAACGAACCCTGCGGATCTGTCTGGAGTACGTAGCGCAGCCGCCACTCCCACCTGGCGCGCGTCCGCTGACTGCTGAGGTCCTTCTGAAAGGCGGCTCCGGCGACGGAGACCGCATCAACGACATCTGCATCCGTCATCCGGCGGACCTGGACTTCGCTCATGGGACCAGCACAACCTTGCCACGCGGGTGGCCGTGCTCGAGCTCGGTGTAGGCCGCCTGCACCTGCTCGAGCGGGAAGCTCGCGTGGATCGGTAGCTCGACCTCGCCAGCGTTGATCAAGGTCAGCAGCTCGGCGACGTCGGCGGTGGTTCCGGCACTGCCGCCTTCAGTTTTGGCGCCGTGCTTAGCGGCGGCGGCGTAGTCGACGATCGTGTCGATCCGTTCGGGCGCGACGCCGAGCTTGATCCCGAGCTCGACATAGCCGTCGCCGGCGACGTCCAGCAGGGCGGTGAGCTCGCGGCCGGCCGCCGCCGCGGCGGCGCGGATCCGAGCTTCGACGTCGTCGCCGTAGGTGACCGGGGTGATGCCATGGGAGAGCAACCACTCGTGGTTGCTCTCCCCCGCGACGCCGATCACTGCTGCGCCTCGATGGCGCGCGAGCTGGCTGGCAAGGGCACCGACGCCACCGCTGGCGCCGGATACGAGCACCAGGTCGTCAGCGCCGATCGCGGCTGCCCGGACCATCGCCTGCGAGGTGGTGCCTACTACCCAGACGCTGCCTGCGACCTCCCAGGACACGTTTGCCGGGCGCAGCAGCGCGGTGGCCTGGGGCGCGAGCGCGAAGTCAGCCTGGGCGCCGCGCTTGCTGGTGCTGGCGGCGACCTCGTCACCGGGCTTGAAGCCGCTGACACCGGGACCGACAGCCTCGACGACTCCGGCCACATCGTTGCCCTGAGCCGAGGGGAAGGTGACCTTGATCATCTCCTTGACCTTGCCGGTGCGGACCTTCACGTCAAACGGGTTGAGGCCGGCCGCCATCACGCGGACCAGCAGTTGGCCCTCACCTGGGATCGGCTGCTCGACCTCTGAGAGGTGGAGCACCTCGACTCCCCCGTACTGATCGAAGCTGACTTGGCGTGGCATCTGTTCTCCTTGTGGCGGCGCGCCGGCGGCTTGACGCGATCTCGAGCGGTTGCCCGGAGCTCTGTGAGCCGAACGATGTGAATGCGCCTCCGGATTCCGGAGGCGCATTCACATCGTTCGCGGCGCCGGTCCCTGGAAAGACTTTAAGTGAAGCGAGCCGTCAGGTCTTCCAGGCGGCGACGCACGAGCGCGGGCTTCTCCTCGGCGATGAAGTGCCCGCACGCATAGACCAGCTCGAGCCGGTAGTCGTCGGCGTTGGCGGTCTCGGCGGCAGCGAGCGAGTGGTGGATCGCGGCGTCAGAAGCGCCGAACAGCGCCAGCGTCGGGACGGTGGAGCGCCGGCGCTCGGGCGCGCGGGCGCCGGCTCGCAGCTCGTAGCGCCAGAAGGTCCGGTAGCTGTCGGTGCCGGCGCGGGCGCAGACGGGTGCGCGGAAGCGCTCACTGAACCAGGCGATCTCCTCACGCGTGATCGCCGTGCGGTCGACGAACGAGGCGCCGATCGCCTTGCCGACGAGGTTCGTGTAACGCATCAGCGGATATCCGAACAGCGCGAGCGCGGGCTGATAGAGCAGGAACCGCCAGAAATGCGGAGCGAGCGCGCGCGGCGTGTTCCAGGGATGGGTGATGTTGAGCGCCATGTAGGTGTGGAAGCGCTCGGGCGCACCGAGCACCATCAGATGGCCGATGAAGCCGCCCCAGTCGTGCCCGACCAGGACTACGCGGTCGAGCTGAAGTACGTCCATCAGCGCGATCACGTCGTTGGCGATCTCCTGTTTGAACCACGGGTGCGGTGGCGGCCCCGACCAGCCGTATCCAGGCAGGTCAGGAGCGATCAGGCGCAAGCCGGCCGGCGGGTCGCGGAGCAGATGGCGCCAGGCATAGTGGTGCTGCGGCCAGCCGTGCAGTAGCAGCACGGGCAGGCCGTCCGGGTCGCCCGCCTCGGTAACGTGGAAGTCGACCCCGCGAGCCACGACGCGCGTGCGTCTCACGCCTGGGACCGGCGGTGGCTCGTGCACGGGCGCGGTGGGGGTGATCACCGGCTCAAGCCTATTCGGGAGCGGGCGTCAACGTGCGCTGTTCACGATTTGCGCACCCTCAGATTTGCGACCTGATCCTGAGTAATCGTCACTCATGAGTATGTGGAGAACCCGGCCAGCGCAACTTATTTTTGCGCGATGGTGATCGGCCGGCTTCAAGAGTTCGCGAAAGGCGTGCGCAATCAGCAGCGGAACGCACGCCGATGGGCGCAGGAAGCCCCGGCGGGCAAGCTCAAGCTCGAGTTCTGGTCCGGGCCCGAGAGAGACGCTGAATCGAAGCTGCGAAGCAAAGTGACCGCGGCCGGGCGCGACTATCAAGGGCCGATCTGGCCGCCGGACGTTGAGCCCGAACTCACGACCCGCTGTGAGGCACGCGGTGCCTCGGTGTGGGAGGGCGTCGTCCCTGATCCGGTCGACCCGAAGCAGCCCGGCGAGTAGAAGAGCGCGGCCAGCCCGAATCTAGTCTTCGGCGTGCTCAGCGTTGAGCAGCGTCCGGGCCTCGATCACCGCCACGGCAGCGATCGCGAGCGCGACCACACGGTCAGCCCACCACCAGCCGAAGAGATGGTCGAGCAGTAGACCGATCAGCGCCAGGATCGCGGTGCTGGCGCCGATCGCACTGAGCGTGCTGTCGCCCTTCAGTGCGTGGCTTGCGAGATCAACCGCGACGCGACGTTTCGCGATCGCCAGCGGCACCAGCACGACGATGCTGACCGCGGCCGAGATGATCGTCAGCGCGCCGCTGCCTGGATGGCTGCCGGAGATCAGCGCGCGCAGCGATTCGAATGTGAGCACAACCGCGATCACCCCGAGCGTGACAGCGACACATAGCGCTGCCCGCTGTTCCACCTCTGAGGCGCGGTGCGGGTCCGTGCGCTCGGTGCGAAAGCGCCAGATCAGGACGATCGAACCGGTTACATCGGCGAGAACTGAGAGTCCCGCCGCAAGCACGCCGAGCGAGTGCTCAGCGATCCCGGAGCCGACCGAAACGGACCCCGACACGAGGCCGAAGGCGACCGAGAGCCAAGAGAGTTCCAGCGCGCGCTTGAGCAGCGCGGGGCGATCAGCCGCGTCCATCGCGACATTTTCGCTCTGTCGGTCAGCTGGCGTCGCGGGCGCTGCTCATCGGAATGACGAGCTCGCTCATCTGCGCCGAGCGCCGTTCATCGGACATACGAGCGCGGTAGTCGCACTCTTCCGCGAGCCGCTCTTCTTTGATCGCACGCGCCAGGGCGATGCGGGACGCATCGTACGAGCGCTGCACGTCAAGCTCCTCAGCAAGCTCGCGCAACTGCCGCGCACTCGAGCGATGCTTGATCGCTTCTTCGAGATATGACATCGACACCCCCTTCCGCGGACTGCGTGAGTATTGCCAGCCCGCCTAATTCTAGGGTACGTCCGCGGCGGAATGCTCAGAAGTTGTAACCGTCCCTGCAAAATCGGGTTCAACTCAGGCTGATCATCACGTGTTTTAGCTCTGTGTACTCCTGCACGGCGTATACCGACATGTCCTTGCCGTAGCCGGATTGCTTGCGACCGCCGTGCGGCATCTCCGACATGAACGGCAGGTGGTCGTTAACCCAGACTGTGCCGAACTGCAGGCGCCGCGCGGCCTCGAGCGCGCGGCCCACATCGCGCGTCCAGACGCTGGCGGCGAGCCCGTAGTCGACGCCGTTAGCCCACGCGATCGCTTCGCCGTCGTCCTCGAAGCGCTGCACGGTCACAACTGGGCCGAAGACCTCACGCTGGACGATCTCGGCGTCCTGCGAGACGTCGGCGAGCAGCATCGGCGCGACAAACGAGCCGCCGCCCGCGGGCGGCGCGACGTTTGTCAGGACGCTCGCACCCGCCGCCACGGCACGCTCCACGAACCCGACCACGCGCTCACGCTGGCGCGCGGAGATCACCGGCCCCATCTCAATCGACTCACCGACCGCAGGGTCGCCGACGGCCAGCGACTCAACCGCCGGCACCAGCTGCTCGAGCAGCGCGTCGTAGACGCGCGAACTGGCGAGCACACGCGAGGAGGCGGTGCAGTCCTGACCTGAATTCAGGTAGCCGCCGAGGCGAATCGCGGCGACCACGGCCTCGATCTCGGCGTCGTCAAAGATCACCATCGGCGCCTTGCCGCCGAGCTCGAGATGGACCTTCTTGAGGTTGCCGGCAGCTGCCCGAGCCACTGCCTTGCCGGTCCCCACGTCACCGGTGATCGAGACCATGCGCACCTCTGGATGCGCAACGATGCCGGCGCCGACGTGCTGGCCGTCACCGGTGATCACGTTCAGCACGCCGGGCGGCAGCAGCTCGCGCTCGGTCGCGAGCTGCACGAACCGCAACAGCGATAGCGGCGTCATCTCGGACGGCTTCAGGACGACCGTGCTGCCCGCTGCGAGCGCCGGCCCGAGCTTCCAGACGGCCATCTGCAGCGGGTAGTTCCACGGGGCGATCTGGCCGACCACGCCGATCGGCTCGCGGCGCACCATCGAGGTGTAGCCGCTGACGTACTCACCGGCGGCGCGACCCTCGAGGTTGCGGGCGGCGGCGGCAAAGAAGCGCAGGTTGTCAGCCGAGATCGGGTTCTCCTCACGCGCGAGCGTGATCGGCTTGCCGACGTTGGCCGACTCGAGCTGCGCCAGCTCCTCACTGTGCTCGTCCAAGAGATCGGCGAGCGCAAGCAGCACCCCGGCCCGTTCAGCGGGCGTCGAGTTGCTCCACGCGACCCCCGCCGATGCGGCCGCGGCGACCGCACGCTCGACATCGGCCTGCGTGCCCTCGGGCACGGTCGCGATCACCGCGCCGGTAGCCGGGTTGATGACCTCGCGGGCCTCGCCCTCGACCGCGTCGAGCGGCTCGCCGCCAACGACGTTCTGGAAGCTCACCCGAGGATCAGATCCTCTGCGCCGCGCAGGACCGTGCGCATCTTCTCAACGATCTCATCGAGCACCTGATCGTCGGAGATCAGCGGCGGCGCGATCTGCATGACGGCGTCACCACGGTCGTCGACGCGCGCGATCAGCCGGGCCTCGAGCATCGCCTGCGGCATGTACCCACGCAAGAGCTGCTCCCGCTCGTCCGCATCCAGACGCGTCGAAGCCTCATCCTTGACGAACTCAAGCGCCCAGAAAAAGCCGGCGCCGCGGACGTCACCGACGACCGTGAACTCGTCCTTGAGCGTCTGCAGGCGCGCCTCGAGCCCTGCCTCGTGGGCGTTGACGTTGTCGATCACGCCTTCGCGCTCGAAGATCTCGAGGTTCTTCAGCGCGATCGCCGCGCAGAGCGGGTGCCCACCGAAGGTGATGCCGTGCAGCAACGTGCGCTTTTCCTCGTAGAACGGGTCCGCGACCTTGTCCGAGACCAGCACCGCGCCCATAGGTGCATAGGCCGAGGTCAGTCCCTTGGCGACGGTGATCAGGTCCGGGGTGGCGCCATAGCGCTCGACCGCGAACCACTCGCCGATGCGGCCGAAGCCGGTGATCACCTCGTCGGCGTGCAAGAGGATCCCGTACCTGTCGGCGAGCTCACGCAGGCCGGGCCAGTAGCCGGGCGGCGGCACGAAGCAGCCGCCGGCGTTCTGCACCGGCTCCGCGACGATCACCGCGATCGTGTCAGGGCCCTCCTCGAGGATCACCTGCTCGATCTCCGCCAGCAGATGCGCGGCCAGCGCCTCACCCTGCAGCGGGTTGCGGAAGGGGTTGGTGTTGGCAACGTGGCGGGTCTCGATCGCGGGCGGTCCGAAGACGTCCTTGTAGGCCGGCACGCCGGTCAGCGCGAGCGCGCCGAGCGTGACCCCGTGATAGGCGGTCTTGCGCGCGATCGCCTTCAGGCGCTGCGGCTCGCCGTTGAAGACGTGGTACTGGCGGGCGAGCTTCCAGGCCGCCTCGACCGACTCGGAGCCGCCGGAGGTGAAGAAGACCTTGTTGATCGGGTCGGGGGCGAGCCCGGCGAGCCGCTCCGCGAGCTCAAGCGCCGGCGGGTGAGCCGTGCCCCACAGAGTGTTGAAGGCGAGCTGCTGCAGCTGCTGTGCGGCAACCGCGCCCATCTCCTCACCGAACGAGTAGCCGATCTGTGCGCAGTAGAGGCTCGAAAGCGCGTCGACATAGCGGTTGCCGTTGGTGTCAAAGACGTAGGCGCCCTCGCCGCGATCAAGCACGAGCAGTTCGGCGCCGTCAGGGCCGAACGCACCGTTGCGACTGAAGTGCAGCAGGGCCGAACCTTGTGCAACTGCCATCTCTAGATCACCACGCTCTCAGGGGTCGGTAGTCGGGCGCCACTCTAATTAGAGCTGGAGTGTGGTTTAGAGCAAGCGATCCGGCAACAGCCCATGCGGCCCAAGAAGTCGGAAAGCTTTGTACGCCGCGCGCGCCGTCTGTGAGCCCGACCAAAGAGATTTGAGCTGTCCGGGAAGTTTTATGGCGCGCCGAGCGTCCCTAAGCTTTAGGAGAAGGAAACTATTCCCATGGCGCCGGACCAAGAGATCCCTGAACGCGAACAGCGTGTGATCGACCTGCTGACCCAGGCCAGCGTCAGCACGCGTGCACCCGCGGGACTGCGCGCACAGGTGCAGGCGTTGCGCGAGGCGCCGGCTAAGCCAAGCCGGCCGCCCCGCATGGGCGGCCTTGGCTCCTGGCGGGTCGGTCTTGCCGGGGCGATGGCGGTTGCGGTCGCGGCGCTCGTGATCACGCTCAGCGGTGGCTCGGCCGCGGCGCCGAGCCTGGCCCGGGTGGCCGCGCTCTCCGGGCGCGGTCCAGCGGGACCGGCGCCCGGCCCGCTTGCGTCGGCGTCGAGCACCTTGCTGACCGCGGCGGTCGGGGATCTGCACTTCCCGAACTGGCAGTCGGACGGCGGCTGGCAGGCGAGCGGCGAGCGCACCGACACGGTCAGCGGGCGTGCCGTGACGACGGTTTATTACACGCACGCGGGCACGCGGCTCGCGTACTCGATCGTCGCGTCGCCGGCGCTCTCGGGCTCACCGACTGCCGGCAGCCCGTACGCGGTCTTGCAGAAGGGCTCGAGGGTGACGGTGATCTGGACCGATAAGGGCCACACCTGCACGTTGAGCGGGACCGGCACCAATGCCGAGTCGCTCTGGAGCCTGGCCAAGACCACACTGGAGTAGGCGGCGCCCTGAAGTCGCGGGCTAGTCGAGGCGCAGCGCGTCCGCGAGCCGCTGGCGCCCGCGGTGGACCCGG
Source organism: Solirubrobacterales bacterium (assembly GCA_003137075.1). Classification (GTDB taxonomy): domain Bacteria; phylum Actinomycetota; class Thermoleophilia; order Solirubrobacterales; family Solirubrobacteraceae; genus Palsa-465. The sequence continues at coordinate 13,175 of PLES01000127.1, forward strand.
GTTGTGATCGTCGCCTCGCGCACGTGCAGAGCTTTTGCGGCCTCGCGGTAGGAGAGGCCGGCGACATCCACGGCGACCACGGCGTCGCGAAACGCATCCGGCAGTTCGGCGATCGCGCTATATAGCGCGGCGGTGTCGATGCTCGCCTCGGGGCTCGCGAAGCCGCTGGTGTCGGCGACCTCGAAGTCCTCGGGCATCGGCGTCTCGCGGGGCCGGCGGGCGGCGGTCCGGCGGCTGTCTATGAAGGTGTTGCGCAGGACCCGCAGGAGGTAACCGAGGTCCTCCTCAGAGCGCATGAAGCGGGGGCGCCGCAGAACCTGGAGAAAGGTCTCCTGGACCAGGTCCTCAGCATCCTCACGCGAGCCGCAGAGACTCCACGCCGCTCGATAGAGGCGGTCGAGGTGGTCGCCCAGGGCTTGCGGGTCGAGCTGACGTTCGCTGCTCATCCGATCAGCGCGCAGCATAGGGGCACGACCTGACCGGCTTGCTCCCGGCCGCGGCTCGCGAAGGCCGATTTCAACTCGGCGGGAAGGAATCGCGTTGGCGCGGCGTCTTCATAAAACGAACCCAGTTGCGCGTCTGTGTGAAGCTGGAGAACTCGAACAGGAGGCACCAAGTGTCAAGAAACCTATATCTGCTGCGTCTGTCGGTCGCCATCGCCTGTGTCGCTGCCGCCTTCGGCGCGCTCAGTGGCGTTGCCAGCGCTTCGTCGAGCAAGACGTCGGTCGCACTCAAGATTGAGAGCGTCTCGGTCACCGTCGGCGGCAAGAGCGTCAAGCACGATCTCCTGGTCAACGGCGCCGGGCATGCTGTGTATCTGCTCACCGGGGACAGCACCAAGCACCCCGAGTGCGCGACCACCACCTGCCTCGGAGATTGGCCGGCGGTCACCAGTTCCGCCAAGAGCCCGGTACTCGGTAAGGGCGTCAGCGGCAAAGTCGCGGTCTGGCACCACAACGGGATCAACCAGCTGACGATCAACGGTCACCCGCTCTACACGTATCTCGCCGACTCAAGCGCCGGCGAGGCGACCGGTAACGGGCTGAAGAGCTTCGGTGGTACCTGGTGGGTGCTTTCGGGCGCCGGCGCCGAGGTTGCGCTCAAGTCCGGCTCGAGCAGCAGCGGCTCCGGCTGGTAGACGGCAGGCCGCCGTGCGGGTCATGTGAGCCCGCACGGCGGCGCTACCGGGGAATCAGGCTGCGAAGCCCGTCGGCAACGGCGGGCTTCGCGCTCGACATGGTCTTGCTCACCACCGGGCGGTCCAGCGGCTGATCGGCGATCGTGCCGTGTTCGGCGAGCACCTTGAGCGCTTGGCCCGCGTCGGTGATGCGTCTCTTAGGCAAATCTGACGCCGTTTGACCAGGTTTCTACGAACCCGGGCTTAGGTTCGACGGAGATGAATATCGCTCCGCAACCAGCCCGCGGCATGACCTGCCAGGGCTTCTCAACTGTTCCCACGAGAGGCTGACCCCGATGACTCGACGCCGCACCACCCGGTCGAAGCGACCGTGGTACCTGTACCTGCTGGCGGCAATCGCAACCGCGGCGATCGTACTGGGCGTTTCCAGCCTTGGCGCGCCCGCCACCTCCTCTGCCCGGACCTCCAAGGAGGTCGTCGCCGCCGCCGATGGGGTGGTGCAAAACACCGTCAGCGGTAGCGGCAACGTCGAGCCGGGGGTCGAGGACGAGGTCAACTTCGAAACCAGCGGCACGCTCACCAGCGTCCGCGTGAAGGTCGGCCAGCACGTCAAGAAGGGCGAGCTGCTCGGCACGCTCGACGCCAGTCCCGCCGAGCTCACCCTGGCCGGGGCGCGCGCAACGCTGACCTCCGCCGAAGACCAGCTGACCTCTGCACAGGACGACGAGAGCTCCAGCAAGGAGAGCTCGGGGTCCACCAGCACCACCGGCACGACCACCACTGGCACCAGCACGGCCGCCAGCTCGTCTGCGTCCTCGGCTTCGACGATCGACTCCGATGAGGTGCAGATCAAGGACGACGAGGCGACGGTCACGTCTGACGAGCAGGCCGTGGCGCAGACCAAGCTCTACGCGCCGGTCAGTGGCACCATCGCCGCCACGGCCGGCGAGAGCGTCGGCGAGTCGGTCTCAGCCGGGACCAACAGCAGCGGCGACTCGGACACCTCGAGTAGCTCAACGACCGCCACCGGCAGCTCGGCCACAAGCTCCACCTCGAGCAGCGCCTTCGCCGAGATCATCAATTCCAAGACGATGACGATGACCGTCTCTCTGAGTGAGTCGGACATCAGCTCGATCAAGGTCGGGCAGAGCGCGACCGTCTCATTCACCGCGCTCAGCGGGGTCGAACTCGCCGCCCGTGTGACCTCGATCTCACCGCTCGGGACTGAGGATGACGATGTCGTCTCCTACGACGCGACGCTCACCATCTACCAGCAGAACTCGAAAGTGCTGCCGGGGATGAGCGCCACCGCCGCGATCATCACCTCGCAGGCGCAGGGCGTGACCGTACCCACCGAGGCCGTCACCGACGTCTCCGGTACGAGCGGCACCGTCAAGGTCGAGGCGAACGGCAAGACCGTCAGCAAGCAGGTGGTGATCGGGCTCAAGGGCAGCGACCGCGACCAGATCATCAGTGGCCTCAAGGCCGGCCAGGACGTGGTGGTGACGGAGACGCTGCCCTCGCTGAGCTCCTCGAGCTCAACCACCTCGACCACGAGCTCGAGCACGCGCTCAGGCTTCGGAGCCAGCGCCGGTGGGGTTAGCGCCAGCGCGGGCGGCTTCGGCGCCGGCAGCGGCTCAGCGGGACCGCCATGAGTCTCGGCCTCCGCATCCCACACCGCGACAGATCCACGAAGCCACCGCAAGCGAGGCAGGCTGTGTCCAAAACCAACTCGTGCGGCCTCGCTGGCTCAAGCTCAGCAAAGCCGGTCATAGAGCTGCGCGACGTCCGCAAGACCTACAAGCTCGGGGGGGTCGTCGTTCCCGCCCTGCGAGGCGTCAGCCTGACCTTGCAGCGCGGTGAATACGTCGCGATCATGGGCCCCTCGGGCAGCGGCAAGAGCACGCTGATGCACATCCTCGGCTGCCTCGACGCGCCCAGCTCGGGCTCTTACCGGCTCAACGGGATCGACGTCAGCGGCGTCACCGAGGACGACCTCGCGGATCTGCGCAACCGTTACATCGGCTTCGTCTTCCAGGCGTTCAACCTGATCCCACGTACTCGTGCGATCACGAATGTTGAGCGGCCGCTGAGCTACGCCGGTCTGGCACGGCCGGAGCGTCAGCAGCGCTCAATGGCGGCGCTGAAGTCGGTAGGCCTCGGCGACCGTGCCGACCATCTCCCCTCCGAGCTCTCCGGCGGTCAGCAGCAGCGTGTCGCGATCGCCCGCGCGCTTGTTACCAACCCGGCGCTGATCCTGGCAGACGAGCCGACCGGCAACCTCGACACGCACTCGACCAACGAGGTCCTGGCGATGTTCGACGAGCTCAACAGACAGGGACGCACGATCGTGCTGATCACGCACGAGCCGGAGGTGGCGCAGCACGCCCGGCGCGTGATCCGCGTCCGTGACGGACAGATCGTTTCGGACGAGCAGAACGGGCAGGCCCGCACGGCGCGGGTGCCGGCATGAAGGAGACGATCGCCACGGCGTGGGCCGGGCTCGCCGCCAACAAGCTGCGCTCCGGTCTGACGATCCTCGGGCTGATGATCGGGGTTGCCTCGGTGATCGTGCTGATCGCCGTCGGCACCGGCTCTGACTCGGCTGTCGAAAGCCAGATCAGCGCGCTGGGCTCAACCACGCTGACGGTCTCCGCCGCCCAGACGCTCGGCGGCCTCGGGGCGCAGGGTGCCAGCAGCGGATTGACCCTGGCCGACGCCAACGCCCTGGACAACCGCTTTGAGGACCCCGACGTGAAGAGCGTGGCGCCGGTTGAAGACGCCTCCGACGTGACCCTCACCTACGGCACCTCCACCTACGAGCCGACGAGCTTCGTCGGCACGACTCCCAGCTACGCGCAGGCTGCCAACTACACGCTCGCCGAAGGCTCCTGGTTCACCGAGAAGCAGCTCAAGGACCACGCCGACGTGCTGGTGATAGGTCCCGAGGTGGACACCGAGCTGTTCGCCGGCGCCGACCCGGTCGGCGACACGATCCAGATCAGCGGCACCAACTTCACCGTGATCGGGGTCACCGACACCAAGGGCTCAAGCGGCTCCAGTGACCTTGATGACGTGGCCATGGCGCCACTGACCACAGTCGAGGACGTGCTGACCGGCTACGGCAGCATCAGCGAGATCCTGGTCGACGCCAAGTCCGCTGATGCGGTGAATGCGGCGCAGACGGAGGTCACCGACATCCTCAACAAGCTCGACCCGCCGACCGCGGCGTCAGACGAAGAGAGCAACTTCGATGTGGTCAACGAGAGCTCGGCGCTCGAAGCCTCGACCTCGAGCAGCAAGGTCTTCACCACGCTGCTGGCCGAGGTCGCCGCGATCTCCCTGCTGGTCGGNNCGCGAGATCGGGATCCGCAAGGCCGTCGGTGCACGCCGCAGCGACGTGCTCACCCAGTTCCTGATCGAGGCGGTGATGGTCTCCGTGTTCGGCGGCATCGCCGGCGTGCTCGCCGGGGTGGCGGGCAGCCAGTTCAAGATCGCCGGGGTGCAGCCGGTGATCGCGCCCTACTCAATCGGCCTGGCGTTCGGCGCCGCCGTAGTCGTCGGGCTGTTCTTCGGCACCTATCCCGCCTGGCGCGCGGCGGCGATGCGGCCAATCGACGCGCTGCGCTTCGAATGAGCAAGAGCTCGCCTACCAATCACCCCTTCCGCACCGAAACCACCCAGAGGAACCTGACATGAGCACAACCCCCGATCTAAACGGCCCCATGGACCCGGCTCCGGACGCGTACGCGGACGACGACTTCAGCGAGGCCCTGCCGCTGCGTCCCAAGCGACCGTTCCTGACGAAGTGGAGCGCCGGTCTGATCGCGATCGCGGTGACCGCGATCGGCTTTTACGGCGGCGTCGAACTCGAGAAGAGCAAGACGACCTCGACCGGCGCCAGTTCCGCGCTCGCGAGCGCCGCCGGCGCAACGCGGGCCGGAGGTACGGCACGCAGGGGCGCGACCGGCGGGGCGCCGGGCGGCTTCGCCGGCGCCGCCTCGAACGGCACCACCGGGACGGTCTCAAGCGTCGACGGCAAGACGATCTACGTCAAGGACAGCGCCGGCGACACGGTCAAGGCGAAGCTCTCAAGCGGGACCACTGTCACCAAGTCCGAGAAGGTCGGCAACGGCAAGGTCTACCCCGGGGACAGCGTCGTGATCAGCGGCACCACCGCCAAGAACGGTGAGATCACCGCCACCGCGGTGACCGACTCCGGCGCCAGCAGCAGCACCTCCAGCTCTTCCACCACCAGCTAGAAGCGAGGTACAGATGAAACCCCTCAAAGTGATTTTGCTTGCTGTGGTCGCTGGCGTCTGCATCGCCGCCTGCGGATCCTCGAGCAGCACGACGAGCACCAAGGCGACGGCGGTGGCGAGCAGCGCCAACGCCTCGGGTACCACCGCGGCGTCAAACACCAAGCTCCAGGCCTGCCTGAAGTCAAAGGGCGTGACGCTGCCCTCACGCGGCGCCGGCGGCGCAGGATTCCCAGGCGGCAGCGCCAAGGCCGGCGGGACCAGCACCACGGCGGGCGGCCCGCCCAGCGGCGGCGCACCCTCAGGCGGCGGCACCGGTGCGCCGAGCGGCAGCTTCAAGCCCGGCAAGGGCGCCACCAGGAGCGGCGGCTTCTTCGGCGGTAACTCCAAGACCGCAAAGGCGATCAGCGCCTGCGACAAGCAGCTCGGGATCAAGCCAACCCACACGTTCGCGGGCGCCGGCGGCGCCGGCCGGACGGTTCCGTCAACGGCGACGCTGACCAAGTTCGTCGCCTGCATCCGCACGCATGGCTACGCCGCGATGCCGGAGGCAACCAAGTCGACCGGCGCCGGCACAGGCGTCTTCCCGAAGAGCGTCGAGACGAACGCGGCGTTCAAGAAGGCCCTGCCCTCCTGCGAGAGCCTGCTGCAGACGGTGCCTCCCCAGGCAGGCACGAGCACCACGTAGATCGGGGTCTCTGGGGGTGGGCGCCTGACAGCGCTCGCCTCCAGAGCGATCAGACCGCAGGAGCCGGAGCGCGCCGGCGGCGGCTACTCGTCCAGCAGCCGGTGCAGAAACGCGTCACGGTTCTGCAGGAACCCTCTGGTGCTACTAGCGGGAGCGACGGGACTCGAACNNTCCGGCGTGACAGGCCGGCGCTCAAACCCGCGTTTACCCTGCAAATAGGCATCTCGCCCGGGTTTTGGGACACCGCCAAGTCACCCGTTTCCATTTTCGAGTTGGTCGGCAAGGCGAATTTGGCAGCGGGCGGTGGAGGCACAGACCACGGAGCATCCCGCTTATGGCGGACACTAAGCGCCTCTCCGGGCCCGCGGACGTGAGGTTTCCGGCAGCGCACTGCGGCGGGCCTGGCGCACGGCGTGAACTTCTTNNGTAGATGGCCAAAGCGTCCCCCGATGACCTAAGCATCGCTTCTGCCAACGGCCCCGACCGCCTGCTGGCGAGCACGCCGAACAAGGTCCTCGCCAAGCGGAAGGCTGATCTTGCGACTCGTCGCGGTCCCAGATACTGCGCGCAGAGCGCGGAGCTTCGATGCTCGCGCGCGCGACTGCTGATCGAGAGTCAGGCAGTGGTCTTCTCGGCGTAGCGCTGCCGCGCGGCCTGCCGGGATACCCCGAGCGCAACAGCGATCCGGTTCCAGGAGTGACCATGCCCACGCGCGATCTGTACAGCCTCACGCAACCTTGCCTCTTGCGCCCGCATCGCGGGTCCGCGCGATGCAGGTGAGCAACCGAAGGCGGCCGAATGCGCGTCAGCGAGGGAAAGCAGGTCCGAGCTGATCGAGCGAGCCCACGCGCTGCGCACCGAATGTTGGGTGGCTACCGAACGGTTTGGCGTCGCTTTTGGGTGGGATTTCTGACGGAGTAGCGCTAGGCTAAGAGCCATGACTCCTCTTGCTGTAGAGGCCAAGCGTGTTCATGATGAAGCTATGCTCAGCGACCGTCAGATCGCGGCGGCGACAGGCGCGCGACCAAGCACGGTGCGCGATTGGTTGAGTGGTCGTAGTGCCCCGACCGGTACGCGCGCGGACCGGCTGGTTGAACTCGGAGCGATGACGGACCGTCTCGCTCGGGTGATGCAACGCGATTTCATCCCGATCTGGCTTACCCGGCCAATCGAGGCTTTGGATGACGAGAAACCGGTTGAGGTTCTCGCACGCGGCGAGTACCGGCGCGTCGCTCGGCTGATCGCCGAGCTCGAATATCCCGGCGTGTCCTGAGGCGAGCGTGAAGGTCGACACCGTCGCCGCTGTTGGCGAATGGATCCGCCACGCCCCACACCGCTCCAACCTGCTCGGGCGCAGCGTCGAGCCGACCGATGGTCGCTGGCAGCACGGTGATGTGGCGCGCGCGCTTTATCTCGCCGACTCTGCGGAGACCGCAGTCGCGGAGTGGTATCGGCTGTTGGCCGAACGCGGCCTTCCACCAGGGCAGGCGATCCCGCACGACCATCACCTGTGGGAGGCACACATCGACGTCGCTGACCTCTCAACCACCCACAAGCTGGCACGTGTGGGACTCGAGTCGCCGCGACCGGGACGACGAACCTGGCCAGCGTTCCAGGCGGTCGGTGATGAGCTCTTCCACGCCGGGTATGCCGGGCTGATTGCGCCAAGCGCCGCCCGACCCGACGCGCAGATCCTCACGATCTTTGACCACGGCAAATGGCCACCTGATCACTGCCGACCGCTACGCGCAATCGAGGTGCTCCAGGTACCCGCTCCCCCAACAGGCATGACCACCTGAGACCGAGCGGGCAAACCGCCAGCCGGCTCGAGCGCCCGCAGCCCGCGCAATTCGGGTTCCTCGTCCCAGCACTCGGGATACTCCTCGCGCTAACGAAGCAGGTGCCCGTGGTGCCTTATTGCCTAGCGGTGGCCTGGCTCATCACCTGCTGAGCGAGGCACCAAATGTTCAGGCGTTTGTGGGGCGAGCGCGGGTCAAGACGACCCACTCCCCCGCGTCATTAGTCAACGGCACCGGTGCGTCGAATCCCAGGCGGCGCGCTGCCGCCTGGGACCGCTCGTTCCACGCTGCGATCACAACCCGCTGGGTCCGGGCGGGTAGGACTTCACCGAGCAAACCCAGGACGACGGGTAGCCACCGAATCGCCATACCCCGGCCGGTGAGATCCGGGCGGAACCCCCAGCCGATGTCATCAACCTCCTCGTCGGCCTGTTCTCCGGCGACCCGTGCGTCGGGCCCGACACAGACATACCCAGCGAGGGCGCCAGCAGCAAACACCGCGAAATAGTGATTGGCCGGATCCAACATCACCGGCACCTCAGCCGCTGACCCCGTCGTAGAAATCGTAGGGCGGCTCGTATCGCCACAGCGCGATGCTGCGCGCCGCGGGCACGGTCATGGGCATGAGTTCGATCATCAGACGCCAGCCTAACCAGCCATGATCTGGTGGCGGCGCCGGGGTATTCGCCGGCAGCGAAAAGCAGGTCCGAGCGAGAGTGTTATGTGTCGATCAAAGCGGCTGCGGACGCTCCGAGATCTAGGCTGCGCAGCCGAGTTATTTAGGCTTCGCCGAGTAGCCGACGACCGTGGCGCTTGATGTCTTCCACTCGCTGGACCGCCAGCGAGTCGTTCTGCGATTGCGAGATGTCATAGCCGACGTGCGACAGGCGATGCTTGTCCACGCGGCACTGCTCAAGGTCCGTGTACTTGCCGCAATCAGTACAGATCGGGATATTGACGTGGAGTGGAATCGCGCTCGATCCAGCCATGGCCGCGATCGTACTACCAAGGTGTCGAGCTACCGCTCTTGCGCCCGCCCGGTTTCGATCATTGCGGCCGTGGCATCGGGAGGATCGATCCCTGGGTTCAGTTGAGCGGTCGCCGGTTGCGGCGCTCACGTCTCGCACGCAACATCGCAGTCAGGGCCGCGTCATCTGGCAGCACTCTCGGGATCTCCTCTGACGGACGCTGCACGTACTCACCACTGGCGATCTTGCGCTTTACGTGGCTTAGGTCGAACGCACGGAGGATGACGATCGGGACCATCACCAAACTTACCGGCCAGTCTCCCAGGAGGATCGACACCAGGCCGATAACCCCTGCGACCGCGATCAGCGACCAATCCCACAACACTTGCCTGTCCCAGACCGGCTTCGGCTGCAAAGCATCCATTGCTCGGTGATGCTATTCGGTCTGCGTCACTCGTCAAGGTCCAACCGCACCCGCAGCGTGGGCTTCCGCAAAGGGCTAGCACCAGGAGGCGGTGCCTTCTGGTGGTTGATCGTTACGACAGTGCGCCAGGCGGCACAT
>PLES01000062.1 GCA_003137075.1 Solirubrobacterales bacterium
CCGCATAAACTCGCGTTAAATGGGTGCAATGGAGGATCGCGAGCCTCTTGAACGGGCTTCCGAGCTAGAGGTCATTCGCGCCAGTGCCCGGCGCGCCAGCGCCGGTGCAGGCTCGCTCGTGGTCGTCGAGGCCGCTGCAGGACTCGGCAAATCGCGGCTGCTCGAGTTCGGCGCCAAGCTCGGTGTCAGCGCCGGTTTATCCGTCCTGCGGGCTTGCGGCGAGGAGCTCGAGCGCACCCGCCCGTGGGCGCTTGCCGCCATGTTGTTCGGTGCCGCGGTGTCGGGGCCGCAAGTCACGGGCTTTAGTGCGATGGCACGCCAGGCGGCGGAGCTGTTGGTTCCCAGAGCCACAGTCGCGCCCGACAGCTTCGAAGACCCGCTGCCGCTGATCCACGCGCTGTTCTGGCTGACCTCCGATCTGGCGGCGCAGGCGCCGCTGATGCTCGTGGTCGACGACGCCCACTGGGGCGACGACCCATCGCTTCGCTTTCTTCGCTACCTCCTCCCCCGTCTCGCCGACCTCCCGGTGCTCGTAGTAATCGCGATGCGACCCGGTGAGCCGGGCGTCGAACAGACGGAGATGTACAGGATCGCCGGCGATCAGCGGGTGCAACTGCTGCGCCCCGCGGCGCTGAGCGCCGGAGCGATCGAGGAGTTGGTGCACGAGCAGCTCCAGGCGGACTTCGACGCAGAGCTCGTCGAGGCATGCTTGGAGGTAACCGGCGGCAACCCCTTCTATCTGCATGAGCTGCTGCTGGAGCTGCGCGCCGGACGCGATCAGGGGGACCGCCTCTCTCCTGAGATCGTCCGCCAGCTCACTCCGGCGTCGGTCGGGAGAACGGTGTTCTTACGGTTGTCACGGCTCGGTCCCGACGCTGCCTCGCTGGCGCGTGCGGTATCGATCCTCGGTGACCGTGCCGCTTTCCCGCAAGCAGCTGAACTCGCTGGGTTGGACCACAACGCCACCGCAAACGCGCTGGATTCGTTAGCAGGTGTGGAGATCCTCGCTGCTCGCGAGCCGCTCGGTTTCGTGCACCCGCTGGTCGCACAAGCGATCTATGCCGACATCCCGCCCGGCGAGCGCGGCGACCTTCACAAGCGGGCCGCGCGGCTGCTCGATCGGGGCGGCGCCGCCCCGGAGGCCATAGCCAGCCAGCTGCTGCTCGCCGGCTGCAGGAACGATCCGTGGACCGTGAAAGCACTCTGCGCGGCGGCTTACCGGGCGCTGGCGCAAGGCGCTCCTGCGGCGGCCGCTATCTACCTGCGCCGCGCGCTCGAGGAGCCGCCAACCACCGATCAGAAGCTCACGGTGCTCGAACAGCTCGGCGGTGCCGAGGCCTCGACCGGCGAGCGCGCGGCGAGCACCCGCTTCGCCGCCGCACTCGAGCTCGCGAGCGAGCCGACCGAGCGTGCCCGCCTGCAGCTCGCGCTAGGCCGGGTGCTCGCGCTCACAGGCGAGCATGCTGCGGCGACCGCTGCGTTCGCCGCCGGACGAGGCGAGTTGGACGACGCCGACAGCGAACTCGCTCGCGAGCTCGATGCCTGCTGGTGGATGCTGGCTCGGGTAGATCGCTCCCACAAGCCTGGGATGTCGGGACGTGACCCCACCCTCGACGCCGTCGGCAGGCCGACCTTGGCCCAGCGACAGCTGCTCGCGCAGCTCGCTATGCAGCGGGGATTCGAAGGCGCCAAACACGATGAGCTGCTCGCGCTCGCCAATCGTGCCTGGGAAGATGGGGCGCTACTCGAGTCTGAGACAAGCGACGGCCTCACCTGGTCACTGGTCACCGGCGCGTTGCTGTATGCCGATGAGCTCGAGCGGGAGCTCGAGGTCTGTGAGGCGGTGCTCGCCGATGCACGCCGGCGTGGCTCACCAATGGCGTTCGCAACCGTCAGCTACTGCCGCGCGTTGCCGCTGCTTTATCAGGGGCGGGTAGATGAGGCTATCGCCGATCTTCAGGCTGCCGTGGACACCCGCGCGGATGGCTGGTCGGCGTTCTTCGGCTCCGCTGCGAGCTGCCTCGCGCTCGCGCAGCTCGAACGGGGCTCGCTCGCCGACGCTCGATACGCGCTCGCGCTCGCCGAGAAGGACCCCGCCACGCAGGGGTCGCTGCAGTATCTGATGGCGCTCGCCGCACGTGGCAGCCTCAGCCTCGCGGAAGGCGATCCTGCCGGCGCGCTGGAGAGCCTGCTGGCCTACGGCCGCGTCTCAGCCGACGCCGGGGTCGACTTCTCGGGAGCCTTCGCCTGGCAGGCGGCGGCAGCGATCGCGGCGTCCGCGGCTGGTGACCTGGAGCAGGCCGGTGAGCTCGGCCGCGCCGCACTTGCCGGCGCATCGCGCACCGGGAACACGCGCAACATCGCTCACGCGCACCGCGCACTCGGGCGCGCCGAGCGGGGCGACCCTGCGATCGAACACTTCCGCGCGGCCGTCGAGACGCTTGCCGATGGACCGCCACGCCTCCAGTACGCGCACGCGCTGGTCGACCTCGGCGCCGCACTGCGCCGCGCGCGGCGCCGCGCGGAAGCACGCGAGTACCTCCGGCAAGGCCTCGCGGCCTCATCCGCCGGCGGCGTCCTGGCGCTCGCCGACCGCGCTCGCACCGAGCTCGCCGCCGCCGTCGCCCACACCGCGGCGCATACCCGAAGCGGCATCGAGTCACTGACCCCGAGCGAGCGGCGAATCGTCGAACTCGCCGCCGCCGGCCACACCAACAAGAACATCGCCCAGACGCTGTTCGTGACCGTCAAGGCAGTTGAGTACCACCTTGCCAACAGCTACCGGAAACTAGGCGTCAGCAGACGTGGTGAACTCGCCTCACTGCTGGGTGACCGGTGAAGCCGGCGCCTGGATGTCAAAAGCTCCGCAGACGCGTTGGCGATAACCGATCTCGCGGAGCTGTCGGTGGCCCGTCACTGAGATGGAGCGTGCGCGGTGCCCAGCGGGTCGCGCTGCGCATCGGTCGCATCGTCTCGGTCGGTTGAGATCGTCAGCTCGCGCCAGTAGCGGTCACTCTCGGCCTGCCGCTCCCCCGCCGCCGTGGCGTAGGCGTAGGCCTCGCTGCCGAGGATCAGTCGCAGTGGCGGCTCGTCGAGTTCCACGATCTCGAGGACCACCTTTGCGACCTTGGCCGGATCACCAAGCGCTACTGAGTCACTCTCGTGCAGTGCGGCCATCGGTCCAAGGATCGGCCGATAGGGCTCACTGATCGGCGCGATCTTCATCGAGGAGCCAGCCCAATCGGTCTGCATTCCTCCGGGCTCGATTACCGTCACTTTGATGCCAAGCGGTTCAACCTCGGCGGCGAGCACCGATGAGAAGCCACCGACCGCCCACTTGGCCGACTGGTAGGCGGCGAGACCTGGAGTCGCTAGCCGCCCACCGACAGACGAGACCTGGATGACGTGTCCTTCGCCCTGCTCCCGCAGCACCGGCAGGGCCGCCTTGGTCACGTTGACGACGCCGAAGAAGTTGGTCTCAAGCTGCTCCCGGAAGTCTTGCCTGGTCACGTCCTCAATCGCCGCCAGGTTTGCGTAGCCGGCGTTGTTGACAACGACGTCCAGCCGGCCGAACCGCTCAACCGTCGCGGCGACCACGCTCTGGGCCTGATCAGCGTCGGTCACGTCGAGCGGGAGGGCAAGGATCTGATCGCCGTACTGGTCGACCAGATCGTCGAGCGATGCGGCGCGGCGCGCGGTCGCCACCAGTTGGTGGCCCGCAGCGAGGGTAGCCTCGGCGATCGCTCGCCCAAGCCCGCGGCTACTACCGGTGAGGAGAAAGACCTTTGACATGACTGGCGTCCTTTCGGGCCTACCGCGACTGAAGGTTGCGGCGAGTGGCTAGTAACACAACGTCGTTGTATTAATAGCAGTACGGCGTTGCGTTAGCTACGCTCAGGGTGATGCCAGAACCCGACCCGCCCTTTCAGCGCGCCCGACGCCCGGAGCAGAAGCAGCAGCGCCACGAGGCGATCCTCGCGGCCGCACGTGAGGCCGCGCTGGAAGGCGGGGTCAGGAGCGTCAGCCTCAACGACATCGCCGAGCGGATCGGGATCCACAAGTCGGCGCTGCTGCGGTACTTCGAAACCCGGGAACAGATCTTTCTCGAGCTCACAGCCCGCGCGTGGCGAGAGTGGGCGGCTTCAGTGACTGAGACGCTCGACAACGCGGAGGTATCGCGGCCGTCCCTCGTCGCCTCGATCTTGGCCTCGAGCTTCGCGTCACGGCCGCTGCTCTGCGACCTGATCCCGCACACAGCGCTCTCACTCGAGCGCAACGTCTCAGTCGAGGCTGTACGGCGCTACAAGTACACCTCGCTCGGCGCGGTTCAAGCCGTGTCGGCCTCAGTCGGCCGGGCCCTGCCTGACCTGTCGTCGAACGAGTGCCGCGAGCTGATCTCAACGCTCGCCACCCTCGCCGGCGGCCTTTGGCAGATCGCGAATCCGCCGCCGGACCTGCTGGAGCTCTACGCGGAGGACCCTGCGCTGGCCCACGCGCGGGTTGATGTCGAGCCTAGGCTGAGGCGGACCGCCGAGGTCATGCTGGCAGGGTTTCCTGCTAGCCGGGAGTAGGACCTAGTTCCACCAGTCTCCGAGCAACATGTCGATGACCCCGCTGCCGACCGTTTCGGTGACCGCATCCACGACCGCCTCAGAGCGCGAGCGGCTCGCGGGGCCTGGCCCCTGCGGATCTCCATGGCGCAGGACCCGCTGCGCGCCCTAGACCTTTTCATGGTTGTGGAGGTAGATCCACTCGATCTGATCCTGGTCGGGCCCCAGAGCTTGCTGCCGTTGAGCCTCCGCCTTGGCTTCGGCCTCACTCGCGTAGACGATCTCATGCCCAACCAACCGGGACCCGGCCGCCGAGTCCGCGGTCGTCGAGGACCCTGTACTCGAGGCCGCCGCCGTCGCGAACTGTTGTTGCCACTGCGCTTCTCTTGGCTTGCGAAACCTCTTGAAGCCGGCAAGGTTATTGGCTCGACGCTGCTGAGTAAATAGGCCGCGCCTGGCCTGAGCTCAGCTGTTGCTATCCGTCTTGTACGTCGTCGTCGTGCGATGTCCATTCACGATTGTGGTGACCGAGACGGACCGGCGTGAAACAAGCGTCAGAATCCCATGCCGTAGGGCGGCCGGATGTGCGCCCTCGGTGTCGATGACCATTGCCTTGCTGCCTCTGGGAAGCAGCTCAACAATCTGTTCGCGGCCATAGCGCTCGCCGCTCAGCTGCAGTTCCCTCGGGTCCTTGCTGAGCAGCCGGAAGGTCGTTTCGCAGATGATGTTTCCGCCGCCCGTCGTGAGACCTGGGACCAGCAGGCATATCCACTTATCTTGTTGGTCTACAACGACATACCCGGTCCCAGCGGGGGCTTGGAATGCGTACGCGCGTTCGCGGTCCGTTGGCTGACTGCCGATCGGCAGGTGCTGCGACCGGAGGGTCCGGTCGAGCGCCGCGGGCAGCTGTCCGGATCGTTGGGTCAGGATCGGAAATGCTTGCGCCAGCGCCGTTTGACTGCCCGGAAGGATGTTCAAGACCGCGACCAGCATTGCAACGCCGGCTGGCGCGGCGGTCAAGATTGAGTTCCCTCGAGGCAGGAGCACGCGGCGGCGGCCCGGGTCGCGTCGTGCTTCGGCCTGGGCGGCCGGAACGGGCTGGGTGGTGACGTGAACCTTGAGCTGCGTGAGAAGTCGCTCTTCGAACCCGCCGAGTGGTGCGCGGTCAACGGTGGTCATGCCCGGCTCCCCGTTACCCGAAGATCCCTGTCAGCCAGTGCGCCCACCGGTCTCGTCGCTGCGTCTTGAGCGGCGAACCGACGGCGGGCGCGATGCAACCTGACCCGTGCCGCGATGGTGCTGATCCCAAGCGCCGCGGCAGCCTCCACAAGCGACAGGTCGTCAAGCGCGACCAGTTCGAGTACCGCACGCTCGGAATCAGGGATCGAACCCAGCCGTGAGTAAAGCTCTCTGGAAGCCGCTTCGGCGTCCAGCCGCTCGTGGATCCGCTGTAGATCGTCGCTGTGGATGAGTTCGCTTCCGATCCAAGCTGTTTGGGCTCGGGAGTCCTTCGCTGCCGCTCGGAAGCTGTCCGCGATCTGGTGACGCGCGATCCCGAACAACCACGCGCGTGCGGTCCCGCGCGAGGCGTCATAGGACTCGGCTGCATGGATCGCTGCCAGAAACACATCCGCCGTGAGATCTGCCGCCGTATCGGGTGTGCCGACACGTCTCGCAACGAAGCGCTGGACTGCCTCGACGTGCTCGCGGTAGAAGCTCTCCAGTGCTCTGGGGTCAGAGCCAATCGCGGCGGTCATGTCCACACCTGCCTCGCGTTGCGGCTTCGCACCCGGCTCCCGAGTCACGTCAAGACACCGCCTTGGACCTACGCGTCTGTTGGCCGGCCATATGTACCGCGATCTGCTCGGCCACGAGCTGCTCACCGTTCATAACACTGGTTCGCCATACCGGCCAGAAGCGTTACAGAGAATCACTCGCCAGCGATCGAACTCTTCAAAACCTCAGGTAGCCGACGCGATGGCGGCCTGCAGATCGCTCCAAGTGTCGGAGGTCAGACTTTGCAGTGCTGCCGGGCGAGACTTCGCACCTTGGATGATGATCGTCGGCGTTGACACGCCCTGGGGGAGCTTTTCGCCCACTGCCGTACCAAGGGCGTTGTCAGCGGTGACTTGGTTCTTCACGCCGGCCAGCTTGCGGTCGGCCATCCACCGGGAGAAGTTCAACGTATGAATTTGTCGGGCGATCCCTTCGAGAAAGCGCTCGGTGACGTAGCCGGTGCCCTCGGCTCCTTGCTCGTTGTAGAACAACTCGATGTAGTACCAGGCCTTGCCCTGCATCCCCGCTGCAACCGCTGCTGCCTGTTGAAGCGCGAAGGCGTTGGCGTTCGGATTCTCCGACGAGGCTGTTTCCAACGATCGGTAGATCAACTTCACCTTGCCTGTCCGCACATACTGGGTGATTAGATCGTCCTCAAAACCAGTGCCAGCCTCGCCTTCAGGATTCGTATAGCTCGTTGGCGCAGCAAACTCGTCACAGACCGAGCATTCAAGATCTCCGTACTCGGTCACCGTGACCGGGGCCATCGGGCGCCCCAGGGTTGAGCCGGACTCGGGGATACCAGCCAGCAGTGAGTCAACGTGCTTCACGGCCGCCACCGCTGCGGGACCGTCCGGCGTCACCGGCGCGGTGCCAGCGCCTGCCGAAATGGCAACCATCACAACCACCAGGATGATCGCCGCGACCGAAACCCCGCCAAGAATCTGTAAGCGACGACGACGCTGCGCTCGGTCGAGCGAGGCCTGCTCCTTCGCCATGCGCTGTTGGCGGACCTGTTCTTTCTGATCCTTCCTCGAAGCCATCACCCCTAGTTCGCCGCGCAACTGAAAAGCGTTACCGAGGAGCCCGGCGCGGCCAGCCGTTTTGAGTGCCGTCGCCCGGGCTCGAACCGGGGCGCTTCGGATTAAAAGTCCGCTGCTCTACCAACTGAGCTACGACGGCAGGTTCCGTGATGATGGCAGGGCGTTGCGCGGCTTGGTATTGCGGGCGAGTGGCTAAAACCCGTCAAGCCCCCCGGGTGGGCAGCCGCGGTTGGCGGATTTAGACCCATATACGGTGCCAAGCCGCCAACCGGTTGAGCGGAGGCGGGTGTGTGGCGGGTTTTAGCCCGCAACGTCGATGCCGCTCGCGGGGCGCTGGAATCGCGGTCCGAGCGGAGTTTGCTCGAGGATGCCGGGGACACCTAGTGCCCGAAGCGGCAGGACGAGCGGGCGGAAACATCGGATCACAGGCCCAGAACAACAGGCAGGCCGACTAACCGCGGTGGGCGACCATCTCGATCTCCACCGACATACGCGGGTCGATCAAACCGCTGACCTCGACCATCGTGAGCAGCGGGCGGATCTCACCGAACGTCTCGCCGTGGGCGCGGCCAACCTCGTCGCTGCGGGAGATGTCGGTCACGTATGCGCGCGAGTGGAGCACGTCGGCGGCGGACAGGCCGGTGCGAGAAAGCTCGTGCATCAACTTGCGGAAGATTTCAACAGCCTGCTCGTACGGCGTGACGCCGATCACGGAGCCGGAGGGATCGACCGACGTGGTGCCACCGATGGTGACGAAGCCGCCGGCCTCAACCACACGGCTGAAGCCGTACCGCCCTTCGTATGGAGAGGGCGGGTCACCGCCGAGGCGTTTGATGTCCGGGCGCTCGCCCATCGACGCTCCCGGCGCTAATGCCGGAAGTGGCGGCGGTTGGTGAAGACCATCGCCGCACCGGCGTTGTCGACAGCTTCGACGATCTGCGGATCCCGGATCGAACCGCCGGGCTGGATGATCGCGGTGATGCCCTGGTCGAGAGCGATCTCGGGTCCGTCCGCGAAGGGGAAGAACGCGTCTGAGGCCATCACCGCACCGGCGGGATCGGTTTGGGACTTCTCAAGCGCGATGCGGACGGAGTCGACGCGGCTCATCTGGCCGGCGCCGAGCCCGATCGTGGCGCCATCTTTCGCCAGTACGATCGCGTTGGACTTGACGTGCTTGCAGATCCGCCAGGCGAACAGCATCTGCGACCACTCCTCCTCGGTCGGCCGCCGTGTCGACACCACCTGCATGTCGTCGCGCTCCTCGTTGCTGGTGTCGCGGTCCTGGACCAGGAGCCCGCCGATCACCTGTCGGAAAGCCTGCTCGAGCTTGATGTCGAGGCGCCGCTCACGGTCATCCATCACGCGCAGATTGGGCTTGGTCGCGAGCAGCTCAAGGGCGTCGTCGTCATAGCCGCGCGCCAGGACCACCTCCACGAACTGCCCGAGCAGCGCCTCAGCGGTGAGGCGATCCACACGTCGATTCATCACGATCACGCCACCGAACGCCGACAGCGGATCACAGGCAAAGGCGCGCTGGTAGGCCTCGAGTGTGGTCGACCCGACCGCCACGCCACAGGGGTTGTTGTGCTTGACGATCACGCAGGCCGGAACCACGAACTCCGAGAGCAGCTGACGGGCGGCATCGAGGTCGAGCAGGTTGTTGAACGAGAGCTGCTTGCCGTTCAGCTGCGCGACCTGCGAGAGCACGTGGGCGCGGGCGCCGACCTGCGTGTAGAAGGCGGCGCGCTGGTGCGGGTTCTCGCCGTAGGGCAGCTCGAGCTGGCGTTCAAAGGCGCGCAGCAGCAGCGGCGGAAAGTCCTCGTTGCGCTCCTGGAACCAGCGCGTTATGGCGGTGTCGTAACGCGCCGTATAGGCGAACGCCTCGGATGCCAGGCTCTCACGGGTCTGCAGTGAGAGCCGGCGTTCAGAGGAGCGCAGCTCGTCGAGGATCGCGTCGTAGCTGGCCGGCGAAGTGATCGGGGCGGCGAAGGCGAAGTTCTTGGCGGCCGCGCGGATCATCGTCGGGCCGCCGATGTCGATGTTCTCAATCACCTCCGCGTCGCTGACACCGCGGGTCGCGGCGGTGCGCTCGAACGGGTAGAGGTTCACGCAGACCAGATCTACCGGCTCGACCTCCTGCTCGTGTGCTGCCTCGATGTGCTGCTCGTCATTGCGGACCGCAAGCAGTCCGGCGTAGAGCTTTGGGTGCAACGTTTTGACACGCCCATCCATGATCTCCGGAAAGCCGGTGAGATCGGTGATCGTGCGGACCGTGAGGCCGGCGTCCGCGAGCGCCGCAGCGGTGCCGCCGGTGGAGATGATCTCGATGCCAAGATCGGCCAAACCACGCGCGAACTCAACGATCCCGGCCTTGTCGGAGACCGACAGAAGCGCTCGCCCGATCTGCACCTCACCGGGCTCAGAGGGCTGCAGTGACTCGGCGGCGTTGGTACCAGCGCTCATATAAGCGCGACTCTACCGTTCTGGAAGGACTGCGAGTGGCCCAACAAGCACGCGACGCGGGTGCGTCGAAGCGATCCGCACGGCGCCACGCGCGAACAGGCGCACTACCTCCGGCAGGATCTGGTGCTCAATCGCGTGGATGTGAGGCAGCACGTCGTCGACCTCACGGGCATCAGGCAGCTCAACCGAACGCTGCATGATCACGGGGCCGCTGTCGACGCCCTCATCGACGAAGTGCACGGTCACGCCGAAGACCTTCACCCCGTAGGAGATCGCCTGACTGACGGCGTCGATCCCGGGAAAGGCCGGCAGCAGCGCCGGGTGCAGGTTGATGACCGCGTCGGGGAAGCGATCAAGAAAGGCCGGCCCGACTATCTGCATGTACCCGGCCATCACGACCAGCTGGGTTCCGCGCGAGCGCAGCCAATCGGCCAGCGCGGCGTCACGCGCGATGCGATCCCCGGAGTAGTTGGTGGCCGGGAAGCTCGCGGTTTCGATGCCCGCTGAGCTGGCCCGATCGAGCGCGAGCGCGTCTGGCTTGTCGGACGCAACCCCGATGATCTCGATCCCTTCGCGCCCGTGGACCTGGTCGATCAGGGCCTGCAGGTTGGTGCCGGTGCCGGAAGCCAGCACCGAGACCTTCAAAGACTTCTCCGGGCTCATCGTGGTGAGACGAGCGGCAGCTCAAGCGAGTACTTGCCGCCAGATCCCTCGGTGCCGGCCAGCGGATACTCGCCGCTGAAGCACGCGTCACAGTGCGCTGAGCGATCGCCGCGGATCGCCTCGTAGACGCCAGCAAGCGAGAGGTAGTGCAGCGAGTCGGCGCCGACCTCGGCCGCCACCTCGTCCACGGTGCGCCCGTGCGCGATCATCTCCTCGCGCGTCGACATGTCGATGCCGTAGTAACACGGGTGCTTGATCGGCGGGGCCGAGATCCGCAGGTGCACCTCGGTCGCGCCGGCGTCGCGCAGCATCTGCACGATCTGACGCGTGGTGTTGCCCCGGACGATCGAGTCGTCGACGACGATCAAGCGCTTGCCCCCGACAACCTCGGGCAGCGGGTTGAACTTGAGCCGCAGGCCGTGCTTGCGCAGCGCCTGTCCCGGCTGGATGAAGGTACGGGCGACATAACGGTTCTTGATGAAGCCGTCGTCCTGGGGCAGCTTGGCCTCCCGCGCGAGGCCTCGCGCGGCGGCATTGCCGGAGTCCGGGACCGGGATCACCAGATCCGCTTCGACCGGACTCTCCCGCCAGAGCAGCTCACCCATGCGCGCTCTGGAGACCTGCAGCCGCTGGCCACCCATCATCGAGTCGGGACGCGCAAAGTAGATGTACTCAAAGACGCAGAAGGCGTGGCGCTGGCCGCCGGCGACGATCCGCGAGCGTACCCCGGAGGCGTCGAGCGTGACGACCTCGCCGGGCTGGATCTCACGCAGGAACGTGGCGCCGATCAGATCGAACGCGCATGACTCGCTGGCAACGCAGTACACGTCCTTGGCGTCACCGTCACCAGGGATCATGCCGAGTGCCAGCGGGCGCAAACCCTGTGGGTCGCGGAAGGCCACGACACGGTCATCGGTCATCACGACGGTGGAGAAGGCGCCGTGCATACGCGGCAACACATCCGCGACCGCATCCTCAAGCTCCGCCGCGGGGTGGGTCGCGAGCAGCGCGGCGATGATCTCCGAGTCTGAGGTGGAGCGGAACGGCACATCCTTGCCGCGCAGTTCGCTGTGCAGCTCAACGGCGTTGATCAGGTTGCCGTTGTGGGCGAGCGCGATCGTGCGGATGTCGTCGCGCACGATCGGCTGGGCGTTCTCCCACTCCGATGAGCCTGTGGTCGAGTAACGCACATGCCCGATCGCAACATCGCCGATCAGTGAACGCAGCGTGTGCTCGTCAAAGACCTGCGAGACCAGCCCCTGGTCGCGGACCCCCATGACGCCGCCGCCGAGTGGGGCGGTCGCGATCCCGGCCGACTCCTGGCCGCGGTGCTGGAGCGCGTAGAGCGCGAAGTAGGAGAGCCGTGAGACGTCGTGAAGCGGTCCCGGCGCGTAGATGCCGAAAACTCCGCACTCGTCGCGCGGTCCATCGCGATGATCGTCGAGCCTTGCCATCGGTAACCCCTGTCTAGTGCGTCGTTCCGGGATTTGCCTGATGATCGGGCGAGTGGCTGGGCGTGCGGGGGGACATACGGTTCGCAAGGCAGATACTGGAGGTATCTGTCGCGAAGCGGGTGGGTCCCCACGCGTTCAGGCGCCGCCCGAGCACAGGGGAATTTCGGGAACGATGCACAAGCCTAGCGGAGCAAGTTTGCAAGTCCCGAGGCGTGCGCCTCGGTGAGCCCGGAAATTGGAAGGTCTAACACGCCCCCAATCTCCAGAGCGTCACCACCGACCTCACCGATGATCTCCAGGCCGGCGAGATCCTCGGCCGTGCCAGAGACGATGAAAGCGGTACCGAAGTCCTCACCAAAGAGGTCGAGACCGTCGGGAAGTTCAATGCGGGCGCCGAGGCCGCAGCTGATCACGCACTCGGCAAGCGCCACGGCGATGCCTCCCTCGGCGATGTCGTGCGCCGAGAGGAAAGCTCCGGAGTTGACGCCGTCGCGGACCTGCTGATGG
Source organism: Solirubrobacterales bacterium (assembly GCA_003137075.1). GTDB lineage: Bacteria > Actinomycetota > Thermoleophilia > Solirubrobacterales > Solirubrobacteraceae > Palsa-465. Next base: position 12,457 of record PLES01000062.1, read on the forward strand.
GTCGTGCGGATCTCCGCGACGTCTTTTTCAGGCAGTGCGCCAGCGGGCGCTCTGCCGTGCAACTTGGCCAGCTCCGAGCCGTCGCGCGAGGGGTTGAAGCCACCGACCAGCGCGATCTTGTGACCTTCGTTGGCGAACCCGAGGAAGGCGGCGTGGCGCGCGTCGGGCAGCGTGCCGACCATGCCCACGACCGGGGTCGGCAGGATCGGACCGTCGGGCGACTCGTTGTAGAGCGAGACGTTGCCGCCGACGACCGGCACCTCGAGGTCGCGGCAGGCCTGCGCGAGACCGTCGATCGCCTGACTCAGCTGCCAGGCGACGTGGGGCTTCTCCGGGTTACCGAAGTTCAGGCAGTTGGTCAGCCCGAGCGGCGTCGCGCCGACGCACGCGAGGTTCGCGGCGCACTCGTAGACGGCCTCGGCGGCGCCGGCGCGCGGGTCAACCGCGACGCGGCGGCCGTTGCCGTCGATCGAAATCGCTATCGCCGGGACCGGGGCGCCGGCCGCACCGCTGTCGACGTCAAGCACCGGCAACGCCAGCACGGCGGCGTCGGCCTGCTCGGGGCGGCGCACGGTGCGCGACTGAACGACTGGGTCGTACTGCTCGAAGATCGGGCGACGTGAGCTGATGTTGGCGCTCGCGAGCAGCGCCAACAGCGTGTCGGCCGGGGCGGCGTCGGTGGCGATCCGCTGATCGCCACCTGCGTAGAGCGGGGCGGTAGGCGCCGCTGGCTCAAGGTCGTAAAGCGGGCAGTCATCCACCAGCAACGGCACCGGCAGCTCGCCGATGACCTCGTCGCCGTTGAGAATCCGGAAGAGCGGCTGCTCGGTGACGCTGCCGATCGCGGTCGCGAGGATGTCCCAGTGCTCGCAGACCGCGAGCACTGCCGCGACCTTGTCGGGCTCAACCACGCAGAGCATGCGCTCCTGCGACTCGGAAACCATGATCTCGAACGGCTCCATGTCGGCCTCGCGCAGCGGGATCTTGGTGATGTCGACGTCGAGCCCGACCTCGCCCTTGCTGGCCATCTCCGAGGCTGAGGAGGTGAGGCCGGCGGCGCCGAGATCCTGAAGCGAGGCCAGCAGCTCGCGGTCGAGCAGCTCGAGGCTGCACTCCATCAGCTTCTTCTCGGCGAAGGGGTCGCCGATCTGGACGGTCGGGCGCTTGGCATCGTCACCCTCGCCGAGCTCGGCGCTGGCCAGCACCGAGGCGCCGCCGATGCCGTCACGGCCGGTCAGCGCGCCGAACAGGATCAGGACGTTGCCGGGCCCGGCGGCTGCGGCGGACGTCAGGCGTGAGTGCGGCGCCATACCCACGGCCATCGCGTTGATCAGGCAGTTCTGTTCGTAGCTCGACTCGAAGTAGATCTCACCGCCGACGGTTGGGACGCCGATCGAGTTGCCGTAGTGGCCGATGCCGGCGACGGCGTGCTCAAGCAGGTAGCGCGAACGCTGCGAGTCGGCGGGTTCGCCGAACCGCAAACTGTCCAATACCGCGATCGGACGGGCGCCGATCGCGAAGATGTCGCGCAGGATGCCGCCGACGCCGGTGGCCGCGCCCTGGAAGGGTTCGACCGCGCTCGGATGGTTGTGCGACTCGACCTTGAAGGCGATCGCGATGCCGTTACCGACGTCCACGGCGCCGGCGTTCTCACCGGGGCCGACGAGCACGTGAGGACCTTCCGTGGGCAGGCGGCGCAGGAGCTTCTTGGAGTGCTTGTAGGCGCAGTGCTCTGACCACATCAGCGAGAGCATCGCCAGCTCGACGGCGTTCGGCTCGCGGCCCAGGCCCTCGACGATCAGGTCGTACTCGGAGTCGGTCAGCCCGAGCTCGCGGTATGTGGCCCGCCCTCCCTGGGCGCCGGCGCTCACACGGTCACCTTGACGCGCTCACCGACGGCGGTGCGGATCGACTCGAAGATCCTCAAACCGTCTTCGGATCCGGTGAGCAGATCAACGGCGTGCTCCGGATGTGGCATCAGGCCGAAGACGTTGCCGGCGTTGTTGACGACTCCGGCGATGTCGTCCTGCGAGCCGTTGGGGTTGTTGCCGGGCGCGTACCGGAGCACGACCTGGACAGGGGTCGGCGTGTAATAGCGCCCGGTGGTGTGCTTGACCGGGATCGAGAGCGTCGGCGGACACTCGCGTGTGAAAGGTGTGTTGGGGTCGACGACCTCAAGGTTGACCTGGCGGAAGACGAACTTGAGGTGGTCGTTGATCAGCAGGGCTCCGGGCAACAGACCCGCTTCACAGAGGATCTGGAAGCCGTTGCAGATTCCGAGCACGAGTCCGCCCGCGTGAGCGAACTCGATCACCTCTTCCATGACCGGGGCGAAGCGGGCGATCGCGCCTGCCCGCAGATAGTCACCGTAGGAGAAACCGCCGGGGACAATCACCGCGTCGACGCCCTTGAGGTCGCGGTCGCGGTGCCACAGCAGCTCCGCGTCACCGACTCGCTGTGCTGCTAGTTGTGCGTCGACGTCGTCGCAGGTACCGGGGAAGCGGATTACACCGAACTTCATGGCTTCATGAAATCCTCCGCAGGGCATCCAGCCCTACGGTCTGACGGAGAGGCTCGGCATCCAGCCTCGCTTGACCGGTCGCTACCGCTCTCTGCGGTTCAGACATTGACGATCTCGTAGTCCTCGATCAGCGGGTTGGTGAGCAGCCGCTCACACATCGATGGAAGCTGGGCGGTGTCGTCGACGTCAAGCTCCACCAAACGTCCGACATGGACGTTCTCAACGCCACTGAAGCCGAGCGCCGGCAGCGCTCGCTCAACGGCCTGACCCTGCGGATCGAGAATCCCAGCCTTCGGGCGAATCAGGACGCGTACGCGCATCAGGCAGACGCGCCCGTGCGTGAGAGCCACTCGCTGAAGGGCTGACCGGTGATCAGTTCGTAGGCCTCGATGTACTTCTCACGCGTGCGTTTGACGACGTCAGCGGGGATCTCCGGCGCGGGCGGGGTCTTATCCCAGCCGGTTGAGGAGGCCCAGTCACGAACAAACTGCTTGTCGAAGCTCGCCTGGCCGCGACCTGGCGCATAGTCGGAGGCCGGCCAGAAGCGCGAGGAGTCAGGCGTGCAGACCTCGTCGCCGAGCGTCAGCACTCCGTCCGCGTCAAGTCCCAGCTCGAACTTGGTGTCGGCGAGGATCACGCCGTGCTCGCGCGCATGGGTCGCGCAGTGCTTGTAGACCGCGATCGAGACGTCCCGCAGACGCTCAGCGAGCTCGCGGTCGCCGATCAGTTCGGCGGCGCGCTCAAAGTCGATCGCCTCATCGTGGCCGACGTCAGCCTTGGTGGACGGCGTGAAGATCGGTTCCGGCAGCTGATCGGATTCCTTTAGACCTTCAGGAAGGGTGACACCGGAGACGGTGCCGCTGGCCTGGTAGTCCTTCCAGCCGGATCCGGTGATGTAACCGCGCACGATGCACTCGACCGGCAACATCTTGAGCTTCTTGACGACCGTCCCGCGTCCACGCGCTTCGGCGGGAACGCCGTCTGTATACGAGACCACGTGGTTGGGAACGATGCTCGCCGTCTGCTCGAACCAGAATGCGGAGATCCCGGTGAGCACGGCACCCTTGTCAGGAATCGGGTTGGGGTGGACCACGTCGTAGGTGGAGATCCGGTCCGAAGCGACGAGCAGCAGCTCATCATCAAGGTCATAGATCTCGCGGACCTTGCCGGACGCGATCAGCTTGAGGTCAGTAAGAGCAGGCATGCCTCGATCCTAGCGTTTGGTGCTGATACCGGCCGGACCGCCGGGCACCTGACCTGAGGGCTTTCAGGTGAATGCTTGGCAAGAACGCAGGGAGCGCCGTGTGCGAACGCACACAAGCGACCGAGGACGCCGCCAAGCGTCGCCTGAAACCCTCAGGGGGCGCGCTTGGCGCGGGCGAAGGGTAAATCAAGGATGTGGCCCGCGACGGTCTGCACGGACGGGTTCAGATCGAGCATCGCGCCTGCCCAGACGAGGGCGAACTCAAGCCCGAAGCGCAGTCCTTCGACTCGGCGGATTTCAAACTCCATCTCCGGCTGAGCCTTGGCCGACATCAACGAGAGCAGCGCGGGCGTACTGGTTGCAAGTGCGGTGGCGATCAGGCCGGCGGTACTGCCGATCGCAGTGGTCGGTTCGACGCGCTCGTAGCCGGCGCGCTCGAGCATCGTGGTGACCAGGCGGCTCGAGTTGGACCATGGGTCACGCTGGACCACCGGCGTGCGGGCGAATTCGTCGATCGGCACGTCGTCCAGATACGCCCAGGGATGCCCTGGGGGCACGATGATCACCAGCTCGTCACGCCAGACGACGCGCTCTTCAAGACCGTCGTCGAGCTGGCGGTAAGGGTCGATGCTGACGATGCCCAGATCACAGCGTCCCTCGAGAACAAGCTCGCGCACGAGGACTGAGTTGGCGCTGATCAGCTCGGCGGTGAGGCTGTGCTCGAGGGTGGCGATCTGCGTCAGCACCTGCGGCAGACGCAGTTCGGCGACGGTTGGGCTCGATGCGATCCGTACCGGCATCGCCGGGGCTGGGCTGGCGATCAGCGCTTGGACCGTGTCGGCGCTGTGGAGCAGCTTGCGCGCGGCGCTGTACAGCTGTACGCCGGCGGGCGTCAGGCGGACGCCACGCGTCGACCGTTCGAAGAGGTCCGCTCCGGCGACCGATTCCAGCGCCTTCAACTTCTTGGACATCGCCGGTTGGCTGATGTTCATTGCGCGGGCAGCTTCGGCGATGCTGCCGAGTGTTGCCGCGGCGACGAAGGCTCGTAGCTCAGCTACTTCAGGCTCCCGGACCGGTGTATGGCCGCGCGCCGCGACGGATGCGACTTCTCCGTCCTTATCCGGTTGACTGGCGACGGCGGACATGCGCGCACAATAAGGCACCCCTCAGTCGGGCGCGCCGTACTGGACGGATGACAGGAAAATTGCACGATCTACTAAAGCTCGGTGCCGAGCGTGCCGATGACTGGGTCAGATTTGTTCTGACAGGGGGGCTGAGGAGCCCCACACGATTAGGCTCCTCAGCCTCACAGGTCAAGATGAAGGAATCAGGTTCCGCGGAGGGCCATTGCCGTTCCTTTCTGCGTGTCCGTCTTGGAGTACCAGAAGGTCTTACTTGTTACGCGTGGAACCTTGCCTGAGTGCGCCGCGCTCCGGTAGACACCAGTTGGTTATGCCGCTCATAACCGGGCGTTAGAGCATGCTGGACACAAGGCCGCTGCGGTCATCCACTTTTCGCCACCTGGCGGCCGGCTACTGGGTCAACGACCTCGGAAACTGGTTCGGGGAGATCGCGTTGGCGATCCTCGTCTTCGACCGCACCGGCAGCGCGCTTGCCACAGCGACGCTCTTCCTCACGCTGCGTTTCCTGCCAGCACTGCTGGCGCCGCTGCTGACCGTCAGGGCCGAGGCGCTGCCGGCCCGTGTCGCGCTGCCTTGTCTGTATGTACTCGAGGGGGCCTTTTTTGCGGGCATGGCTCTGCTCGCCCATCACTTCTCGCTGCCAGGCATTCTCGGGCTGAGCGCGTTCGACGGGATGCTTGCGATCGCAGCCAAGGCGCTCACCCGCAGCGCCAGCGCGACCTGGCTGCTGAAGCGTGAGCTGCTACGAGAAGGCAACGCGATCCTCAACCTCGGGGCGATGGTCAGCATGGCCGCGGGTCCAGCGCTTGCCGGCGCGGCGGTCGCCTGGAAGNNGAGAGTGACCGTGAGGCGGGATTCAGGGGTCGCGTCCGCGCGGGCATCGACGTGCTGCGCGAGTACTCCTCGGTCCGGCGTCTGCTCGTCGCGGCCGGCGCCATATTCCTGCTCGGTTCGATCCCGGTTCCGATTGAGGTCGTGTTTGCCAAGCAGACGCTGCACGCCGGCGACCGGGGCTACGGCTTCCTGCTCGGTGCCTGGGGCGTCGGTACGGTGCTCGGCGGCACGGCGTTCGCGACGCTTGGTCAGATGCGGCTGATGCGGCTGCTAGGGATCAGCACGGTTCTGATGGTGCTCGCCTACGCCGGGCTGGCGGTCTCGCCGACGCTTGCCGTTGCCTGCCTCTTTTCGGCGCTGGGGGGCATCGGTAACGGCGCTGGCTGGATTGCCGCGGTGACGGCGGTGCAGGAGCGGATCCCGATTTCAACCCAGAGTGCGGTGATGTCGGTGCTCGAGGGAATCAATCAATTGATGCCGGCGCTCGGCTTCATCATCGGTGGCGCGGTGACCGCGGCGACGTCGCCTCGCGACGCCTATGCGCTGTCGGCCATCGGCGTCGCGATAGTCGTGATCGTGATCGGAATGCGGCCGATCGATCGTGCACGACTGTCACCGGTCGCTCAGGACCCTGAGAAATCGGCCGATATCAGTGAGTGTGCTCCTGAAAAGGCGCGCAATTCCTCTGTAAACGCGCAGGAACTTGTGCCGACCGCGAGAACTCCCCCGTTAACCAGTCTATGACCGATACCGCCCTCATCGGTGCTGCACCGGCCGCTTCGACGCGTCGCCAAGCGGTAAGCCCGCGCGCGGTGGCGATGATCCACCGCCTGCTTTTTGCCGGGGCTGTCGCAGTTGCAGCGCTGACGGCACACACGAATAACTGGAATATCTGGGAGCTGCTGACGCTGATCGCGCTGGCGGTCACGAGCGAGCTGACGGCGACCGCGCTCCCGTCCGGCGCCACGAACATCTCGGGCAGTTTTATGGGAATCATCCTCGCGGCGGTCGTGTTGGGCGGGGCAGAGGCCGCGATCGTCGGTGTGCTGGCGATCGGGATCAGCTGGTTCCGCTGGCGAGAGAAAGCCCACGTCTTGCGGAACAACCTGGTCACGTTCGCGTGGTTCCCGCTGCTCAGCGGGCTGATGTTCCATGCGATTCAGCATCCGACCGGATGGAACTACAAGGGTGCCCCCTACTACCTGCTGGTGTTCGGCACGTTCATGGTCGCGCTCACGCTCAACTTCACCATGGTTGTCGGCTATGAGTGTCTGGTCAAGGGCATCTCGGTAAGGGAGCGGGCGGCCGGGCTCAAGCCGATCATCACGGCTGAGCTTGTCTCGGCCGTGCTCACGCTCGTGGCGGTGTATCTCACCGACGCGACCGGCGCCACAGGGCTCGCGATGGTGGCGATCGTGCTGGTGGTCTTCCAGCGGCTGGTCGGCGAGCTGCTGCTCTCGCAGCGGCGCGGTGAGGAACTGAGGATCGTGGCCACCACTGATGAGCTGACCGGCCTTGCCAACCGCAAGGAGTTCAGCGACCGGCTTGACGCGGAGATCAAGAACTCCCACCAGACCGGCGCCACGTTCGGCGTGCTGCTGCTCGACCTCGATCACTTCAAGGACATCAACGACACGCTCGGGCACCAGTTCGGTGACGATCTGCTGGCCGACCTCGGCCCGCGGCTGGCCGCGCGCGTCGGTGAGCGCGGCCTCGTGGCGCGCTTCGGCGGCGACGAGTTCGCGATCCTGCCGGCCCGCCGCAGCGATGACGTGATCGCGCTTGGCCAGATAGTCGACGAGGTGCTGCGCTGTGTGCGCGAGCCGGTCGCGCTGGAGGACATCACCCTGGAGGTGGACGGCAGCATCGGCATCGCCCGTTACCCGGAGAACGGCATCGACGCGCAAACGCTGCTGCGCCGGGCCGACATCGCGATGTACGCGGCCAAGGGCCACGGTGACGCCTTCCGGATCTTCTCCGCCGATCAGGACAACCACTCGACCTCACGTCTGAGCATGGTCAGCGACTTCCGCCGGGCGCTCGAGCGCGACAACGAGATCATCGTGCACTTTCACCCGATGGTCGATCTCACCACCCGCACCGTTCACGGCGCCGAAGCGCTGGTTCGCTGGCAGCACCCACGGCTCGGGCTGCTGCAGCCCGGCGCCTTCATCGAGGTGGTAGAGCAGACCGGCCTGATGGGCCCGCTGACCACGACCGTGCTGACCAACGCGATCATCAAGTGCGCCGGCTGGCACGCCGAGGGCCGCGAGCTGACCGTCTCCGTAAACCTCTCGGTCCGCAACCTGCACGACCCGCTGCTGCCCTCGCAGGTCGACCAGCTGCTGGCACGTCATGGCCTGCCGCCGCGCTTCCTCAAGCTTGAGATCACCGAGAGCATGATCATGTCCGACCCCGAGCGCGCACTCGCCACGGTTCGCGAGCTCAGCGAGCTGGGCGTGCGCCTGGCGGTCGACGACTTCGGCACCGGCCACTCGTCGCTGGCCAACCTGCGCATGCTTCCGGTCCACGAGCTCAAGATCGACCGCTCGTTCGTGACCCCGATGCTGACCGACGAGAGCGACATGGTGATCGTGCGCTCGACCGTCGACCTCGGCCACGCGCTCGGTCTGCGGGTGATCGCAGAAGGCGTTGAGGACCTCGAGACGCTCGAGCGGCTCGCGGCGCTCGGTTGTGACCGTGCCCAGGGGCACTACTTCAGCATGCCGGTCGCAGCCGAGGAGTTCATCAGCTGGATTCCCGGCTTTGAGCGTCCCGCGCTCACCGCGGCGTAGACCTCCCGCTCACGGCGCCTGCAGCCGTTCACAGCAGAGCCCCCAGTGCGGACTTCAACGGCTTCCACAAGGTCGAGACCGATCTCTGGCGCAGGCGCGACCTCAAGGCCGCTCGAGCGGATACGCGCACGCTGCAAAGGCTCGTGGCCCAGCTGGTCGACCAGAAGCTCGACGCCGAGCTACCCGCGACGAAGCTCGGCATGACCTACTTCACGATCCGCTGCCACGAGGTCTTGGAGGATGCGCTGCGGGACTCAGCTCAGCGCCGACGATGACTACGGCAGCGGCACCGACCTCGCCGCGGTGACAGCCGACGTCGCCGCGACCCGCCGGTTCCTGAGCCTGCTGGCGTCGGTGATCGACCCGCGCGCGCCCTATCTGGTCGGGGCAGCCCGCGGCGATCTGGATGCCGTGACCCGCGCCGTCCGCGCGACGCGGCGCGCATGCGCGCGCAACGCGATCAATCCTCTGGCGAGTAGATCGCGTAGCGATTTCCGCCCCACTCCTTGGCGGCGTAGAGCGCGCTGGCCGCGTGGTCCAGCAGGTTGTCCACGGCGTCGCGCCCGTTGCTCTGCGGAAATGCGATGCCGATGCTGGCCGTGACCGGCGACTCTGGGTCCCTGAAGACACGTTCGCCGGCGGCGGTGATTTGCGGCGACAGTTCCAGCGCGATCAGCTCGGCGTGGGTGCGCTCGACCCCTTCCAGGAAGATCAGGAACGAGTTGCTCCCGAGCCGTCCAATGAGGCTGAAATCGCGCCTGGCTGCGGCCAGCGCCGCGGCGATCTCCTTGACGGCCTGATCGGCGGCTCGGTGGCCGCGGGCGTGGTTGAAGCGCTTGAAGCCGTCGATATCGATCAGCAGCAGGGCGCCTTTGGTCGCGGCCGGATCGGCGTTGCGCAGCCGCTCGCGCAGACCGTGATCGAAGCCGCGACGGTTCAACAGGCCGGTCAGCGGATCGTGGTCGACCATGTACTGGAGGCGCTGCTCGTGCTCATGGCGCTGGGTGATGTCCTGTCCCTGAATCACGTAGTGCGAGGGCGCGCCGTCGGCGTCGGTGACCAGCGAGACGAACAGCTCGACCCAGATCTCGTAGCCGTCGGGGTGCTCGTAGCGCCTGGTGCGAATGTCGAGTCCGGCCGCCTCGTCAGTGTCGTGGCGCGTCGCTTCGGGAACGGCGCGAGCGTCCGCGGGCTCGCTGAGCAACTCAAAGGGCCTGCCGAGCAGATCTGCCTCCAGGCGTCCCAGCATTCGGCACATCGCCCGGTTCACGCGCGTCACGTGACCATCGAGGTCGGTCATCAGCACCCCGATCGAGGCCGCCTGGAAGGACTGGCTCAGCTGACGCTCGGAGCGTTCACGCGCCGCCCGGCGCAGGCGCTCCTGGGTCGTATCGCGTGAGCTCGCGAACATCCCGACAATCACGCCGTTGTCGTCCATGATCGGGCCGCCGTACATCTCGACGTATACGGCCTCGCCATCCGCTGTCAGGCGGCGCTGCTCAAACGGCGGGATCTGCTCGCCCGAGAGCACGCGGTCGATGAACTCGAGCCGGCTCTCACGGGTCTCGTCATCCGGCAGCACGTCCTGCGCTTTGTGGCCGACGATGCTAGGCAGCTTGTACCCGTAAGTGTAAGAGGACGAGCGGTTGTGGCTGGTGACGACGCGCTCGGAATCGAGCGTCAGAACCTCAGTCGGCGAGTATCTGACCGCCTGCGCAAACTCCCGCAGTCTGGGGTGAGCGTCTGGGCTGATCACGCCCGAGCTCAGGAACGCTCGATAACTTCGATCCGGTACCCATCTGGGTCACGGACGAAGCACAGCCTGGAGCCGCCTTCCCTGACGGTGTACGGAGGGCGCTCGGGTTCGATCCCGAGCCCGGCGAGCTGCTCGAGCATCGCATCAAGGTCCGTGGTGGTGATCGCGATGTGGCCGTAGCCGGTCCCGATCTCGTACGGCTCGGTGCGACCGAAGTTGAAGGTCAGTTCGAGGCGCGGCGCCAGGTCATCCTCAGGCAGGCCCATGAAGACGTTGATCGCCTCTTCGCGGATCGGCATGCGCCGCAGCTCTTGGAAGCCGAGCGCCTCGTAGAACGCGACCGAGCGGTCGATCTCGTTGATGCGGTAACAGGTGTGGGCGAATGAGGTCATAGGGGAAGCGCGTCCAGCCGTCCAACTATCTCATCTGAATAACGGATGTAAGGAGCAAAGTCGAATAGGGCTTCGAGGTCAAGTCCCTCGCCGGCGGGATCGTTGTGCAGAAGCTCGCGCAGATGGACGCGCTCATCGAGCGCCTCCTGGGCGAGGCGCTGGGTGATCCGGTAGGCATCGTCACGGCTCGAGCCGCGCGCCACGATCGCCAACAGCAGCCGCTGCGAGAAGAGCGCGCCGTAGGTGAGGTCGAGGTTCTCACGCATGCGCCGCGGATCGACCACCAGCCCGCGGATCACGCCGAGCATGCGACGCTGCATGTGGTCGAGCAGGATCGTCGCGTCGGGCAGGATGATCCGCTCCACGCTNNGAGTGCGAGATGTCGCGCTCATGCCAGAGCGCGACGTTCTCAAGCGCCGCCTGAGAGTAGCCGCGCAGCAGTCGCGCGAGACCGGTGATCTGCTCGGTCTTGATCGGATTGCGCTTGTGCGGCATCGCGCTCGAGCCCTTCTGCCCGACTGTGAACGGCTCCCGCGCCTCGCTGAGTTCGGTCCGCGCCAGGTGCCTGATCTCGGTCGCGAGCCGCTCCAGACCGGCACCGGCGAGCGCTATCGCCTCAAGCAGTTCCGCGTGGCGATCACGCGGGACGACCTGCGTGGAGACCGGCTCGGCTTGCAGCCCGAGCCGCTTGAGCACGCGGCGCTCGAACTCAGGTGAGGTGGCCGAGTAGGTCCCGACAGCGCCTGAGAGCGCCCCCACTGACGCCTGCCTGAACGCGCGATCGAGCCGCTCGACGTTGCGGTGCGCCTCAAAGGCGAACCCGGCGAGCTTGATCCCGAAGGTCGTCGGCTCGGCGTGGATGCCATGCGTGCGCCCGACGCAGAGCGTCTGCTTGTGCTCGCGCGCCTTCTCTGCAAGCGCCTCGACCAGCGCCTTGGAGTCGGGCAGGATCAGCTCACCGGCCGCCTGGATCTGAAGCGCGAGGCCCGTGTCCAGGACATCGCTGGAGGTCAGGCCGTAGTGGATCCAGCGGCCGGGGGCACCGGCGGACTCCGAGAGTACGTCCACGAACGCGGCGACGTCATGATCGGTCGTCCTCTCGCGCTCGTTGATCGCGTCGACCGTGAAAGTCGCTGCGCGGATTGCGTCCAGGTCGTCCGCGGTGGGACCGTCCATCTCCTCGCAGGCGGCGACCTCGACCCTACGCAGCGCCTCGAAGCGAGCATGGTCGGACCACAGCTCACCAAGTTCCTTGCGTGTGTAGCGATCGATCATCGGTCAGACAGCCTTCTGCCGAAGCTCCAGCAATCCCCTCGGCTCACGCCGCGAGGATCCGCGCCGCCAGTACTGCGGCGTTCTTTGCGTTATCGACGCCAACGGTCGCGACCGGCACGCCCGGCGGCATCTGGACGATCGAGAGCAGCGCGTCGAGGCCACCCGCGATCGAGGTACTCGAGGTCAACGGCACGCCGATCACGGGGAGGTCGGTGTGCGCCGCGACCACACCCGGCAGCGCCGCCGAGAGACCGGCGCCGGCGATGATCACACGCAGGCCGCGCATGCGCGCGTTCTTGGCGTAGTCAGCGACGACCTCGGGATCACGATGGGCCGACATGACCCGGACCTCGCTGCGGATACCGCGCTCGGTCAGCTCCTTTTCAGCCTTCTCCATCGCGGGCAGATCGCTCTTCGAGCCCATGATGATGCCGACCCGCGGTGCGTCGACGTCGAGGTCTGCAAATGCGGTGGCGGGGTCGGCTATCGAGTCAGATGCTACTTCGGTCTGGGGTATGGCTTCAGGTTCAAGTTCACTCATGTATGCACCACTTTCTCAGCGATGTCCCGTCGCAACTGGCGGCCGGGGAAGTCAATTGTGTCGAGGGCAGCATAGGCAGTGACGCGCGCCGCGGCAGTATCGGGGCCGAGCGCCGTGACGCTCAGCACGCGGCCACCGGCGGTCACCGTTTCACCGTCGTCGTTGAGCGCCGTTCCGGCGTGGGTGACGGCGACGTCCGAGCGCGCGCCGTCAAGCCCGCTGATCACGTCACCGGCAGAGGAGGACTCGGGGTAGCCGGCGCTCGCCAACACAACTGTGACGGCGCTGTCCGAGTCCCACTCAAGTTCGATCCCGTCGAGCCCACCGGTGGTGCTGGCCGCCACCAGCAGCTCAAGCAGATCGCTCTTCAGGCGCGGCAGGATCGCCTGCGTCTCCGGATCGCCGAAGCGGGCGTTGAACTCCAGCACCTTTACGCCGTCGGCGGTCAGCATCAGGCCGGCGTAGAGCACCCCGTGGAAGAGGATCCCGCGACGCTTGAGTTCGTCGAGCACGGGCTGGTGAATGCGGGCGGTCAGCGCAACTGCCGCTTGCTGGTCGATCGCGGGCACCGGCGAGTAGGAGCCCATGCCGCCGGTGTTGGGACCGCCATCACCGTCAAAGATGCGCTTGTAGTCCTGGGCCGAGGCGAGCGGCACGGCGCGCACGCCGTCGCACAGGGCCAGCAGCGAGACCTCCGCTCCAACGAGGTACTCCTCAACCACGACCTGGCTGGTCGCAAAGCGATGTTCGATCAGCAATGTCTCGAGCGCCGCTTTCGCCTCATGCTCGTCGGCGGCGATGATCACGCCCTTGCCCGCGGCCAGGCCGTCGGCCTTTATCACCGTCGGGTAACGGCCGTGCTGGATCTGCGCGATCGCCCGCAGCCCATCCTCGACGGTCGTGACGACTCGATAGGCGGCGGTGGGGACTTCGGCCGCTTCCATGATCTCCTTGCAGAACGCCTTTGAGCCCTCGAGCTCGGCGCCGGCCTTGGTCGGGCCGAAGCAGAGGATCGATGCTTCCTGGAGCTCGTCGGCGAGGCCTGCGACAAGCGGCCCCTCAGGGCCAACCACGACCAGATCAACCTGTTCTGTGACCGCCAGGTTGACGAGCGCTGGCATGTCGTCGACCGGGATCGGCACTACCCGGGCGACGTCGGCGATGCCGGCGTTGCCCGGGGCGCACAGCAACTCTGGTTGATGCGACGACCGCGCCAGCGCATGCAGAATCGCGTGCTCACGGGCACCGTTGCCGACCACCAAGACGCGTGGATTGCTCACACGTTGGAATGTAGTGATCCGCCTGCCGGTCAGGCCTTCAGCCGGCGGATAGCCGCGTTCTAGAGCAGACCGATGAAGTCGTCTATCGGGATCGCGACCAGGGTCTCGTACTTGCCGGTGCCGCGGGACCCGAGCTCGACTGAGACCCGCGCCATCGTGCGCTCATCGGGCGCCTCGATCACGTTGATGAAGTCGTACTCGCCGAGCGTGGCCCACTGGGCCTTGACTGTCGCACCGAGCTGTTCGATCTCGCGGTTGACCTCACGGATTCGCGCCGGGTTGTTCCTGATCGTCTGCACGCCCTCGGGTGAGAGCGTCGTGAGCATGATGTAGGTGGGCATGGTCTGGCTCCTCTACTCGACGGGCTTAGCCTACAGCCCGCCGAGCAGCTCCCGCAACGCTTCGCGGTAGGAGTCGAGCGCCGCCCGGCCGCGGTTGGTCAGCCCGACGCTGGTCTGAGGCACGAGCTTGATCACCGTCTTGGAGCTCACCACGTACCCGACCTCCTCGAGCTTGCGCAGGTGCGTGATCAGGTTGCCCGGCGTCAGGCCGATCATGTCCTGCAGGCGCGTGAAGCTGAGCGAGTCCCCGTCCCTGAGTGCCGCCAGCGTCGCCATCAGCCGCAGACGGGCCGGAACATGGATCACCGGGTCGAGCTCGGTCGAGACGGTGGCAGGCGTTTCCGCCACCTGATCAGGGGCCGCCGCGCCCGGCTCGTCGATCGGTTCGGTCGTCATCGCCGCTGCAGCCCGACCTTGACCGCGGCGTTGGCCAGCAGAACGACGCAGCCGCCGATGCCGATCACAGCCCAGGAGCCGGCCGGGCTCGCGAATGCCGCTCCGGTGGCGACCGCCATCAGCCCCATGGCCGAGCCCATTGTCACCCAGTCCTGGCGCCAGGCGGCGTTGGCCGCACCCATCGCGCCGAGCAGCAGAATCGGCGCGGCGGAGTCGAACACGCCGTAGACGATCGAGTAGCTCGCGCCCGCGTGGCGCAGCGCCGCATCGAAGGTGTAGATGCAGATAAACCCGAGCACGATCGTCGCACTGGTCGCGTGGATACGCAGCTGCGTGGGGCCTGTGAGCCCGGACGAGACCTTGTCGAACAGACGCAGCCGCACGGTGACCGAGCTGACGATGACAACCGGCACGACCAGCAGCCAAGCCCCGTGCGGGCCTTTGTACGGGTGCTCGTCGCGAGCCGCCATGTAGAGCCCGCCGTATGCGATCAGCAGCAATCCCGCGCCGAACAACGAGAGCCACGGAGGCGCGAAGTCGAACTCGCGCTTGGTCCGGGCCTCCGTCTGCTTCAGCAGCTCTGCTGCCTGGCGCGGGTCGAGCCCGCCCTCTTCGTCCGTGATCACCGTCCGGTCTATGTCTGCCGTGCCATTCATGGTCCCTCCCTCTCCATTCGAGAAGCGTTGTGTCCCAGATCCGACTTTGTGGGACAAACTGACTTTGTGCCGCAAAGCTATCCCACTTTGTGGGACAAAGTCAAGGGTTCTCTTGGAAACTTTCGCAGGCGCCCACCAATCGCCCGATTCGGCATCGTCCAGGGTGAGCGGCCAGTCGAGCTTGAACGTTGTGAATCCACCTCCGGATTCCGGAGGTGGATTCACATGATCGGTACGAGCGACTGAGCCGAGCGGGCCGGGGCGAGCGCTCGGTGGGTGGCGGACCTAGGCGACTTCGACGGCGCTGGCGACGGTCTCGAAGGTGATGGCGCCATCCACGGCCTCCACCTCGACACGGTCGCCGGCCGTGAATTCGCCCTGCAGAACCGCTAGCGCGAGCGGGTCGACCAACTGCTTCTGCACAACCCGCTTGAGCGGCCGGGCACCGTAGGTCGGGTCGTAGCCCAAGTCACCGAGCAACGTGCGGGCACCGTCGCTGAGCACCAAGTCGATCCCGCGCGTCGCCACCCGGGCGATCACACGCTCGACCTGCAGGTCCACGATCTCGCCGAGCTGCTCACGATCGAGCGGCTCGAACTCGACGATGTCATCGAGACGGTTGATGAACTCGGGCTTGAAGTTGTTCTCGGCGCCGCGGCGGCCACCGGCGATGTTCGAGGTCATGATCAAGACGACGTTCTTGAAGCTGACAGTGCGGCCCTGACCGTCGGTCAGGCGACCGTCGTCCATCACCTGCAGCAGCGCGTTGAAGACATCGGCGTGCGCCTTCTCGACCTCGTCGAGCAGCACCACCGCGTACGGGCGGCGACGCACAGCCTCGGTCAGCTGACCGCCCTGTTCGTAACCGACGTAGCCGGGAGGCGCCCCGACCAGCCGTGAGACCGAGTGCTTCTCCATGTACTCGCTCATGTCGATCCGGATCATCGCCTCGGTCGAGTCGAACATGAACTCGGCGAGCGCCCGCGCCAGCTCGGTCTTGCCGACACCGGTCGGGCCGAGGAACAGGAACGTGCCGATCGGCCGATCCGGATCCTGCAGGCCCGCCCGCGAACGCCGCAGTGCACTCGAGACTGCGCCGACCGCCTCATCCTGGCCGATCACGCGCTGATGCAAACGGTCCTCCATATGCACGAGCTTCTCGATCTCACCCTCGAGCAGGCGCGTGACCGGCACGCGCGTCCACTTGGAGACGACCTCCGCTATGTCCTCCGCGTCGACCTCCTCCTTGAGGTAGCGATTCGCTCCGCTGCTGATCCGCTGATCAGCAGCGTCGTCCTCAGCCCGCTCGGCTGCCTCAAGCCGCTTGGTCAGCTCTGGGATCGTGCCGTACTGCAGCTCGGCCGCGCGCTCCAGATCGCTGCCACGGCGCGCCTGCTCGAGCTCGGTCGCGGCCTGCTCCAAGCGCTCCTGGAGATCGGCAACGGCGCCGATCGTCTGCTTCTCCTGCTGCCACTCGGCGTTCATCGCGGCTGAGCGCTCGCGCTCTTCGGCCAGTGTCTGCTCCAGCTGGTCGCGCCGGGTCTTGGTGCCGGCGTCGTCCGATTCAGCGGTGCCGAGCGATTGCAGCTCGATCTCGAGCTGCAGGATGTGGCGGTCGACCTCATCGATCTCAACCGGCTTGGAGTCGATCTCCATCCGGATCTTTGAGGCGGCCTCGTCGACCAGGTCTATGGCCTTGTCGGGCAGGAACCGGTCGGCGATGTAACGATCCGACATGGTGGCTGCGGCGACCAGTGCCGTGTCCGTGATCCGAACCTTGTGGTGGACCTCGTAACGGGCTTTGAGGCCGCGCAGGATCGCGATCGTNNATCGTGTCCTCCACGCTCGGCTCCTCCACCCTGACCGGCTGGAAGCGCCGTTCGAGCGCCGGATCCTTCTCTATGTACTTGCGGTACTCGTCAAGCGTTGTGGCACCGACCGCGCGCAGCTCGCCGCGGGCGAGCATCGGCTTCAAGAGGTTGGCGGCGTCGACCGCGCCCTCAGAGCCGCCGGCACCGACGATCGTGTGCAACTCATCGATGAACAGCACGACGCCACCGGCCGCGTCCTTGATCTCCTTGAGCACGGCCTTGAAGCGGTCCTCGAACTCGCCGCGGTACTTGGCACCGGCGATCAGCGCTCCGATATCGAGCGAGACGACGCGGCGATCCTTGAGCCCCTCGGGCACGTCGCCGGAGACGATCCGCTGCGCGAGCCCTTCGGCGATCGCGGTCTTGCCGACGCCNNATCAGCACCGGATTGTTCTTGGTACGGCGCGAGAGCACCTGGATCACGCGACGGATCTCGTCGTCGCGACCGATCACCGGGTCGAGCTGGCCGAGCGAGGCCGCCTCGGTGAGGTCGCGGCCGTACTTCTCCAGCGCCTGAAACTTGTCCTCNNGGGTTCTGGTCGGTGACCTTGTGGCTGCCACGAACCTCCTGCAGCGCCTTCAGCAGCGCCTCACGGGTCGCCCCGACCGAGCGCAGCACGTCGGCCACGGTTCCGGGCGCGGTCGCGAGCGCCAACACCAAGTGCTCGGTGGAGATGTAGCTGTCGCCGAGTTCGCGCATCTGTTCCTCGGCGACGCGCATGACCTCAACGAGTTCCTGGGAGCCGCCGATCGGCTCAGGCGCGCTGCCCGTCTTGGCGAGGCGCGGCAACGCCTCCAGCGCGGGATTCAAGGTCGCACGCACGGCTGCGGGCTCAACGCCGAGCTTGCGCAGTACCGGCACGACCACGCCACCTTCCTGCTCAAGCAGCACGGCGAGCAGGTGCTCGGGACGGGTCTGTGGGTTGCGGCGCTCCTCCGCGAGCCGCTGTGCGGCCTCGAGCGCCTCCTGGGATTTGATCGTGAAGCGGTCCGCTTGCATGTGGTGTCGGCCTCTCGTGGTCCGAAAAATCTAAGTCTTGGTGACTCAGATTATGACAGGTCGGCTTAGCTTTTCCAAGCTTTTCCCGCGACACCGTCCTGGGCCCGCAATCGCTCGGTTCGACGAGCCGTTCAGCTGCTGATCGGCAAGAGAACGGTGGTCGTCTGATTCTCGATGTTGCCGCTGGGATCGACGAGCGCGGCGGTCACGCTTGCGCTCGCCGTCGTCTCGTCGGTGATCACCGGAGCGAGGTTCTTCATCTGGGCCGGCGTGAAGCCGATCGTCACCGTCGCGGTGGTCCCCGCACGGATGTAGACGAGCTTGGAGTAGTCGGTGAACGGCGTCTTGTGCCGGATCACAACCTTCGCGCGCACGCGCACGTCGCAGCTTGCACTGCAGTGGACCTTGGCTTTGATGCCGCGATCGGCAAACGGGTGCTGCTTCGAAGCGACCCTCATCGTGACGTTGGCGAGCGTGGCCTGCGCGGATTCGGCGTCGAGCGCGAACTGCGCCAGGTCGATACCACCCCAACCACTCGCCTCATCGAAGCCGGTGGCGGCCGTGCAGCATCCGAGCGCCGCGCCACTGGACTGGATGAACGGGCCGACGTCATTGCTGCCCTGGGTGACGTCGTAGAAGATCGAGTCACCGCTCGGCGGATGCAACGCGAGCTTGTAGAGCAGCGGGTTCGCGAGGCCGAGCGGCTGCAGGTTGTGCTCGCGCAGCAGCTGGTCGACCAGCGCGAAGCCGCCCGCCAGCAGCGGCGTGGCGGCGCTGGTCCCGCCGAAGGTCGCCCACCCGCGCTCGTCACAGTCGGCTTCGGCTGTGCAGTAGACGTCGTACCCCGGCGCGACGTCAGCCAGTAGCGACACATCGGGAAGTGCGCGTGCGTTCTGGCTGACAACTCCGTTCTGGTAGTTGGGTCGCGCGAACAGCGTGCTGAAGCCGCCGCCGCCGGCCAGGCCCGGCTGCGCCGAACCGTCATTCCAAACCACCTGGCTCGAGATCTGGTTGAGCGTGCTGAGATCAAAGTTGGTGCCACCGACCGCGGTTATCCATGGCGAGGAGGCTGGGTAGGTGACGGCCAGTTCCGGCAGCGGCGCGCTGTCGGTGCCGGAGTTGCCGACGCAGCCGGCCGAACCACCGTCACCGGTCGCGCCGAGCACGCTGATGCCGGCGGCGCCGGCCTCCTCGAGCACCGACTCGGTGGCGGCGACACCGGCCCTACCGACCGCGGCTACGGTGTCGCTCTCGCAGAGCCCCAGCGAGACGGAGATCACATCCGGCTTATCACCCGAGCTCTTCAACGGGGCGGTGAGCGCCTGCAGCACGTGTGCCGCGTCCGGCTCGGCCTCGTAGACGTAGATCGACTTCAGCCGCGACGCCGCGGCGTCCAGCACCTCGAGGTCCAGCGTGGCCTCGCCACCCGGCAAGAGCAGCCTTTGCAGCCCCACTCCAACTGCGTTGATCGGCGGCACTTGGAGGTTGAAGCAGGCGGCGAAACGGTCGATGTCGGCGGTGCTGAACCCGTCGATCTCAACCAGCGCAACCCGCTCGCCTTGACCGCGGACGTTGGCTGCGTGCAGAGCCTGGTACTGATAGGCGTCGAGGTACTCGTTCGGCGCGAAACCGTCGGTCTCAAGTCCAGCCGCGCAGCCCTGTGGCACTCCGTTGGGACCGCTGTAGCCGGAGGAGTTGCCGGTCGCGCAGGTGCCGGTGGTGGTGCCACCGATCCCGGTGCCGCCAGACCCGGTCCCACATGGGCTGGTGGTGGTGCCGGTTGTCGTGGTGCCGGTGGTGGTGGTCGGGGTGGTGTCGGTGTCGCTCGGCGCGTCGGCGAGCGCCGGCGTGCTGAAGCTCGCCTGCGTGTCGAGCCCGACGACCCCGGTCACGACGCTGCGCAGCTCGCGCGGGATCATCACCGCCGTGGCCGGACGCGTAAAGTGCGCGTGGCCGACGTGCAGCGCCGACAGCGACGTGCCGAATATCGCCTGGGCTCGGGCGACATTGAGGTTCGCGTCGGCGAACAGCCCGGTCGCATCGATGTGGACGTCGGTGGCTCCGTGACGGCGTAGGTAACCGAGTGCGAGCGCGCGCTCGCGCGCGCTCGCACCGAAGCGCCGCGAGATCCAAGCGATCGACCTGTAGCGCTGATAGAGCGGCGAGCCGGGCGTGGTCACCTGTTCGGCAAAGCCGGCCAGTCCGGCGCTGTCGACCTTCAGCGGCAGAACCAGCGCGAGGCGCTGCGCTGGCGGCGCGGTGCTAGCGGGGGTGACCAAGGCGGACGCCGTACCCGGCACCGCCAGTGACACCACCAGGGCGCACGCCGCTAGCCGGCACTTCACGCGCGCGGCGCCTTGAAGCGCACAATCGCGCCGCCCCGCACGTAGGGCACGATCTCGGCGCGAAGCTCACGGCGCAGCGCCTCAAGCCGTTCGACCTCCGCCTTCAGTTCCACGGCGCGCCGCTCGAGACCGGCAAGCTTGCGCTGCATCGACGCCATCTGCTGCTCGAGCTCCAACACCCGCTCAACCCCGGCGAGGTTCATGCCAAGCTCCGCGGTCATCTCCTGGATGCGCTTGAGGCGCTCGACATCCGCGTGCGAGTAGAGCCGCGTGCCCTTCGGCGAGCGCTTGGGCTCGATCAGTCCACGCGCCTCGTACATCCGCAAGGTCTGCGGATGCATCTCAGCGAGCTCGGCCGCGACCGAGATCATGAACACACCGCGCTCGGAGTCAACGTCGATGCGCGCGGTAGTACGGATGCGTTGGTGAGACATCACTGATCACTTGGCATGTTCGCGGAAACCCCGGCGGCAAAGAGCTTGTCGCGCGGGTTGGCATCCAGGACCTTGCCGAGCCGGCTGACCGCCTCATCCTGCTCGGCTGAAAGCGTCGCCGGAACGTCGATCACGAACTTGTAGCGGAGGTCACCGTTGCCTTTGCCGCCAAGCCGCGGTGCGCCTTCACCTCGTAGCCGCTGCACGGTCCCGTGCTTGGTACCCGGCGGGACACGCAGCCGTTTGGTGCCGGCCAGGGTCGGCACCTCGACCACAGCCCCCTGAAGCACCTCGGGGATCGTCAGCGGGACCTCTACCTCGAGGTTCTCGCCGCTCCATTTGAAGAGTGGAGATTCAGCGACGCGCGTGATCACGTAGAGGTCCCCAGGCAGGGCTCCCCTGATGCCAGGATCGCCCTTGCCGGCGAGCTTGATGCGGCTGCCGTCGCGCACGCCCGCCGGGATATTGACCCGCAGGCGCCGGTTGCTGCGCTGCTGGCCACTTCCCTCACAGGTCGGGCATGGGTTCTCAATTACGGTCCCGGAGCCCTTGCACCGAGAGCACGGCTGGTTCATCGAGAAGATCCCCTGATCCGCACCCTCGACGCCGCGGCCCTGACAGACCGGACAGACCTTCGGCGAGGTACCCGGGCGGGCGCCGCTGCCGTGACAGGTGGGACACGGGGAAGACGTAGGAACCGTCAGCGGCACCTGAGCACCGTTGACCGCCTCGTCAAAGCTCAACGACACCTCGGTCTCAAGGTCGTGCCCGCGGGCCTGGGCCGGACGCTGGCCGGGACCGGCCGGCCCAGCGCCCGCGCGCCCGCCCTTGGATGAGCCCCCGAACAGGTTGGAGAAGATGTCACCGAAGCCTCCACCCCCCTGGAACCCCTGCGCGAATGAGGACGGATCAAAGCCGCCGGCACCGCCGAGACCGGCGAACGAGCCGCCGCGGTCATAGTCGCGCCGCTTCTCCGGATCTGACAGCACGTCGTGCGCCTGCGAGATCTGGTTAAAGCGCTCCTCCGCGCTCTTGTCACCAG
>PLES01000094.1 GCA_003137075.1 Solirubrobacterales bacterium
CGCATCAGCTTCATGTTGAGCTCGTCCGACAGCTGCAGGACCGGAGCCGGATAGCCGGCCTGCGAGGAGGCCTGCTCGATGCTCTGGGCGGGAACGCCCTCCGCGAGCATCGAGATGCCCTCGTTGATGAAGGTGCCGATCACGCGGCTNNGGCATCTTGTCGACCGGCGAGAAGAAGTGCACGCCGATGAAATCGTCGGGGCGGCTGACGTATTGCGCCAAGCCGGTGATCGGCAGGGTCGAGGTGTTGGAGCCAAGCAGGGCACCTGGTGCCAGGAATGGCTCGATCTCTGCGAATACCTGCTCCTTGACCTTCGGGTCCTCAAACACGGCCTCGACCACGAAGTCGGCACCGGCGGCAGCTTCCGCCTTGTCGGTGGCGGTGATCAGTGCGAGCAGCGCATCGGCCTCCTCCTGAGTGGAGCGGCCACGCTCGACAGCCTTCTTGAGCAGCCCTTCCGAGTAACCCTTGCCGCGCTGCGCAGCCTCGAGCGAGACATCCTTGAGCACGACCTCGATCCCGGCCCTGGCTGCGACGTAGGCGATCGCAGCGCCCATCATGCCGGCGCCCAGCACCACAACCTTCTTGACGGTGTGCGTCTCAACGTCGGCCGCACGACCGCGGTCACCGTTGACGCGGTTAAGGTCAAAGAAGAACGCCTGGATCATGTTCTTCGCAACCTGGCCGCTGGCGAGCTTGATGAAGTAGCGGCCCTCGATCTCAAGCGCGCTGTCAAAGTCGACCTGCGCACCCTCGACGGCCGCCGACATGATCGCGAGCGGCGCCGGCATGTTCGCGCCCTTGAGCTGCTTGCGCAGATTCGCCGGGAAGGCCGGCAGGTTGGCCGCGAACGAGGGGGTCGACGGCGTGCCGCCCGGGATCTTGTACTTCTTGTCCGCGTCCCAAGGCTGCTGCGCCTCGGCGTTTTCAGCGATCCACCGCTTGGCCGCGGGGATCAGATCGGCTGTTGACGGCACGATCTCATCGATAAAGCCCAGCTCCTGTGCCTTGGCCGGCTTGAGTCGCTGGCCTTGGAGCAGGACGCCCATCAGCGCCTGCGCGATGCCGATCATGCGCACGCTGCGGGTGACGCCGCCGGCACCCGGCAGCAAGCCGAGCGTTACCTCCGGGAACCCGACGACGGCCTTTGAGTCATCGACGATCACGCGATGGTGTGCCGCCAGCGTGATCTCAAAGCCGCCGCCCAGAGCAGCGCCGTTGATCGCCGCGACGACCGGCACACCGAGCGTCTCAATCGTGCGCAGCTGCGCCTTCGCCTCGCGCAGAAACTCACCGAACTCCGAGGCGTTTTCAGGCGTGACGTTCTTGAGTTCGTTGAGGTCCCCGCCGGCGAAGAAGGTCTTCTTGGCGGAGGCGATGACGATGCCCTTGATCGACTCCTTCTCCTCCTGGAGACGGGTCACGATCGCCCGCATCGAGTCGACGTAGGCGCCATTCATCGTGTTTGCCGACTGGCTGGGATCGTCGAGCGTGAGCACGACGATCCCGTCCTCGCCCTGCTCCCAGCGGATT
The DNA here is from genome assembly GCA_003137075.1 of Solirubrobacterales bacterium. GTDB lineage: Bacteria > Actinomycetota > Thermoleophilia > Solirubrobacterales > Solirubrobacteraceae > Palsa-465. The sequence continues at coordinate 1,535 of PLES01000094.1, forward strand.
GTGCTCTCGTTTGACATCAGATCGCCTCCACGACTGTCGCGATTCCCATGCCGCCGCCGACGCAGAGCGTCGCGAGGCCGTACTTGCCGCCGGTGCGGTGCAGTTCGTCGATCAGGGTGCCGAGGATCATGCCGCCGGTGGCGCCGAGCGGATGCCCCATCGCGATCGCGCCGCCGTTGACGTTGACCTTCTCCATATCGAGGTTCATGTCGCGTACGAACCGCAGCACGACCGCGGCGAAGGCCTCGTTGATCTCAACCAGATCTAGATCGTCGACGGTCAGTCCGGCCTTCTCGAGCGCCTTGCGCGAGGCCGGCGCGGGACCGGTCAGCATGATCGTCGGGTCGGCCCCGGAGACGGCGGTCGAAAGGATCCGCGCGCGCGGCGTCAGGCCAAGCTGCTCACCGGTCTTCTCGTTGCCGATCGCCAGCAGCGTGGCGCCGTCGACGATGCCCGACGAGTTACCCGGGGTGTGAACGTGGTTGATCTTCTCGACCCAGTGGTACTTCTGCAGCGCCACCGCGTCGAAGCCGCCCATGTCGCCCATCACCGCGAATGAGGGCTTGAGGCCGGCCAGCGCTTCGACCGTCGTCCCGGGCCGGATGAACTCGTCGTGGTCGAGCACGACGTTGTCGTTGATGTCGAGTACCGATACGAGCGAGTGGTCGAAGCGGCCTTCGGCCTGCGCCTTGGCGGCGAACTCCTGTGAGCGCGCGGCGTAGGCGTCTACGTCGTCACGGCTGAAGCCCTCGACCGTCGCGATCAGATCGGCGCCGATCCCCTGCGGTACGAACGAGGTGTCGTACGAGGTCTCCGGATCCATCGCCCAGGCGCCGCCGTCGGTGCCCATCGGCACGCGCGACATCGACTCGACGCCACCGGCGAAGACGAGGTCCTCCCAGCCCGAGGCGACCTTCTGGGCGGCGATGTTGACGGCCTCGAGGCCGGAGGCGCAGAAACGGTTGAGCTGGACGCCCGCGACCGTGTCCGGCAGGCCGGCCTTGGTCGCCGCTGTCTTGGCGATGTCCGCGCCCTGGTCACCGACAGGGGTGACGCAGCCGAGCACGACGTCATCGACACGGTTCGGATCGAGGCCCTCGTTACGGCTGAGCATCTCGTGCATCAGCCCGACGACGAGATCGACCGGCTTGGTGGTGTGCAGCGATCCGTTGGACTTGCCGCGCCCGCGAGGTGTGCGGATCGCGTCAAATACCAAGGCGTCAGTGGCTGGCATGGTGTTGCTCCTTGAAAGAGAAGGCTTTGGGAAGGCCGGCTAGCAGTAACCGACACCTATGTCGGATAATACTCCGCGTCGGATGTCCGAGCCGCTCGTGAGCATCTCAGCGGAGCAAGGCGGTGTCTGAAATTAGTTGGCGAATGACGCCGCACGACTAACGTTGTGAAATACCGATGACGACAAAATCGCGCATGCCTGGCGCGCAGCGCCGGGGGCTGATCGTTGAAGCGGCGCTGGCCGAGTTTGCGGAGCTCGGATACGAAGCCGCGTCGGTGGGACGCGTGGCCGCTGCCGGCGGCGTCTCGCGCACGGTGCTCTACGACCACTTCCCCTCGAAATTTGAGCTCTTCAAGGAGCTGCTGCGCACCGAGCAGCAAGCGTTGATCAGCTATCTGAGTGCCGCGCTGGACTCACCCGGCGCCACCGAGGATCGCTGGCGGGCGACGTTTGACGCGTTCTTCCGTTTCGTCGAAGAGCAGCCGCTCGCCTGGCGCCTGCTGTATCCACGCCGCCCGCCGCTCGATCAAGATGCCGCTCACGCCTACCGCCAGCAACGCGACGAGTCCAACCGGATCCTCGCTGACCTGCTGGCCGCCGACGCGCGCCGCGCCGGCCTTGAGCCGCAGACAGTTCGCGCCCGCGCCGTATTCGCGATGCACCGTGACGCGCTGATCGCGGCCGCGCGCTGGTGGGCGAACCACGCTGACGTCGCGCGCGAGGAGATAGTCGAAGCGGCGATGGCCGCGCTCTGGACCGGCTTCGGCGGTCTGCAACCCTCCGGCTAGGTCGGCGACAGCTCCGCCTACAGCGTCGTCGTTGAGTGCTCCGATGACCTGGGTGGGCGCCATGCGGGCGCCCACCGGACTGAACCGCTCATGGCCGTCTACAGTGCTGGTCCTTATGGCCACACGCTCAGATATTCGAAACCTCGCGATCGTCGCGCACGTCGACCACGGCAAGACCACGCTGGTTGACGCGCTGCTCTGGCAGTCCGGCGCCTTCCGCGAAAACCAGGACGTAGCGGACCGCGTGATGGACTCGATGGATCTGGAGCGTGAGAAGGGCATCACGATCCTGGCCAAGAACACCGCCGTGCAGTACGGCGATATCAAGTTCAACATCATCGACACCCCCGGCCACGCCGACTTCGGCGGTGAGGTCGAGCGCGGGCTGACGATGGTTGACGGCGTGCTGCTGCTGGTCGACGCCTCCGAGGGACCGCTACCGCAGACCCGCTTCGTGCTACGCAAGGCACTGGCCCTGCGACTGCCCGTGATCCTCGTGATCAACAAGATCGACCGCCCCGACGCGCGCATCAAGGAAGTCATCGACGAGGTCTATGAGCTGTTCCTGGATCTCGACGCCGATGAGGAGCAGATCGAGTTTCCGATCGTCTACACGAACGCCAGGGCCGGAACCGCCACGCTCGACCTCGATGTGCCCGGCACCGACCTGAAGCCGCTGCAGGAGCTGCTGGTCTCAAACATCCCGGCGCCGACCTACGACGAGAACCACGTGCTGCAGGCGCATGTCACGAATCTCGACGCGTCGCCTTACGTCGGTCGAATTGCGATCTGCCGGGTCCACCAGGGCTCGATCCGCAAGGGCGAGACCGTCGCCTGGTGCCGTAGCGACGGCAGCGTTGAACGCGTGAAGATCACCGAACTTTTCATCAATGAGGCACTCGACCGCGTATCGGCCGAGGAGGCTCGCGCCGGCGACATCATCGCCGTGGCCGGCATCCCGGAGATCATGATCGGCGACACGCTCTCCGATCCGGAGGACCCGAAGCCGCTACCGCTGATCACCGTCGACGAGCCCTCGCTGTCAGTGACGCTCGGCATCAACGACTCACCACTGGTGGGCCAAGACGGCGACAAGCTGACCGCATCACAGTTGAAGGGGCGGCTTGAGCGCGAACTCGTCGGCAACGTCTCATTGCGCATCAACCCGACCGAGCGTCCCGACGTCTGGGAGGTTCAGGGCCGCGGTGAGATGGCGTTGGCGGTGCTGGTCGAGGTCATGCGCCGCGAAGGCTTTGAGATGACTGTCGGCAAGCCGCAGGTCGTCACCCGCCTGGTCGACGACAAGGTGCACGAGCCGATGGAGCGCATGAGTGTTGACGCGCCCGAGGAGTACGTAGGCGTGATCACGCAGCTGCTCGCGCTGCGCAAGGGCCGCATGGAGCAGATGATCAACCACGGCACCGGCTGGGTGCGGATGGAATACATCATCCCGGCGCGTGGCCTGATCGGTTTCCGCACCGAGTTCCTGACCGAGACCCGGGGCACCGGCCTGGTCCACCACGTCTTTGACCGCTGGGAGCCGTGGCAGGGCGAGATTCGCACCCGCCAGAGCGGCTCGCTGGTCGCGGATCGGCGCGGCAAGGTCGCGGCCTTCGCGCTCTTCAACCTGCAGGAGCGCGGCACGCTGTTCGTCGGACCGACGGAAGAGGTCTACGAGGGCATGATCGTCGGCGAGAACTCGCGCGCTGACGACCTCGACGTCAACGCCGTCAAGGAGAAGCACCTGACGAACATGCGCCAATCGACCTCCGATGAGCTGATCCGCCTGGTGCCAAAACGCGAGCTCTCGCTCGATCAGGCGCTTGAGTTCCTGCGTGAGGACGAGTCGGTTGAGGTAACCCCGCTGAACGTGCGACTGCGCAAGACCGTGTTGGAACAGACTGCCCGCGTGAAGGCTACGCGGGCGCGTAAGCGCGTCGACCAGAATTAGGGTGCGTTCGGAGCGGCCCTGACGGGCCTCTCCGCGCGACGCGGCGAGCCGCAGCCCTCCAGCGAGTTCGGGGCCTTACAAAGATAAAGATTTCCGGCAAGGTTTCCTTTGTTTTGCAGGATCTATTGCACGGCGAGCGAAGGTATTGGCAAGGACCCCAGGCTCGCTAAGGTACGCTGAGCACGCCACAGACGGCTGCCTTTTGATGCGACAGACGCGAGCCCGCGAGTCGTCGTATCAGCGCACCCTGGCCTTTCCCTGGATGACTTTTTCACGCCCAATCAAGCGCCTGACGGCCTTCACCGTATGCGCATGCGCAGCGATCGGCGCAACACAGATCGCGAGCAGTTCCGCTGATCTCTCGAGTCAGATCGCGAACAACAAGGCGGCCGCGCAGTCACTTCAGAGTCAGATCAACGCTGAGTCGTCACAGATCCAGAAGACGGCAGGCGGACTTGCCGCCGCCCAGCAGCACTACTCGGCGATCGAGTCGCAACTGCAGGAGAGCGTGAACGAACTCAAGAACGTTCAGACCCGTCTGATGACCGCGCGTGACGATGTGCAGACGCTCGAGGAGAAGCTGACCGTCGCCTCGCACGCGCTCGCGGCGAACCTTCGCACCGAATATGAGAACGGGTCGCCGAACCTGATCGATGTGATCCTCAACTCGAACGGCTTCTCAACCCTGCTCAACCAGGTCGCGTTCATGAAGCGTGTGCAGACGCAGGACGCGCAGATCGTCAGCTTCACCACGACGGCGCGGGCGAAGGTCGTACGTCAGACGGTCAAGCTCGGCACCTACCTGGAGCGCGACCACGACCTCACGCTGCAGATCATGAGCCAGCGCAATCAGGCCGCGGCGATCCAGGGCGCGCTGCTCAAGCAGCAGATCTCCGAGGAGAGCGAGCAGACCGGCAAGAAGGCCAAGCTCGCGCACGTCCAGGCTGAAACCGAGGACGACCAGAAGAAGCTCAACGCGATCGAGGCCGCCTACGCCGCCCAGCAGAAGGAGAGCCAGGCGCGCGCCGAGACGCAGGTCAATCAGCAGGTCGGCGGGTTGGCGATCGACACAGGCGACATGGTTCAGGCGCCCGCGGGTGCCCCGGCGGCGGTCTCAGAGATGATCGCCGCAGGCAACGCGATCGCGACGTTGCCATACATCTGGGGCGGCGGCCACGGTTCCTTCACGGCACCTGGTTATGACTGCTCAGGCTCGGTCAGCTTCGTGCTCGACGCCGCCGGCTTGCTTAGCGCCCCCGAAACTTCAAACGAGTTCATGTCGTACGGCGATTCCGGCCCCGGCCAGTGGGTCACGATCTACGCGACCGACGGCCATGTCTGGATGACAATCGCCGGTTGGCGTTTTGACACGGTCGCCCTGGCCGAAGACGGCACCCGCTGGTCACAGGGCGGCGGCGAGTTCGGCGGCTACGTCGAGCGCCACCCAGCCGGCCTGTAACGCGCGGCGCCCGTTCAGCTCTTGAGCTCGTAAAGCGTGAAGCTCTGGCCGTCGTAGGTGACGGTGAGCTTCTTGGCCGTCTTCTCGGCCGCGGCGATAGCGGCGGCACTGCCGGTGCGGCCGTCACTCGGCGCGGAGCTCGCTTCGGCGGAGCCGCCGAGGATGTACTTGAGCCGGCCCTGCTTGACCTCCTGGGTGATCCACTTGGCGGTCACCGAACTCTCGAGACCGGAGAACCCGCCGATCCCGGCGACGTTCGAATGACCGGCGATGATCGCCTCCGCGGCCGTGCTCTGACTCTCGACGGCGACCGTGCCGCCGCCATGTGCCTGCGCCCAAGCGGCTGCCGCGTCGAGTTGCGAGCTGCCGCCACCCCCGCCGAAGCCACCGCCCGCACCGCCGCTGAAGCTGCCATTGCCCGAGCCACGGTGAGTGCCGCCGGCGGCGCCGAAGAGCGCGCGCGTGACCGCAGTGCCGGATCGGCTGGCACCGCGCGAGCCGCCGCTGGGCGGCCCGCCTGTTGATCCGCCACTGCGGGTCCCGCCGGGGAAGCCACCGCCGCGTGCGCCAAAGCCGCCACCACCGCCGCCGCCAATCCCGAAGCCAAATCCGCCGCCGTTGACGCCGGCGCTTGCCGGACCACCCATCGGGAACGTGCCGCTGGTCGCGTGACCGAGCGTCTGCGCCGCCCAGGTCACCGGCGCCGCGAGCAGGCAGGCCAGCACCACGGCGCAGACCGCGAGGCGAGCTCGCGGGATCAGCCTGAGCGCCAGCAGCGGAGCCCCGACGACCACCGCGACGATCACAAGGATCCGAGCCCAGCTGAGCGCGCCATCGATCTCCGCGAGCACGACCAGTTCCGTGACCGCCGCGCCGATCACCAGCGCCGGTCCGACGATGCGCGCGGCCTTTCCAGAACGCGCTACGCCGAACGGCGCCGGCAACATCTCACCCACGCCCGCGCCGATCAGAGCCGCCGCCCAGGGGGCGACCATCGACACGTAGTAGGGATGGAAGATTCCGGAGGCGAAGCTGAACACGCCGCCGACCAGCAGCAACGTCACACCGACCACCAGGACGAACCCTGTCCGCGGGTCCGAGCGGCGCATGCGGGTCATCACCAGCAGTGCGACTGCCGCCACCGCGGCGAAACCAAGCAGCCACCCGGCCTGGTCCCCCAACGCCGAACCGATCAAGCGGAAGATGCCGGTGGGCCCGCCGAAGAGAGTGCTGGTGCCGCCGCCGAAACCGCCGCCAGCTGAGGGGCCGCCGGTCTGGCCGGCGATCCGCCCGAGTCCGTTGTATCCGAACATCAGCGACCAGACGCTGTTGTCCGAGGTGCCGGAGATCCAGGGCCGGTCTGCGGCCGGTGTGAGCGTTACAAAGACCGGCCAGGCGAGCCCTACCACGAGCATCGCGAGTCCGCCCCAGAGCAACTGTCGGATCATCGCCAGGTTCGCCCGGAGCTGGCGTGACGCATCCGTATGCCAGCGCATCCACAGCCAAGCCAGCGCGATCCCCGGGACCAACATCAGGGCGACGCCCATCTTGGTCTCAAATCCGAGCCCGACCATCACGCCGGCCCAGACGAGCCACTTGGTGCGTCCGCTTTCAATCGCGCGAAGTGCGAACCAGGCCGCAGCGACGCTGAGCAGGGCCAGGAGTTCGTCCGGGTTGTTGTGGCGGCTGACGGCGACGATCGTCGGCGTGGTGGCCAGCGCAAAGCCCGCGACCGCCCCCGCGATCCGGCCAAAGCGCCGCCGTGTGAGGTCATACATGAGGCCGGTCGCAAGGATCCCCATCAGCGCCTGCGGGGCCAGCAGACTCCAGGAGCTCCATCCGAACACCCGCACTGAGAGCGCCTCGATCCAGTCAGCCAACGGCGGCTTATCGACTGTCATCAGACCGGCCTTGTCCATCGAATTGAAGATGAAGTCGTGCCAGCTGGCAGCCATCGCCTTCACCGCAGCCGCATAGAAATCATTGGCGTCGCCGTTGATCGAGAGGTTCCACAGGTTCAATACACCCGCGACCGCGAGCACACCGATCAGTTCGGGAAACGCCACGAGCCTGCGCACAGCAGCCCGCGTGCCACTCCCACGCCGCAGCCACGATCGCTGCGAGCGGGAGGCCAGATGAAGAGGGGTCGGGTTTGCGCTCATGCAGGCAGCATCGACGCCGTCCGCAAACGAGCCGGAAGAGTGCGCTAAGGAATCTGTATGGACGGCTCGTCAGCGGAGCCGCCGTCGAGCTGGGCCCAGATCGCGAGCACCACGGAAACGGCAGCCGCCACACCCAGCTCAGCGAGCCGGTCGCTGAACCCAGCGACAGCTCCGAGCAGCGCCAGTAGCGCCGCTCCGACCACCAGAGGCAGGGGACGGCCGTGGCCGAGCCAGTGTTTGGACAACGTGATCCCCAGTAGGAAGAGCGCCGGAGCGCCAAGGCAGACCGCTGCGAAGCCCGAGCCGACACCCTCGTCGGGGTGCGCAATCGCCATATGAACTGCCACCGCGAGCAGGATCACCGAGCCGACCATCACCTCGTGGGCATACGCATAGGCGCCACGGCCCATCGCCGCTGCGTCCTCGCTGGTCTCCATCGTCTCGGCGCCCTCGGGCGCATGGTGCAGGAAGTACAGCGACCAGAGCGCGAACGTCACCACGAACCCGAGCACAAAGGCGACATCGCTGCGGGCACTCCAGTGGCTGCCGGCAAATCCCTCCCCGATGCGCAGTACCGACTCGCCGAACGCGATCATCAGCACGAGCTGATAACGCTCCGCCAGATGGCCACCCGCGACGCTCCAGTCGCTCATCGGCCTCGATCCGACGCCCGGAAGCGTGAAGCCGTGCATCGGTGCACTGAGATCAACCACCGCTGCCAGCGCCCAGACAGCCAACCTGGTGTCGGGGTCGTGGATCAGGGCACCAGCGATCCAGAAGAGACCGGCGATCACCGACCAGGCCAGCAACTGGGCGTAGTTGCGTCCCATCGTCTGCTTGATCCCGAACGCCCAGACCATGAAGACGCTGCGCAGGATCTGCATCGTCAGGTAGGTCCCGGCGAATGCCAGGCCGCGGTGTTCAAAGGCATCCGGAATCGCCGACGCCATCAGCAGGCTGAGCACCATCAGAATCGCCATCAGAGCAGCGACCAGCTTGCGCTCGGGATTGATCCAGCCGGTTGCCCACGCGGTGTACCCCCAGGCCCACCAAACGGCTTGGAAGAGCACGGCGGTCTGAAGCAACCCTCTCAGCGTCACCCCGTGCTCCAGTTGAGTCGAAAGCTGAGTGATCGCGAAGACATAGACCAGGTCGAAAAGCAGCTCCATGTTGGTCACATGGACGACCTCCCCCTCACGTCTATCTCGCAATACCTGAGTCCTCTGCACGGTCCCACCACACTAACTACAGTGGTTATTCAGTAGCGCCATGAACTTGAAACTGAGGAGTACGAAATGTCAGCCAACAGCTTCGACTCGAAGGCCACGCTGGAAGTCGGCGGACGCAGCTACGAGATCTACAAGATTGACGCACTGCAGTCCAAGTACGACGTAGCGCGTCTGCCTTTCTCGCTGAAAATCCTGCTTGAGAACCTTCTGCGCAACGAGGACGGGGAGGCGATTCGTGCGGCGGATATCGAAGCACTCGCCACCTGGAACGCCAAGGACGAGCCGAGCAAGGAGATCGCCTTCACGCCGGCACGCGTGGTCATGCAGGACTTCACCGGGGTTCCGGCGATCGTCGACCTGGCAGCGATGCGCGATGCAATGAAGGCGATGGGTGGCGACCCGAACAAGATCAATCCGCTGGTGCCGGCCGAGCTCGTGATCGATCACTCGGTGCAGGTCGACGTGTTCGGCTCCAAGCAGGCATTCGCGCGCAACGCCGAGCTCGAGTTCGAGCGCAACGAGGAGCGCTATCAGTTCCTACGCTGGGGCCAGACCGCCTTTGACAACTTCAAGGTCGTGCCGCCGGACACCGGCATCGTGCACCAGGTCAACCTCGAGTACCTGGCACGCGTCGTGTTCGTCAACGACTCAGGCGCAAACGCGGTCGCCTATCCCGACACGCTGGTCGGAACCGACTCCCACACAACGATGATCAACGGCCTCGGCGTGTTGGGCTGGGGCGTTGGCGGGATCGAGGCCGAGGCCGCGATGCTNNCGATGCTGATCCCGCAGGTGATCGGCTTCAGGCTCAACGGCCAACTGCCGGAAGGCGCTACCGCGACCGACCTGGTGCTGACCGTCACACAGCTGCTGCGTAAGCGCGGCGTTGTCGGCAAGTTCGTCGAGTTCTTCGGCTCGGGGCTGGCAAGCCTGCCGCTTGCCGACCGCGCCACGATCGGCAACATGTCACCAGAGTTCGGGTCGACTTGCGCGATCTTCCCGATCGACGCCGAGACGCTGCGCTACCTGAGCTTCTCCGGCCGTAAGCAGGAGCAGATCGACCTGGTCGAGGCCTACGCCAAGGCCAACGGCCTCTGGCACGACAAGGACTCAGAGGAGCCGACCTACACCGACACCCTGGAGCTGGACCTGGCGACCGTGGTGCCGAGCATCGCCGGCCCCAAGCGCCCCCAGGATCGCGTGCCGCTGACCGAATCCAAGGAGATGTTCGAGAGCGCGCTCGGCGAGTACGTGGGCCTCAACGGGCACGACAAGGCCGTGGCCGACAGTTTCCCGGCGAGTGATCCGACCTCGGATCAGGAGCCCGGCTCCGAGCCCGACACCGCGCCGGCCGACTCCGACGAAACCGGCGTCACGACCCGGACGGCCCTGCACTCGGCGGTACCGCTGACGATGGCCGACGGCACGCAGACCGAGCTCGACAATGGCCACGTGGTGATCGCCGCGATCACCTCCTGCACCAACACCTCGAATCCATCGGTGATGTTGGGTGCGGGCCTGCTGGCCCGCAACGCAGTGCAGAGGGGACTCAAGGTCAAGCCATGGGTCAAGACCTCGCTCGCCCCGGGCTCGAAGGTCGTGACCGAGTACCTCGACCGAGCGGGCCTGACCGAGTACCTGGATGAGCTCGGCTTCAACCTGGTCGGCTATGGCTGCACGACCTGCATCGGTAACAGCGGTCCGCTGCCCGACGAGGTCTCCAAGGTGGTCAACGACGCCGACCTGGCCGTGGTCTCGGTGCTCTCTGGCAACCGCAACTTCGAGGGCCGTATCAACCCTGACGTGAAGATGAACTACCTTGCGTCACCCCCGCTCTGCGTCGCCTACGCGTTGGCCGGTTCGATGGACGTCGATCTCTATGCAGAGCCGCTCGGCGAGGACAACCACGGCGAGCCGGTCTTCCTGAAGGACATCTGGCCGAGCACCGCCGAAATCGCCTCTGTGGTCGAAGAGGCGGTCCAGTCGGACATGTTCCGCAAGAGCTATGACGACGTCTTTGACGGCGACGAGCGCTGGCAGACGCTTGAGGTACCGACCGGTGACCTCTTCTCCTGGGACGAGCGCTCGACCTACGTGCGTCGTCCGCCGTTCTTCGAGGAGCTGCCGCGCGAACCGGAACCGCTAGACGACATCAATGACGCGCGCGTGCTTGCGGTCCTCGGTGACAGCGTCACCACCGACCACATATCCCCGGCCGGCAACATCAAGTCCGGCGGGCCTGCAGCCACATATCTCAACTCAAACCACGTCGAGGCGGCCGACTTCAACTCGTACGGCTCGCGGCGCGGCAACCACGAGGTGATGATGCGCGGCACGTTCGCCAACATCCGCCTGAGGAACAAGCTGGCAGCGGTTGGGGGTGGTGGGTGGGAATCGGTTCCTGAGGGCGGCGTCACGCAGTACCTCGCTGACGGCTCCAATCAGCAGCAGTCGATCTATGACGCATCAATGCGCTACATCGAACAGCATGTCCCGCTGATCATCCTGGCCGGCAAGGAGTACGGCTCAGGCTCGTCACGTGACTGGGCCGCCAAGGGCACCCGGCTGCTGGGTGTGCGCGCCGTGATCGCCGAGAGCTTCGAGCGNNATGGGCGTGCTGCCGCTGCAGTTCAAGGCCGGCGAGAGCGTCGCATCACTTGGCCTTACGGGCCACGAGAAGTTCAGCATCTCCGGGATCGCCGGCGGCGCCGATATCCCGAATGAGCTGACCGTCGAAGCTGACGGCAAGAGTTTCAAGGTGGTGGTCCGGATCGATACGCCCAAGGAGCAGATTTACTACCGCCACGGCGGCATCCTGCAGTACGTCCTGCGCCAGCTGTTGGGCGCCTGAGATGGCAATCCCTGGGTTGCTGTCGGACCTGTTGCGCACTCCCGGCCCCTCGGGCCGGGAGTCACGGCCGGCAGCGATCTGGCGCGACTGGTGCCGGCCGTTCGCCACGGAGGTCGACGTCGATCACATGGGTTCCTCCTGGGCCCGCGTTAAAGGCACGGCGAGCGGCCCATCGCTGGCCGTCGTCGGACACATCGATGAGATCGGCTTTCACGTCACGCACATCACCGACGAGGGATTCCTGCGTTTCGGCGGGGTCGGCGGCTGGGACCCGATGAACCTGGTGGGCCAGCGCGTCGTGCTGGACACGCTCGGGGGGCCGGTCTACGGCGTGATCGGGCGTAAGGCGATCCACATCCTCAGCGAAGATGAGCGCAAGGAGGTGCCGAAGCTCAAGAGTCTGCACGTCGACATCGGCGCCCGTGACGGCGACGAGGCGAAGGCGCGGGTACGGATCGGGGACGTCGGCGTCGTCGATGTCGAGCCGCTCGAGCTGCCCAACGACCTGGTCGTCTCACGTGCGCTGGATAACCGTGTCGGCTGCTACGTGGCCGCCCGTTCAGCACAGATCGTGTCTGAAGCCGGCGGTGCCGCGGGTGACTTTCTGGCGATGGCGGTGGTGCAAGAGGAGGTCGGACTGCGTGGCGCCGGGACGGCCGCCTACCGGCACCGCCCTGACGTGGCGATCGTGGTGGACGTCACCCATGCGACCGACACGCCCGGCATCGAGCTCGGCGAGATCACAAAGGCGCCGCTTGGATCCGGGCCGGCGATTGAGCGCGGCACGGTAATCCACCCGCAGGTCTTCGAGTTGCTCTATGAGACCGCGCAGGCGCAGGACATCCCCTACACGATCGCGTCGAGTTCTCGTGCCACGGGTACTGACGCCGACGCGATCTACATCAGCCGCGCCGGCGTGCCGACCGGACTGGTGACGGTCCCGCTGCGCTACATGCACTCGAGCGTCGAGATCATTTCGCTCGACGACATCGAGAACGCCGCGAAGCTGGTGGCCGCGTTTGCCATGCAGCTACTGCCGGACACGAAGTTCGTGCGCTAGCGAGGCTTTGCGATGCTGTTGCTGTTCGACATCGACGGCACGCTCGTGCAAGGGGCGTCGAAGGAGCATGCCCGCGCGCTGATGCAAGCTCTGCACAACGTGCACGGCGTCAGCACCAACACGATCAGCCAGCACGGTTCAGCGGCCGGTCGCACCGACGGTGAGATCGCACGGCTGATTCTGTTGGACGCCGGCGTCTCAGCGGAGCGCATCGACGAGCGCACCGATGACGTCGAAGCGGAGTGCTGCCGGCTCTACGCGACGATCTGCCCGCCCGATCTCTCGCCGATGGTCGTGGACGGTATCCCGCAGACGCTCGAGTGGCTCAGCGGGCTCGAGGACGTACAGCTGGCACTGCTTACAGGGAACTTCGAGCCGGTCGCACGCGTGAAGCTGCGCGCGGCCGGGATCGGACATTGGTTCCCACTCCAACAGGGCGGCTTCGGGTCTGACTCGGAGGACCGCTCGATGCTGCCGCCGATCGCCCGCCGGCGCGCCGGAACGGGTGCCGGTCTCGGCATCTCCTGGCCACGCGAGGGCACGCTCGTGATCGGCGACACCCCGCGGGATATCGCCTGCGCTCACGCCGACGGCGTGCGCTGCCTGGCGGTCACGAGCGGGCCCCACGGCGAGGGTGAGCTGGCCGCGGCCGATGCTGTGGCGCGCAGCTCCGCTGAGCTGCGTGCTGAACTCGCGGCCCTACTCGGGGTCTGACGGCTTCTGCAGCGGGAAATGGCAGGCTGCACGGTGCTCACCCCCGAACGAGCGCAGCTCGGGCACTTCTGCTGCGCATTTGTCCTGTGCGATCGGGCAACGGGTCCGGAAGCGGCATCCCGAAGGCGGGTTGAGGGGTGAGGGCAACTCGCCCTTGATAGGGACCTCGGCGGCCGCCTTGGCGCGAGCGACCTCAGGGTTCGGCTCCGGGATCGTCTCGAGCAGACCGGCCGTATACGGATGCGCGGCTCGCTCGTAGATGTCATCGCTGGTCCCGACCTCAACCAACTTGCCCAGGTACATCACGCCGATGCGGTCGGCCATGTAACGGACCACCGAGAGATCGTGCGAGATCACCACGTACGTGAGCCCGTGCGTCTTCTGGACCCGCTTCATCAGGTTCAAGACCTGAGAGCGGATTGAAACGTCGAGCGCGGAGACCGGCTCGTCCGCGACGATGACCTCTGGGTTCAAAGCCATCGCCCGCGCCAAGCCGAGACGCTGACGCTGCCCGCCTGAGAACTCGTGCGGATAGCGCGAGGCGGCGTCGGTGGGCAGCCCAACCTCCGTCAGTAGCCGATCGACGGTCTCCTTACGCTCGGCCTTGGTGCCGCGTCGGGCGACCGCGAGCGGCTCGCTGATGATCTCCTGGACTCGCATCCGCGGATCCAGCGACGCATACGGGTCCTGGAACATGAACTGGATGTTGCGCCTCAGTTCACGTAGTTCGCTCGTGCTGATGGCGTTGAGATCGGTTCCGTTGAAGATCACCTGGCCGCCGGTCGGCCCCTCAAGTGCCACGCCCATCCGACCCAGCGTGGTCTTGCCGCAGCCGGACTCACCGACGAGCCCGAACGTCTCGCCGCGGCGGACGCTGAGGCTGACGTCGCTGACGGCGTGCAGGGTCCCGGTCCGGCGTTGAAGGATGCCACCGCCGTCGACCGCGAACTCCTTTGAGACGTTGCGGAACTCAAGCACCACGTCGCCGTGCGCGGTGCTCTGCTGCGGGTGGGCCACGGCCGCGGCATCGGCGCTGCCGGTGTCGAGGATCTCAAGCTCAGCTCCGAACGTCTTTGCCAGTGCCTGGTTGTGCTCGGCATGCGCGAGCAGCGACGCGGCAGCCTCCCCGATCTCACTCGTCGCGACATCGCGCGGGTGGTAGCACGCAAACAGGTGACCGGGGTCATCGCCGCGCAGGATCGGCGGTGCGGTCCTGCACTGGTCGGTGGCGAATGCGCAGCGGGCCACGAAACGGCAGGCCGGCGGCGGGTTGCGTAGATCCGGGGGAATGCCTGGAATCGAGTAGAGCGCCTGAGTCTTGTCCTGATCGAGCCGCGGGATCGATGCGAGCAGAGCCTCCGTGTACGGGTGGCGCACTCGCCGGAAGAGCTCGGTCGTCTGAGCCGTCTCGACCTTCTGGCCCGCGTACATGACGACCACTCGGTCAGCTCGCCCGGCAATCACGCCCATATCGTGCGTGATCAGGATGATGCCCATGCCGAGGTCGGCCTTGATCGTGTCCAGGAGCCTCAGGATCTGAGCCTGGATCGTCACGTCGAGCGCGGTGGTCGGCTCGTCGGCGATCAGCAGTTTGGGTTCGCAGGCGAGCGCCATGGCGATCATCACGCGCTGCCGTAGACCACCCGAGAGCTGGTGCGGGTAGTCATTCAGACGCTCGCTTGGCTTCGGCAGACCGACGAGTCCGAGCACCTGAGCCGCGCGTTCGGTGGCTTCGGCCTTGCTGACGTCGCGATGGATCAGCACCGCCTCAGAGATCTGCCTGCCGATCGTCATCGTCGGGTTGAGCGACGTCATCGGATCCTGGAAGACCATGCCGATCTCATTGCCGCGGACCTTGCGGATCTGCTCGTCACTGAGCTTGGTCAGATCGCGACCGTCGAGTTTGATCTCTCCGGCGGCGATGTACGCGCGATGGGGCAGCAGCCGCATGATTGACATCGCCGCGATGCTCTTGCCGCAGCCTGACTCACCGACGATGCCGACGGTCTCACCCTGTTCGACCTCAAAGCTGAGCCCATCCACGGCGTGCACAGTCGCCTTGCGGAGCTTGATCTCGGTCTTGAGGTCGACGACCTCCAGCAGCGGCGCCACCGGCTACTTCTCCTGCAGTCTGACGTCGAACGCGTCCTGGAGCGCGTCGCCGACGAAGTTGAAGGCAACGACCGCCAGCACGATGATGATCAGCGCCGGGTAGACCTCCCACCAGTAGCCGTCCTGGAGGTAGTTGGTGCCGTCGGAGAGCATCCCACCCCAGGTCGGCACCGTCGGCGGCAGGCCGAAGCCGAGGTACTGCAATAGCGCCAAGGTCAGGATCGCGTCCGCGACCTGGAAGGTGACCGTCACCATGATCGTGCCGATCGTGTTGGGGATCAGGTGGTTGACGATGATCCGCCAGGAGCCGCCGCCCATGCCCTTGACAGCCTGCACGTACTCGCGCGTGCGTAGGGTGAGCGCTTCCCCACGCACCAGCCGCGCCGGCACCAGCCAGGAGAAAACGGTCAGCAACACGATCAGCAAGGTCAGGTCCGGCTTGAAGATCTCTGCCATGAAGATGAAGAGAAAGACGATCGGGATCGCCAGCCCGACATCCACGATCCGCATCAGGACGCTGTCCAGGACGCCACCGAAGTAACCGGAGATGGCGCCGTAGATGAGACCGAAGATGGTCGAGACGAGGCCGACGGCGATGCCCACTTCAAGCGAACTCTTGCCGCCCGCCATCAGCCGGCCGAGGATGTCAAAGCCGCTCTGGTCGGTCCCGAGCCAGTGTGCACCGCTGGGGGCCTGGTTGGTGATGAGGATGTTGTCCTCGAACTGATTTGTGTGGTAGATCAACGGTCCGAGGAAGCTGAACAGGACCAGCGCGACAATCAGCACGGCCCCGGCAACGGCCAGCCTGTTCTGCGCGAAGGTCCGCAGCACGATTCGCCAGGGGCTGCCGCCCTCAGCGATCTCGCCGCCGTCGGCCACGGTTGGCTGCTCGGCGAGTTCATAGAGGAGTCGTGGGTCATTTACGGACATCGCATCACCGGCTAGTAACGGATCCGCGGATCGAGCATCGCGTACGCGATGTCCGCCAGGAGGTTGCCAAGGACCGTCACCACGCCAACCAGCACGGTGATGCCGAGCATCACCTCGTAATCGCTGTTGACCGCGGCGTTGAAGTACTCAAGACCGGCGCCGGGCAAGTTGAAGACTTGCTCTGTGATCAGAGTCCCGGTGATGATCGACGGCACGGAGACGCCGATCAGCGTGACCACCGTCAGCACCGAGTTGCGCAGCAGGTGCCGCAGCAGCACCAGCCGTTCCGGCAAGCCCTTGGCCCGGGCGGTACGGATGTAGTCCTGTGCGAGCGTGTCGATCGCGGACGAGCGCATGTAGCGGCTGAAGTAGGCGTAGCTGACGAGTGTCAGGCTGCCGATCGGCAGCACGAGTCCCGCTGGG
The DNA here is from genome assembly GCA_003137075.1 of Solirubrobacterales bacterium. Lineage (GTDB taxonomy): Bacteria > Actinomycetota > Thermoleophilia > Solirubrobacterales > Solirubrobacteraceae > Palsa-465. The sequence goes on from PLES01000094.1 coordinate 18,448, forward strand.
TGCTCCAGCATGTTCAGCCATGAGCCTCCCGGCGCTTCGGAGGGAAAGATCTTGAAGGTGATCGAAAGCAACTGGATCAGGATCAGCGCTGCCGCGTACTGCGGCATCGAGTAGAGGATGAAGCTGACCGCGGTACCCGCGTAATCGGCCACGCTGTTTCGCTTGACCGCCTGTGCGATACCCATCGGAATCGCGATCACCAGCGAGAGAAACAGGGAGATGCCGCCGAGCACGAGGTCACGTGGCAGGTCAGTTGCGAGCAGCGAGTCGACCGAGCGGTCGAGGCGGAAGGAGAAACCGAGGTTGCCGTGCAGCAACTTGTCCAGGAACTTCCAGTACTGGGCCCAGATAGAACCGGTCAATCCGTTCTGCCGGTCGAACTGCGCTATCGCCTGCGGCGTCGCCTTGGGGTTGGCGATCAGGTCTCGGCCGAGATTTCCCGGCAGGGCGTGAAGCAGAGCGAAGGTGATCATCGTGACCCCGAGGGTCACGATGATCGCCTGCCCCAGTCTGCGGATGATGAATCCGGTGATGACTGTTCCTTCTGTCGCTTCGCTTCGCGGAACCCGTTACTTCGTCAGGTACCAGGCCTCGGGGTTCAGGTAACCAAACGCCTGCGCGTCGAAGCCGCCGAGCTTGCTGCTCACCAGGGTCCCGGCGACGCCGCCGTAGATGCCGACCTGGGTGGGCCCGTAAACAACCGGGACCTGGGTGGACATCAACTTCGCGTACGCGGTCAGCGCCTTGGTTTCGGCAGCGCGGTTCGGTGCGAAGACCGTCTGGTCGATGAGCTTGTCCGCGGCTGGGTTCGAGTACCCATTGGCGTTTGAAGCCGCGCCTGTCGCGAACAGTGACTCACCGGTTGGCAGGAAGTCAGGCGAGTAAATCCAGCCTGCTCCCCAGTTCTCAGCCGTCCAGCTGCAGATCGACTGAGTCGGCGTGCACGGCACGCCAGCACCGATCACGGTGTCGAACGGGTGACTCGTCAGCTCAAGCGTGATGCCGACCTTCTTGGCCTGGGCCTCAAGGTCATTCATCTCGCTCTCGAGTGAAGCGGTGCCCGAGGCATAGTCGAGGTTGAAGGTGATCGCCTCACCCGCGGTGATCCCGGCACCGCAATCACCGGCAGCCGTGCCCGGCTTCACACATGTGGTTGTTCCGCCGCCAACGACCTTCCAGCCGTTGCTGGTGAGCAGCTTCCTCGCGTCCGCGATCGAGAAGACAAGCGGGTTGTTGGCGGCGCTGACCTTGATCAGCGGGCTCGGCGGGGCCGGTGGTACCGGATTGGTCGTCTGCACAGCGGCGTCGTCCAGAAACGCCTTGATCCAGCCAGGCTGGTCGATCAGGTGCTGGAACGCCTGCCGGAAGTACAGCTGCTGGAAGATCGGCCCGACCGTCGGGTTGTTGAAGTTCAGTGGGAAGTAGTCGAACGAGTAGCTGGAGGCCTTGTTGTCGATGTAACCCGCCGCTTCGATCGCCGGGATCTGTGGGACATCCTGCGGCGGCAGGAAGCCGATCGTGACGGCACTCGGCCCACCGGAGCGGAACTCGTTGAAGGCCGCCGTGTCCGAGGTGTACGGCAGCTCGACGAACTTGGAGATCGTCGGCTTTGGCGAGCCGGAGTAGGTCGGGTTCGGAACGAACGTCGCCGCTCCATCACTGGTGAACTGCGTCAGCTTCCAGGGACCGTCGACCACCGACCAGACCGGCGAGCTTGCCCAGGTTCCGAGGTCCTTGGACTGCGTGTCTAGGAACTTGAAGACCTTCAGCGCGCCTGCCTTGGTCGTGTCCGGGAGCTTGCCGTTGTCTGTCGTCGGGGCCGGTTTGGTCAGCGACGTGCGGTCCCACGCCAGCGGCAGCGGCGTGATCTGTGAGAGCTCGTTGTAGAGGAACCACTCCGGGTTGTAAGACCTGTTCAGGTGAAAGACGATCGTCGACGCGTTGGGCGTTGACATGCTGGTGACGTTGTCCGGGAAGCGCCCGGGAACATAACCGCAGTAGTTGTTCGGGTTGGCCTTGTAGAGGTTCATCCAGAACTCGATGTCACGCGATGTGACGGGCTCCCCGTCAGACCACTTCCATGAGTTCAGCGTGACCGTGACAACAGTGTTGTTGTCGCTGAAGACCGGGGCCTTGGCGACCGAGTAGTTGTAGTTCACGGTCGGCGAATAGTTGTTGCCGTACCAGTACAGCGGTCGGTAGAGCAGTGCGCTGAACTGGCTTGTGTTGGCTTCTGAGCAGACCGCGAAGCTCGTCATCGGGAAGATGTAATTGGGCGTCAGCTCCGGCGTTTGTGCCCAGGTGACGGTGCCGCCCTTGATCTTGGCGCCGCTCGGTCTGGTTGGCTCAGTCAGGCCGATACCGACCTGCTTGAGCCCTGAGATCTCGGTCACGGCGCTGGAGCCCGAAGATGAGCTGGAGTTGCTACTACCGGATCCGCAGGCACCTACAGCGATCGCGACGAGCGCCACGGCTGTGGCCGCAAACGCGGATTGCTTAAACCTTTGCATGGCTACTCCATCCTCCTCAGAATTGAGTTGCTACTTTCGGCCCGTTCACCTGCTCGCCCTAACTACGACTGCGGCCCTAGCTACCTGCGCTGTGTTGATGCTAACCAGCAGTGGTTAAGCTTGATTCAGCGTCGGGTTCGGGCGTCTGCAAGGGGAAGTGGCAGGCTGCCAAGTGCTCGCCGCCGAAGCGCCGCAGCGGCGGCTCGACCTCCGAGCAGATCTGTTGCGCCAGTGGACAACGCGTGCGGAAGCGACACCCCGACGGCGGATCGATCGGGCTCGGCAGCTCGCCGCGGATGCCTACCTCGGTCTTGGCCTTCTCAACCGCGGGATCAGGGACCGGGATCGTCTTGATCAGCGCCTGTGTGTACGGATGCGCCGGACGTGCATAGATATCGTCACCGCTGCCGAGCTCGACGAGCTTGCCCAGATACATCACGCCGATCCGGTCGGCGAGGTATTTGACGACCGCCAGGTCGTGCGAGATCACGACCGATGCCATGTCGCGCTCGATCTGCAAGCGCTTCATCAGGTTGAGCACCTGTGAGCGGATCGAGACGTCGAGCGCCGAGACCGGCTCGTCGGCGACCATGACCTTGGGCTCGAGCATCAGTGCGCGCGCGAGTGCGACGCGCTGGCGCTGGCCACCGGAGAACTCGTGCGGATAGCGCTCGAGCGCGGCGGCCGGGAGGCCGACGTCATCAAGAATCCCGCGTACCTTCTCGTCGCGCTCGCGCTGAGACCCGATGTTCTGAATCTGGAGTGGCTCCTGCAGGATCGCGTTGACGCGCATGCGTGGATCGAGCGAGCCGAACGGATCCTGAAACATCATCTGCAGGTCACGCCGTGCCTTGCGCAACTTGGTGCCGCGATAGGAGAAGACGTCCTCGCCCGCGAGCCTGATGTGGCCGCTGTCCGGCTTCTCAATACCGACGATCAACTTGCCGAGCGACGTCTTGCCGCAACCGGACTCGCCGACGAGCCCGAACGACTCGCCTGAGTGAATCGTCAGCGTCACGTCAGAAACGGCCTTCACCGAATTGACCTGTCGCCGCAGGAAGCCGGCCGTGATCGGGTACTCGCGCACAACGTTGACGATCTCCAGCAGCGGTTTGATGCCGTTCTGGGTTACGCCTGGGCCGCTGATCGTGATCGACGGCGAGTCACCCAGGCCGGCCCGCGCAGCCTGGACCGGCGCGCGGGTCGCGTGAGCGACGCTCTCAGTCAGCTCGGCAGGACCGTCGACCGGGTTCCAACAGGCGAATGCGTGCTGAGCGTCGCCGGTCAGGGGCGGCTCCTGCTGCAAGCACTGCTCGGTCGCGAACCTGCAGCGCGCGGCGAAACGGCAGCCGGTCGGCGGGTTTGTGAGGTCCGGCGGCAGGCCGGGGATACTCAGCAAGCGCTTGGTGTTGTCCTGCTCAAGCCGCGGGATCGAGCCGAGCAGCGCCTGCGTGTACGGATGGCGCATCGAGCTGAAAAGCAGTTCGGTCGGCGCCGATTCCACGATCCGGCCGGCGTACATTACGTTGATCCGATTGGCACGGCCGGCGACGACGCCCATGTCATGCGTGACCAGCAGTGTTGCCATCCCGAGGCGCTGTTCCAGATCGTCCAGTAGCCGCAGGATCTGGGCCTGGATGGTCACGTCAAGCGCGGTGGTGGGCTCGTCCGCGAGCAACACACGCGGGTCACAGGCGAGCGCGATCGCGATCATCACGCGCTGGCGCAAACCGCCAGAGAGCTGATGCGGGAAGTCGGCGAGGCGCTCCTTGGGCTTCGGCAGGCCGACCAGGTCGAGCACCTCCAGCACCCGCTCCATCGCCTCCCGCTGCGTGACGTCGCGGTGCAGTCGCACCGGCTCGGCCACCTGCTGGCCGATGGTCTTGGTGGGGTTCAGCGAAGAGAGCGAATCCTGGAAGATCATCGCGACGCGGTCACCGCGCAGCTTGCGAAGCTCCTTCTCCGGGAGGCCGACAAGCTCCTGACCTTCGATCTTGATCGAGCCGCCGGTGATGTGACCCCCGTTCGGCAGCAGACCGAGTACCGACAGGCCGAGCATCGACTTGCCGGACCCCGACTCCCCTACGAGGCCGAGCGTTTCGCCGGCGTTGATCGTGAGCCCGACATTTCCGACGGCGTGCACGGTCGAACGCGAGAGCTTGATCTCGGTGCTGAGGTTGCTGATTTCGAGTGCTGCAGTCATCGCTTCCTTGCTCTCTTGCTCTACCGGCGCCGCAGACGGACGTCAATCGCGTCACGCAGAGCGTCGCCAACCAGGTTGCAGGCCAGAACCACCAGCACCAGACAGGCGCCGACCGGGTACACAAGCCACCATTGCCCGTTCTGCACGTACGTGCTGGCTTGGCCGAGCATGTCTCCCCAGGAGGTGTGCGGATAGGAGAGACCGAGGCCCAGGGCTCCCAGATACGCCAGCGCCAGCATCGAGTCGGCGATCAGGAAGGTCACGTTGACGATCGTCACCGACATCGCGTTCGGGATCAGATGCCGCATCACGATCCGCGTACGGCTGCCGCCCATCACGCGCGCGGCGGAGACGAAATCCCGCTCGCGCAGGGTCAACACCTCACCGCGCACCAGACGCGCCGGTATCAACCACGAGAAGACGCCGAGTACCAGGCTGATCTCGATCACGCTACCGCTGTACTTGGTGGAAACCACCAGCACGATGAAGAGGAACGGGATCGAGAGCAGAACGTCGACCAGGCGCATCATCAGGCCGTCGAGAAAGCCGCCCACCAGACCGGCGATCGCGCCGTAGAGCGTGCCGATCACGATCGCGATCACAGCGGCGAACACACCGACCTCAAACGCAGCCTGCCCGCCCTGCATCATCCGGGCGAGCTCATCAAAGCCGTTCTCGTCGGTGCCGATCGGGTGGCCTCCACCGGGAGCCAGGTTGGCGTCCAGCGGATTCGAGATTGTGGTGTTGCCGTGGTACAGGTGCGGTCCCAGGAAGGAGAAGAGCAGGAAGAAGACCAGAACGGCGAGGCCGAGCACAGCCAACCGGTTGCTCATGAACTCCCGCAGCGCCAGGCGCCAGCCGCTGGAGATGCCCTGTAGGTCACCGCCATCAAGTGACCCGCCGGCGCCGAGCGGATGGTCGGCCGGCATGATGCCGCCGAGGGGATCTGGCCGCACGCCCGTCAGCGGGTCTTCCCAGGGATGCTCGACGCGCCACTGCTCGCTGTTGATGTCAGGCGGCTCAGTCAAGGCGAACCCTCGGGTCGGCGACCGTCAACGCGATGTCGGCAACGAGATTGCCCAGCACTGTCAGCATCCCGCCGAACACGACGTAGGCGAGCATCACGTTGTAATCCTCGTTGCCAAGCGCGGTGTAGAACATCAGCCCGAGGCCCGGATAGTTGAACAGATACTCGATCAACAGGTTGCCGGCCAGCAGTGTCGGGATCGAGAGGCCGATCAGCGTGATCATCGGCAGGCAGGCGTTGCGCAGCAGATGGCGCGTCAGCACGACGCGCTCCGACAGTCCCTTGGCGCGCGCCAAGCGGATGTAGTCCTCAGCGAGCGTGTCGAGCGCCGAGGAGCGCATGTAACGGCTGAACGACGCGACCTGAATCGCGGCCAGCGTGACGATCGGCAGCACGAGCTGATTGGGGTGCGTGATCGCGGCCCAGGTGCTGGTGATGTTGTCACCCACCAACGGAGGAAGTATGTGCCAGTCGAGCGCGAAGAACTGGATCAGGATGACGCCCAGGAAGAACGACGGCATCGAGTAGAGCACGAAGTTCAGCGTGGTGACGGTGTAGTCGAAATAACTGTTACGCCGGACCGCCTGGAAGATGCCTAGTGGGACGGCGATGATCAGGGCCAGGATGAGCGACGCCAGCGATAGGTACGCGCTGCGCCCGACGTTCTCCTTGAGCAGCGCGCCGACGCTCTGGTTGAGCTTGTACGAGTAGCCGAAGTGGAACCGCGCGATCTCCCAGACGTAGTCGACGATCTGGATGACCTCGGGGTGGTCGTATCCGTGGGCTCTGTCCCAGGCGGCAACGGCGACGGGCGAGGTCCTGTCGCCGAGCGCGACGTAGGCCGGGTTCGGCGCGATCGCGTGCAGCAGTGCGTATGAGATGGCAGCGACACCGGCCGTGACGAGCAACGCCACACCGAGTCTGCGGATGATGTAAGCGAGCATCTAAGACGAGGAAGGCAAACTCGCGGGACGCTGAGAGCCAGTTGGCACGAGTGCGACCCGCGAGCTCAATTTAGTCCATCACGGCGACTGCCTGCCCGCGAACCCGAAGCCGGGTCCACGAGCAAGCGGCGTTGCCGCGACGGCGCCTACTTCTTCAGGTAGAACTCGTTTCCGGCCCAGACCTGGGTGCCGAGCTCGAGGAACGCGTTGGTGCTACCACCGACCTTCGAGTTGATCGACCAGATCTGGTCCTCGACCGGCATGAAGAAGACGGGATAGTCCCTGGACTCCAACTCGTCTTCCTTCTGCACGGCGGTGGCGCTGTTGCTGCTCGCCGAAGCCAGCATCAGCTTGATCACGGCCGGGTTGTCGTAGTCACCGAGGTTGAAGCCGGCACCGGGTGACAGCAGACCATCCTGGGTCGGGTAGTAGTCGAACTGGATGCCGCCGAAGTTGTTGACGGCCCAATCGTTCGTGTACTTCTTGGCAGCCGGGTTGTCGTCGTTGTAGTCGGTCACCAGGAAGTTGAACGTCTTGGTGCTCAACTGGATGTCGATACCGGCCGAGGCCTTGGCCTGTGAGGCGAAGGCCTGCGACTCAAGTACGCCGGTCGCTGAGGTCGTCTCCGGGACGTTCGCCCAGACGAACTTGAACGGCGTCCCCTTCGGGATACCGGCACCACAGTCACTCGCGCCGGTGCCTGCCTTGGCGCAGACCGTCTGACCGCCCGGCTTCACGTCCCACCCATGAGCCTTGAGCAGCTTCGCTGCGCCAGACGGGTTGAACGGGAACACCGCGTCGGCGGAGTTGGCCGGCGCATACGGCGAGTCCGGAGCCGAGGGGATCGGCCCCGAGGCCGGCACGGCCCAGCCGTGGTAAACGCCCTTGATGATCGCGTTCTGGTTGATCAGCTCGGCGAGCGCCTGGTCAACATAAGGCTGAACGATGATCTTGTTGAAGTCATCGGTCGTGTCCTTGAAGTTGATGATGCCGCCGTACCAACCAAAGCCAGGGGTGCCAAAGACACTGTCACCCTGGGACTTGAGATACGGAATCGAACCGAGCTCAGTCGCGGCGTCGAGCTCGGCCATATCCAACGAGCCGGTCTTCAACGCGTCAAGCTGCGCGGTCTCTGAGGTGTACGTGTTCACGTCGATCTGAGCGACCTTGGCCTTGTCGGCCAGCGAGTACGTCTTGCTCGGGACCAGCGTGTAGGAGCTGTTGGTCGTATTGAAGCTCGTGATCTTGAACGGACCGGAGGTCGTCTGCCAGAGCGGGTTGCTCGCGAACGTCGAGAGCGACGTGCCCTGTGCTTCCAGGTAGGTGTAGATCTTGAGCGCGTCGGCCGGGTTGGTCGCCCAGTCGGTGACGGGTGAGCCGCCGGTGGCGTCGATGTCCCAAGCCTGCGCGGGCATCGCGTAGAAACCGAAGTTGGTGTCCTGAAGCTCGTTGTACAGGAAGTAGCCGGGGTTCTTCGGCTTCTTCAGGTTGATCACGAACTTGGTTGGGCTCGGCGCTGACACGCTGGCGACGTCATCCGGCATCAGGCCCGGGGAGTACTGACCCCAGTTGGCCGGGCTGGCCTTGACCGCTGCCTTCAGGAGGTCGAAGAAAAAGAGCACGTCAGTGGAGGTGATCGGCGTGCCGTCGGACCACTTGAGACCGCTCTTCAGCGTGATCGTGAAGGTCTTGTCGCCATGGCTGGCGACAGGCGGGCCAGCGGCATCACTGAGCGCGTAGTTGACCTCTGGACGGGCCCCGTTGGGGCCGTAGAAAAGGGGTGAATACAGGCTTGTCTGGAGAATCTGAGCGGCCGAGTTGCTGTCGGCGCCCGAGGTCAGCGGGAAGATTGCAGTCGGGGTTTGGCCCGAGAGCTGTCCGATCGAGAGCGTGCCACCGGTTGTCGGAGTACCCGCGGAAGGCAGCGTGCCGGCAACTACCGTGCCGAACTCAGGAGTCGCCTTGTTGGCGCTCCCGATTGACGAATGAGCGTGTGTCTGGGCGCTTGAAACGCCCGTTGCGATAGCAAGCGCGGTGACTGCGGCCAAGCTTGTGGCGGCCACTGCCCTTACGCGCGATCGGCGAGCTGCGGAGTTCCCGCCAGCCCGCTCTGAACTACCAGCACGATGCATGAGATCCAATTCTCCCTGATCTGTCCGAGGACGAGGAATGAAACGAGGTGGCCACTTTAGCCCGCCATAAGCCACTTGATGGCACGAAACTTACGCAATTTGCGGGTTTTTGGCCCGTTCTAACCGGCCACTAACAGCATTCTCACTCGGCTCTTAACCGAACCCAGTACAAGCGTAAAGGGCCCGAGGGATGAACGCGGGTTATCCATTTGGACAATATGTCCAAATGGGCTGCGCCCCGCGCTCAGCCGGCGTGTCAGCTGCGTGTCAGCTTTTTGTAAGTCAGGCGATGCGGGCGGTCGGCCTCGGCGCCGAGCTGCTCATGCCGGAAGCTCTCGTAGGCCTCGAAGTTGCCCTCAAACCAGCGCACCTGCGAGTCGCCCTCAAAGGCGATCACATGCGTGGCGACACGGTCCAGGAACCAGCGATCGTGCGAGACCACGACGGCGCAACCGGCAAAGGCAAGCAGCGCCTCTTCAAGCGCACGCAGCGTGTCGATATCGAGGTCGTTGGTCGGCTCGTCGAGGATCAGCAGGTTGCCGCCACTCGCGAGCAGCTTCGCCATGTGCAGGCGGTTGCGCTCACCGCCGGAGAGCTTGCCGACCTTCTTCTGCTGGTCGGAGCCCTTGAAGTTGAAGCCGGCCACGTACGCGCGGCTGGCGATCGGGGTCGCGCCGAGCATCATCTGATCGAGGCCACCAGAGATCTCCTCCCAGACGTTCTTGTCCGGGTCGAGATCCTCACGCGACTGGTCGACGTATGCCAGCTTCACGGTGTCGCCGACCTTGAAAGTGCCCTCGTCTGGCGTCTCCTGGCCCGTAATCATGCGCATCAGCGTCGTCTTGCCAGCACCGTTGGGACCAATCACCCCGACGATCGCCGCCGGTGGCAGGCTGAATGACAGACCGTCAATCAGCATGCGGTCGCCAAATGACTTGCGCACGTCCTGAGCCTCAACGACGATGCCGCCAAGGCGCGGACCGGCCGGAATATGGATCTGGACCTGGTCGAGCTTGACGTTGCGATCCTCAGCGAGCAAGGCCTCATAGGCGTTGAGTCGGGCCTTCGGCTTGGCGCGGCGGGCGCTTGCGTTCATCCGCACCCACTCGAGCTCCTTGGAGATCGTCTTCTTGCGCGTGTCGTCGGCTTTGGCCTCCTGTGAGAGACGCTTTTCCTTCTGCACCAGCCAACCGGTGTAGTTGCCCTCGTAGGGGATACCGCGGCCACGGTCCAGCTCGAGGATCCAGCCGGCGACATTGTCCAGGAAGTAACGATCATGGGTGACGGCGACGATCGTGCCGGCGTAGTCGTGCAGATAGCGCTCGAGCCAGGCGACCGACTCGGCGTCGAGATGGTTAGTCGGCTCGTCGAGCAGCAGCAGATCTGGCTGGCTGAGCAGCAGCCGGCAGAGCGCGACGCGGCGGCGCTCACCGCCTGAAAGGTTCGTGACGTCGGCGTCAGCGGGCGGGCAACGCAGGGCGTCCATCGCGTAATCGAGCTTCGTGTCCAGGTTCCAGGCGTCGGCCGCATCGATCTGCTCCTGCAAGCGCGCGAACTCGTCAGCGGTCTCCTCGGAGTAGTTGGCCGCAAGTTCGTTGAAGCGGTCCATCAGCGCCTTGGTCGCCGCGACACCGTCCTCGACGTTGCCGCGCACGTCCTTGGTCGGATCGAGGTGCGGCTCCTGCTCCAGCATGCCGACGGTCGAGTTCGGATGCAGCTGAGCCTCGCCCTGGAAGTCATGGTCGAGTCCGGCCATGATCCGTAGCAGCGTTGACTTGCCCGCGCCGTTGTATCCCAGCACGCCGATCTTGGCGCCTGGATAGAACGAGATCGAGACGTCGGTCAGCACCTGCTTGTCCGGCGGATGGCGCTTGGACAGCTTGTGCGTCGTGTAGATGTATTCGCCGGCCATCGACGCCGAGGGTAGCGGGCGAGAGGCTCACAGCCCTGCCGGGTGGCGAACGACGAAGCCGGCATCCTCACGTACCAGCGGATGCCAACCGATCCCGGGCAGGCCATCGTCGGGGCCGGCGGCGTTGTGGGTGTCCCAGCGTAGCCCGGCCACATACATGTAGACGTGGTTTGCACTGGCGTAGATAGTCACCCAGCGGCCTGGGCCTGGCTGCCCCCAATGCTCGAACTGCGCCGCAGTCATATCTGTCTGGACCGCTAACAGGCCCCCTCCCCACAAGAGGTGGGCAACGCTCGATGAGCAGTCGTAGTCGGCGGCGACCTCGCTCAGCGGCAGACCGTGGCCACCGCCATACACGTAGGGCTTGCCGACGATCTGATTGCCGGCGGCGATGATCCCGTCCACCGCCGCCGGAGCGCTCGCAGGAGCCGCGGCCTCGTCGTCTGGCAGCAGCGTTGCGCGCGGACCGGTGGTGGTCTGCACCGCACCTGCGCCGCCCGCCCCACAGGCGGGCGAAACCACAGAGATCTGGACCGTCCCCGCCCAGCGTCCGTGCTGGTAGGGGATGCCGAGGCTGCGGGCCAACTCCCACCAGAGGTCGATCTCGCGTGGGTGACCGTCGATCGGACCGCCGCCGAGTCCGATGTCGCGCTTGTAGGCCACGACCGAGCGCGCGCCCCGCGAGATCGCCAGCGGCGTTCCGTAGGCGAGTCCGCCCAAGGCCGTGGCGGTCCTGAAGCTTGTCCCGCCCAGTTCCGCGTAGCTGTTGGGCTGCTTGGCCAAGTTCACGCCGGAGGATCCGACCGAGCCGCTCGAGGGGTCACCGGGTCCGCCGTACTCGGTCGCGCCAACGGTCTGCGCGGAACCGCAGATGCCGGCGCCGGAGCCGCCGGCGAGTAGCGACAACGTCACAAGCCCCAAGCCGGCTGTGAGCATCGCTGCGAGGACCAGTGCGGTCACGACGATGCCTGCTCTGGGCAGCGGATTGGCGTCCATCCGGGCAAGCTACGACGAGCTCGCGGCCGTATCTGGAACTGGCACAGAGTTGATACAAACCCCCGCGGGAACGGTTCGTCTGGTCCAGCGCGGCCGCTAACTTAATAGGCATGCCACGTGTGCTTGATCTCGAACAGTCGCTGCTTCTGCTCGAACTGGAAGCACCGTTCGACCAGCGCAAGGTTCAGCTCGCCAGGCGCAAGATGGCCAAGCGCTGGCACCCGGATATCGCTCCTCCCGGCCGCCAGCACGAGCACCAGCGCCATCTGCAGGCGATCAACGAGGCAGCCGACCAGCTTGAGCGCCTGGCCGAAGGTTCGCGCGGCGGCACCGTCAGCCGCAGCGCGGTCAAGGTCTCAGCGGCCGCTGCGCGACGCGCCCGTGAGGAGGAGGGACGCCGCGCATACGAAGCTGAGCAACGCGCCCGTGAGTACGCCGCCGACAGCGCCAAGTACGACCCGTTCGGTTCGCGCGTCCCGGACCACTCTGTGGTGCACCGCTACGCGCGCTGCCTGGCCTACCCCGAGTGGGGCGTCGGCACCGTCAGCGGCATCTACTTCTCCGGCGAGGGCGACGACATCCAGCAGTGGGCGCGTATGTCGTTCCACGTCGGCGTGCGCACGGTGCCCGCCGGCTCGCTGCAGTTCGTCGACTTCTCGAAGCCAGACCCCGGCGCCGACCGGGTGCAGCGGTTCATGACCGCCGCGCAGCACGCACTGGCTGAGGGTGAGCCCGCGTTGGCCGCGCAGCGCTTGATCTACGCGCGCGACGCTGACCCGACAAATGCAACCGTGCTTCGACTCCTGACCGTCGCCTTCTGGCAGGCAGGGAATCTGGCCGCGGCCGGCCGCTCGGTGCGTGACTGGGCGCGAGCCGAAACCGACCGGCCGACCGCAGACCGCTACGCCTCAAGGATCTACGAGGACATGGGCGCAACCGATCTCGCCGTAGATGCCGCAATTCGAGTCACCGAGCGAGTCCCGAAGGACGCGTCAGCGTGGGCTCGCCTCGGGCGGTTGCGGTTGCGGCAGATGGACCGCGAGGCTGCGATCGATGCACTTGAGCGCGCGCGCGGGCTTGAGCCGACGGTCGAGATCATGCTTGACCTGGCACTCGCGTACCACCTGGCCGGCGACATCGGCGCCGAGGTCTCTGCGGCCGAGGCGGCGACGATGATCGAGCGCGAGTCGCCCGCGGCCTGGTCCGCGTTCGCCCACGCACTGGCCCGCACCGATCGGGTCCAGGAGTGCATCAACGCCTGTGAGCATGCGCTCACGCTGGGTGACGATCAAGAGGTGCGCGACCTCCTGGATCGCGCCCGCGCCGCGCTGCCGCACGCGCTCACCGCGAGCGGCGCGGCCTAGGTCCCTATGCGGGGGCGTCGGGCACTTCGGCCATCACCCCGAGCAGTTCCCCGACACGACAAACCAGCAGACGTTCCTCATCGACCTCAACCCAGTTACCGGCAGACGCCGGGAAGACCACGTGGTCACCGCGGATGACGGGCATCTTCACGCCGACGTGCTCCCACCAGTCGAGCCCGGGGCCGACCGCCAGCACGATCCCGTGCTGCGGCGGCGGCTCGTCGCTGCCTGGCGGCACAAGCAGTCCGGAGCGGCGGATCCGGTCGGGGTCGAGTTCCTTAATCACCACGCGGTCAAACAGCGGGCGTAGTTCATGGCGCATGGTTCGCGATGCTAGTGGTTCCGGGCATCGCCATACGTGCCTGAGTGTCGTGCGGCGGGCGCTTCTGCAGCCGGGTTCGCAGCCTTCTGGGATCCTGCAGGGATGACCGAGATCATTGAACCGTCGAAGCTCACGTCGCTGATCGCGCCGCTGGCGCAGGCCGGCCCGCTCACGGTCGCCGTGATGGTCACCTCCGCTGACGGGCGCGCGACGATCGACGGCAGGGTCGGTGGGCTCACCGGCGCCTGTGACCAGAAGGTGCTGCTGGGCTTGCGGGAGATGGCGGCCGCCGTTGTCGTCGGCGGGACCACCGTGCGCAACGAGGGCTACGACCGTCTGCTTGACGACGACGCCCGCGCTGCCCGGCGCGCGCGGGGACTGCCAGCTGAGCCTGAGTTTCTGGTCGCCACCCGCACCTCGGCCGGCCTGCCCGCGGGCGCCGAGGTCTTCACGCTGCCCGCACACCCGGACGGCAGCCCCGACGCCCACGCAGCCTGGCGTGAGATCCGAAGGCGCCATCCCGACGGCTTGATCGTCTGCGAAGGCGGACCGTCACTGCTGACGCTGCTGGCCGCACAACGCGTGCTCGACCAGCTGGTGCTGTGCATCTCACCAAAGCTCGTTGGCGGCGAGGGCAAGCGGCTGATCGAGTCCTCCGCGGTGCCCGGCTCGGTCGACGCCGTTTCGGTGCCGAGTGGCTTCCCGTTGCGGCTTGAAGCGCTGGCCGTCGCCACCGAGGGCGGCTTTGTTTTTGTGCGCTACGGTGCCGCGCCATGAAGCTGACGCTGCGCGACCGCGAGCTCACCCTGACTTCCGGCAACCCGATGGTCATGGGCATCCTCAACATCGGCAGCGACTCGGTCGCGGATTCCTCGAAGTTCGCAAGCGTCGAGGAGCAGGTTGAGCGTGGCCTGCGGCTGGCCGCGGACGGGGCGCAGATCATCGACATCGGCGTGCTTTCGGGCCGCACCGACACTGAACCGATCCCAGTCGAGCAGGAGGCTGCGCGTTTCCAGCCGGTCGTGAGCGCCCTTGTCGACGCCGGCCTGACGGTCTCCGTCGACAGCTGGAGAGCCGGCGCGATCGAGGCCGCGATCGAGGCCGGCGCACATCTGATCAACGACACCAGCGGGCTTCTGGACGTGACCGTCGCCGAGCTTGCCGCGCAGTCCGGCGCCGGGCTCGTGATCATGCACACGCGCGCCGCCCCCAAGCAGGAGCTATTCCCAACCTACGACGACGCAGTGGCAGACGTGCAGTCGTTTCTGCGCGAGCGCGTCGAACTGGCCCGGTCACGCGGCGTCGCACCCGAACAGATAGTCGTCGACCCCGGGCTCGACTACGCCAAGGCACCCCAGGAGAGCATCGACGTGTTGCGCCGGCTCTCGGAGCTCGGCGAGTTCGAGCGGCCGATCCTGCTGGCGGTTTCGCGCAAGTACTTCGTCGGGATGCTCACCGACTCATTGCCGCAGGACCGGCTCGCCGGCACGATCGCGGCACTTGAGTTCGGCGTCAGTGCGGGGGCCCAGATCGTCAGAGTCCACGACGTGGCACCGGTTTCCCAGTACCTGCGCCTGCGCGCAGCGCTGCACGGGAACGGCGAAGTGGCGATGCTCGGGGACCGCGACGATGACCGTCTCAAGTGGATCGCACCGAAGTGACCCGCTAGCCACCAACGGCGAGCGTCGACGATCCACACGGCGTCGGCCGCCGTGGAGCGGTTCACCGAAACGCATTGGCCATGCGGGCCAGCAGTCGCGCTTATACAGTCGGCGCTATGGCATCGACAGAAGAAACGAGGCTCTGGCACCCGTTCGCCGACATGGGTGCCGTGCGCCAGAACGAGCTGGTGATCGAGCGCGGGGATGACGTCTGGGTTTGGGACGAGGACGGCAATCGCTACCTCGATGCGACCGCCAGCCTCTGGTACTCCAACGTCGGCCACGGGCGGCCTGAGATCGCCGCGGCGGTCGCGGAGCAGTTCAAGAAGCTCGAGACGTACTCGGCGTTCGGTGACTTCGTGACCCCGGTGGCGCGCGAGCTCGCCAGCACGCTTGCCGACCTGGCGCCGATGGCCGCTCGCATCTTCCTGACCACCGGCGGCGGCGAGTCGATCGACGCGGCAGCCAAGATCGCCCGGCGCTACTGGTCGGCGATCGGACAGCCCGACCGCACGCTCTTGATCAGCCGTACCGCCGGCTACCACGGCACCAACGGTTTCGGCACCGCGCTCGCCGGAATTCCGGCGAACCGCGAGGGCTTCGGTCCGCAGGTTGAAACCGTTCAGGTCCCGCACGACTCGCTTGAGGCGCTCCAGGCCGCGATCGAAAAGGCGGGCGCCGAGCGGGTCGCGGCTGTGTTCGCCGAGCCCGTGATAGGCGCCGGCGGCGTCTACCCACCGATGCCGGGCTACCTTGAGGGCCTGGCGGCGCTCTGCAAGCGCACCGGCGTGCTGTTCATCGCCGACGCCGTGATCTGTGCCTTCGGACGGCTCGGCACCTGGTTCGGCGTTGAGCGCTTTGACGTGCAGCCGGACATGATCACCTTCGCCAAGGGCGTCACCAGTGGCTACCTACCGCTCGGCGGCGTGGTGGCTTCCGCGCGTGTTGCCGAACCGTTCTGGCAGGCGCCGGGCGGACCGATGCTGCGTCACGGCGCTACCTATGCGGCCCATGCGGCCTGCTGTGCGGCGGCGCTCGCCAACATCGACCTGCTGGGGCGAGACGGCCTGCTGAACCGCGGGCAGGAGATGGAGAGCGTGCTGTACGGCGCCCTCAAACCGCTGGCCGACTCCGGCAAAGTCTCTGAAGTGCGCGGCGGCGTCGGCACTATGGCCGCAGTTGAGTTGAGCGACGAGCTGCTCTCCGCGCGCCCCGGTGCCGTCGGTGAGCTGGTGACAGCGGCTCGTGCACAGGGGGTGCTCGTCAGAGGTTTGGGGCGGGGCGTCGCGGTCTCACCGCCACTGACGGCGACGGCCGAGCACTTCGGGCTGATCCACGACGCCATCAGCCACGGGCTCTCAACCTTCTGAGCCGCGCAGGCGAACGCAGCGATGTACCTCCCCAAGCACTTCAAAGCCGAAGCCGCCGAGACTCGCGAGCTGCTTGATGGCATCCGTGTCGCGGACCTGATCACGGCGACCGATCAGGGTCTGTTCGCCACGTTTCTGCCGCTGATCTACGACCACCCTGGGGGCGACGAGGGCGCCTTGCTTGGGCATGTCGCGCGCAAGAACGATCACTGGCGACTCGGGTCTGTCGGCGAGGCGCTGGTCATCGCCCACGGGCCCGAGGCCTACATCACGCCCGCCTGGTACGCCGCCAAACAGGAACATGGCCGGGTCGTTCCGACCTGGAATTACCTCACCGCCCACATCTACGGGGAGCTCGTGATCCACGACGATCCGGCCTGGCTTGAGAACCTCGTGCGTCGGCTCACCGACCGTCACGAGGCCGAGCGCGAGCAACCGTGGAGCGTCGACGACGCCCCACGCGAATACACCGAGAGCCAGCTGCGCGCGATCGTCGGCGTCGAGCTGCGGATCACCCGGGTGGAAGCCAAAGCCAAGCTTGGCCAGAACCGCTCGGCGCAGGACATCGACGGCGTCACCAGCGGGCTTCATGAGCGCGGGGACGAGGCTTTGGCGCGGGCCACGACCCGCGCCCGCCGCAACTGACCCCGCAACCGGACTTCCGACGCGCTGCGTCGTGGGCGGTCTAGCCGGACCGCCCACTCCAATCAGCCGGGTGCAGCTCGAGCGGAGCGCGGTTTCGCTTCGACAGCCGATTTGAGACGGTCGAGGCGGCCGGCCCAGGCCGAGTCGGCTTCCTGCAGCCAGGTGGTCGCGGGCGTGAGCGCGCCCGGACGCAGCTGGTAGTGCACCTCCCGCCCGGCGCCGAGCTGACGCTCGATCAGTCCGGCGCCGTCGAGCACGGCCAGGTGCTTGGCAACCGCCTGTCGGCTGATTGGCAACTCGGCCGTCAGCGCCGGCACCGAGGTCGCTCCGTCACGCAGCAGCGTGCCGAGCATCAGCCGGCGCGTCGGATCGGCAAGCGCGCCGAAGACGGTTCCCAGCTGATCACTCAAGCGAATGCCAGGACCCGGTGGAAGGACGCGGACAGCTCTGCGATCGGGAAGCTCGAGGATCCTGTCTCGGTCACGACGACCCGCGTGCCGGTGGGGATCGCGACCACCCGCAGCACGACATGTGTCGCCGGGTCCTCAGCACTCCACCACCACCAGGAGATGCTGTCAGGCGCGACCTCCGCGTCGACGATCAGAACGCGGTTCGGGTCGGGCTCGATCCAACGCTCGCGTCCCTCGTTGGTGGTGATCGCCTCCCATACGTCCTGGACCTCGGCATCGATGTCAACGGAGCGGGTCACAGTCTCCGGCGCGAGCCGCTCGACGCCGTCCAGTTCCTGCTGAGTTCCATCGGGCTGCTGCGGTGCCATCATCATCTGCTCCTTTGACAACCAGTTGGTTGCTATTGTCGTGACAACCATTCAGTTGTCGAAAGGATACTCACATGACTCTCGTACCGATGGTCGTCGAGCAGAGCCCCCGCGGCGAGCGCTCATTCGACATCTATTCGCGCTTGCTGAACGAGCGCATCGTCTTCATCGGCTCGGCGATAGACGACGACATCGCGAACCTCGTCGTGGCGCAGTTGCTGCACCTGGAGAGCGACGATCCCGATAAGGACATCTCGCTGTACATCAACTCACCCGGCGGGGTCGTCTACGCCGGCCTCGCGATCTACGACACGCTCCGGTTTATCAAGCCGGACGTGCAGACGATCTGTTTCGGCGTCGCGATGAGCATGGGCTCGCTGCTGCTCGCCGCCGGGACGCCCGGCAAGCGGATGGCGCTACCCAACAGCCGCATCCTGATCCATCAGCCCTCAGGCGGGTTCCAGGGACAGGCGAGCGACATCGCGATCCATGCCCGCGAGACGCTCGAGCTGCGCGAGCAGCTGGACGCGATCTACTCCGAGCACACCGGCCAGCCCAAGGAGCGTGTGCGTGAGGACATGGAGCGCGACCGCTTCTTCACCGCCGAGCAGGCGCGTGAGTACGGCCTGATCGACCGCGTGATCACGAGCCACGAGCTACAGAAGCAGCGCGCTGGGTTTGGGCCGCCAAACGGGGGCTGACGCCGGCGACCGCCGGGACGACTGATCGCGGCCGTCGGCGCGCTCACTGAGACGCCGCCGGCCGCGACGTAGACTCGCGTGATGACTTTTCGCAGCATTTCCCCGGAAGCCTTTGAGTGGACCACGCGGCCGCACGACGAGGGCGAGCCGGCCCGGCATGTCGCCGAGATCAGCGAGGCGGTCGGGCTCGTCAACACGCGGGCGAATACCTGGCGATATGAGCCCGGCGCGAAGGGCCGCCGGCACCGTCATGCCGACCAGGAAGAGACGTTTGTGGTCCTGCGCGGAACCCTCACGATGTATCTCGGAGAACCACCGACTCGGGTCGAGGTCGCCACCGGCGGCGTCGTCAACGTACCCGCGATGACGCCCTTGCAGACGGTGAACCATGGCAGCGAGGACCTGATCGTCTTTGCATACGGCTACCCACCCGACGACGGTGCTGAGGTTCTGGACTCCGCAGTCTGACGCCGGCCGGCTCGCCTGCCAGCCGCGCCTAAGCCGCGGCTGGCACTTCGTAGCGGGCCACTGTGAACGCGATCAGCATCGGCACGTGCACTGCGTAGACCACCAGCGAAAGCGTCAGGACCACAAGCGGACCGCCGCTGAGGTGGTCTTCCAGGAAGGCGAACTCGATCAGCCCGGCCGTGATCGCGTAGGCGAGCAGTGACCACCGTGCAATCTGAAAAAACCGAGCCCATGCGAATCCCTGGACGCGGGAGAGCGCCGCGAGGTTGCCGGCAAGCAGCAGCGCCGAAAGCGCCAAGAGGATGATCGCCGGGGTGAGCGGCACATGCTCCGGGATGTGTGAAGAGAGGTAGATCCCGCCCGCGACGATCAGCGCGAGCGAAGCCATGCCGATCTCCGTGACCGGCGGTAGCCGCGGCTCCTCCACGGTTGAATGAGCCGATACGGCGCTCATCCGGACGCCAGCCTGGTCATGATCACGAGCGTCGCGATCTGCATCGCCCCGGTGATCCCAGCCGAATAGATGAATCGCTTCATCAGGCGCTCAATCACCTCTGGGCGAGGCTGCGGCTTCTTCAGCTCGACCAACACCGCGATGTTGGCCGGCTCCAGCAGACCGAGCGCGACAATCGCCATGACCCCGACGACGATGAAGCTCGCCACCACCCAGCCGTGATTGGGGGACTGACTGAGGACGAAGCCGAGCTTGTTGCCGAGCTGCCAGCCTGCCGCCAAGGCCACCGTCACCACGGTCGGCATGATTATCAGCATCTTGGGCATCAGCTTTGTCACCACCTCGATGCGCGCCGGGATCGAGAGTCGACCGAGAATCGGCCCTAGTACAAATCCCAGGAAGAGATCGATGATCGTCCATGCAGCCCCGCCGGCGACGTGCAGGAACATCAGCGGCCACAGCTTGTTGGAAGCGATCGCGACGATCAGCACCACAAACACGACCGCGACGACGATCAGCCCCTTGCGCGGGACGATCTCAAACTCGAGCGGCGGGCGCGCAGGAGGACCGGCGCCCTCATGATGGACGGCTACCTCACTCGGTGCGACCGTAACTCCAGACATCGGTTCTCCGTCAGCGTCGGGAATCGCCAGATGGTGTGCGCTGGCATCGTACAGATCAATGCGTTGCAGTTGATACGAACTTTGCGACGGCGGCGATCTCGGTCTTGGAAAGCTTGCCGGCGAAGCTCGGCATCACACCGCCACCGTGGGTGACCTGCCTTTCAACAATGGCGAGCGTCGGCTTGACCTTGTCGAGATCCGGGCCGATGCTGCCGCTCGCACCAGCGGCGGCGAGCGTGTGGCAGCCGGCGCATCCAGCAGTCTCAAAGACCTGCTTGCCGGCGAGGGCTGCGACGGCCCTCTTGGAGCCGGAGCTCGGCGACGATGCGGATGAACCGCCACAGGCGGCTAGTGACAGGGCGACCAAAAGCGCCAACCCCGCCGCGCTCAGCACGGTCCAACAAGCCGGTAACCGGATGTGCCTCATAGGCGCGGCATCGTATCCCAAGCCTGCAATCTATTCAGGAAGTTCGGGGCTGCGGCGAGCAGCGGCGTTACTCAACACCGACAGCGCGACTCACGTCGTCTGCAGCGTCGATCAAATACGTGCCGTGTCCCTCGACCACCAATTCGCCCTCAAATTTGAGGACCTCACAACCCCGGTTGCCGAGCTGGTTCTGATAGGCCAGCACCAAGACATCTACCCCGGCGAACACATCCAGGACGACGAAATGCAGCTCCGGGATCAGGCTCAGCCCCAGCGCCCAATAGGCGCGGAGCGCGTCCTTGCCGTTCAGCACACCTTCCGACCCCGGCACGATCCGCGCCGCAACCGGCGAGCTGAAGACGACGTCCTGCGAAAAATGGGCAAGCATCGCATCGAGGTCATGGGCGTTCCATGCCTGCTCCCAGCCCGCCGCAAATTTTTGGGCAGCCTCCCGATCCACGCTGGCGATGCTACCTGCAGGCGCGCGCATCAGAGCAAGGGCGCAGGCACTGACCGAGGTTACGATGCCGGTATGGAGGAGGGTCTTGAGCTGAACCGCGCCAGCTGGGACGAGCGCGCGCCTGCCCATGCGGCCTCACCCGACTACGGCTTCGATCGCTTTGCGTCCGACGCGGACTACATCAGTCACGGCGTTCGGTTCGACGAGGTGCGGCTCGGAGACGTCCGCGGCCTGCGGGGCCTGCACCTGCAATGCCACATAGGTACGGACACCGTCTCACTGGCGCGCCTGGGCGCGCAGATGACAGGACTCGACTTCTCCGGCGCATCGCTGGCGCAGGCGAGTCGGCTGGCCGTGCTCGCTGGAGCCGACGTGACGTTCGTCGAATCCAACGTATACGACGCTGTTGACGCACTGCGCGGCGGGACGTTTGACTTCATATTCACCGGAGTAGGTGCGCTCTGCTGGCTACCGGATATCCGCCGCTGGGCGGAAGTCGTCTGCGGGCTGCTCGCACCCGGAGGATGGTTGTTCATTCGCGACGGTCACCCGATGCTCGGCACGATCGAAGACAACGCGGACGGACAGCTTGTTGTCGAACACTCCTACTTCGAGCGTCCAGAGCCGTTCGTGTCGGAGTGGGACGGCACCTACGTGGAGACGGCGACTGTGTTCGAGCACAAGGTTGCACACGAATGGAGCCACGGGATCGGTGAGATCGTTACGGCGCTACTTGACGTCGGGATGCAGCTGACGATGCTGGTTGAGCACGACACTGTGCCCTGGAATGCGATGCCGGGGCAGATGCTGATGGTCGCCGCCAACGAGTGGCAGCTGGCGGATCGTCCGTGGCGCGTTCCTCACAGCTTTACGCTGCGCGCGGTCAAGCCCGCTTGACCGTCGACTGTGAGCTTGCGCTGTTCGCAGATCAAGGTCGAACGCGAGCGGCGGTAGGCTCTCAAGCCATGGCCGATCACCGCTATCCGCGCTACCGCATCCTCACCGGGCCTGATGATGACCGTTTCTGCGAGAGGGTCAGTGAGGCACTGGCGCTCGGCTATGAACTTCACGGTGGCCCAGCGATCACCGCCGCGGGCGGTGCCGTCTATGTGGCCCAGGCCGTCCTGTGGACCAACCACGCGCCAACGCCGGCCCGTCCTGTAACGGCAGACATCGAGTCTTGAGCGCAGGCAGCTCTGTTCGTGGTGAAGGCTGACGCGGTGGCGATAAGTGCGCGAACGCTCGGGGTCGGCGACCTTGATCTGATCTGCCGCCACCGCGAAGAGATGTTCAGGGACGCCGGGCAAAGTGAAGCCGTCCTCTCTGTTATGACAGAGCACTTCCGTACATGGCTAGAACCCCGGCTCGCTGACGGCTCGTATTTCGGCTTCGCGCTGCTCGATGAGAACAACCCGGTCGGCGGGATCGGGCTGATCACGATCGACTGGCCCCCGCACCCGTCGCATCCAACGCAAAGCCGCCGGGGCTACATCTTGAACGTGTTCGTCGAGCCGTCTCACAGGAGGCGCGGCCTGGCTCGCGAGCTGATGCGACTGGCGGAAGCAGAGTTTGCGAGTCGCAACGTTGAGTTCGCCGTGCTTCACGCAACCGAGAAGGGGCAACCGCTCTATCTGGGGCTCGGCTGGGGCCCGACTACAGAGATGACCAAACGGCTCTGCGACTAGCCTCGAGCGATTCCTGTTAGAGACGCTTCTCCATCCAATGGCGGGCGTTGGGATTGCTGTTGTAGTCAGGGATCGGGCGGTACCCGAGCGACAGGAACAAGGCGACCGCGGCATCGGAGTTTGTGTCCAGCCGGAGGCCGCTGAACCTAGCTGCGGCCGCTCGCTGCTCGACGGTCGCGAGCAGCGTCCCGGCGACCCCCTGGCGACGGGCAAGCGTGCTGACGAATAGCCGTTTGACCTCTCCCTCAGTGTCGTTCAACCGGCGCAAGCCGGCACACCCGACCGCCGCGCCTGACTTCATCGCGACGAAGAACGCGCCGTTCGGTGGCGCAAAGTCATTCGGCGACACCATCGAACCCCGGGCCGGTCGGGAACCGAACTCCGTCTCTGTCTCACGCCCCCACTCCCGCAACAAGGCTTGAACTACAGGCGCGAGGAAATCCTCCTCCACGACCAATAGCTGCGACATGGCGGGATTGTCCTAGACGCGTGTGACGGAGGTGGAGGGATGTTCCGGGCGGCCGTACGCTTAGCCGGCAATGCGTCTGATCACCGTCTGCTGCCGCGCCGGCCACCCGACCCTCCGTTGACCGCGCGCGTTTCAGCTGTCGCGCCCGACGAGCTACAGGCCGGAGCTTCGACGCCAGGAGTTCTGCGCGAGGTGGCTTTGGCCACCTCGCGGGCCACGCTGATGCGCGCTCGCGCGAAACCACTCGCGGCTTCAGGCTGGCATCACCACGGCGACTGCGAAGTCCTTGGCTATGTGGTCAGTGGGCGTGCGAGATTCGAGTTCGGACCCCAGGGCAGCGAGGCTGTAGAGGTAACAGCGGGCGGTTTTTCCGCGGCCTCGACCCGT
>PLES01000047.1:0-51529 GCA_003137075.1 Solirubrobacterales bacterium
CGTTGAGGAACTCGGGCTGGTCGAGCACCAGTCCGACCGGCTCTGTGTCGTAGGTCGATGACGAGCGCAGCACGGTGACGCCGTGACGCGGCAGCCGCTGAACGACGGCCTGAAGGTTGGCGCGCCGGTTACCGACGTTGGAGCCGAGCCCGAGAAATCCGCGGCGACTCATGGCTTCAGCATCGTGCAGCCCATAGCTGACGCCTGGGCCAGGCTCATGCCTCGCGCCAGACCTCGACCGAGACCTCGCTGACGGGCAGTGCGATGGGCGGCTCGGGTTTGGCGGCCTTGACCCAGACGGCGTGAATCTCGTAGCGCTCGATCAGGCGATCGGCGACGGCGGCACAGAAGCGTTCAAGCGTCTTGTAGTTGCGCTGCTGGGCCACCAGGTTGATGACCTCACAGACCTCGCCGTAATCGACCGTGTCCTCGATCCGGTCGGTGACGGTCGCATCGGACTCGCCGATGTCGAGGCGGACGTCGACGATCAGGCGCTGGCCGAGCTGGCGTTCGGCTTCGCTGACGCCCATGTGCGTGTAAAGCGAGAGGCCGCTGACCTCGATCGTGACCTCGGGCTCGGGGTGCCCCTCCTCCTCGTCATCGTCGTCATCCTCAAGCTCTTCATCGTCGTCGTCCTCTTCGGGCTCGTCGACGTCCAGCTCTTCGAGCGAGTCGGGATCAAACTCGGGCAGCTGCGGATCGGCGGGGGCGGGATCTGTGGGCTCGGGCTCGGGCGGCTCGAGCTCTTCGTGTTCGTCAGCCATGAATTCGACTCTAGAGGGTTGTGCGAGGTCGAGGCCGTTCGCTCACGGGGTTACGGGGCCAGCGTGGCCGCCGCCACGGTCAGGGCATCGACCATCGGCGCGACGTCGTGGACGCGGAAGATCGTTGCGCCGCGTTCGTAGGCCAGGACGTTGATCGCGAGCGTCGCCGGGATGCGGTCGTTGACGTCGCGCCCGGTCAGCTGACCGAGGAATGACTTGCGGCTGGTTCCGATCAGCAGCGGCCGTCCGAGCGCGAGCAGCTCCGGCAACCGCCGGATCAGCTCGAGGTTGTGTTCGACGGTCTTGCCGAAGCCGATCCCTGGGTCCAGGATGATGCGCTGCTCGGCCACTCCGTGGCTGGTGGCGAACGCGATCCGCTCCTCAAGGAAGCTCTTGACCTCGGAGACCACGTCCTCGTAGTGCGGGTTCTGCTGCATCGTGCGGGGGGTCCCAACCATGTGCATCAGGCAGAGCTGGGCGCCGGCTGCCGCTACGAGCTCGGCGATCTCCGGGGCGGCGCGCAGCGCGGTGACGTCGTTGATCGTCGCGGCGCCGGCGGCGAGCGCGCGCTGCGCCACCTCGGCTTTGGAGGTATCGACCGAGATCCGAGCGCCCACACCCGCGGCGACCAGACTCTCGACCACGGGAATCACGCGACGACACTCCTCGAGCAGCGATACCGGCTCGGCGCCCGGGCGCGTCGACTCGCCGCCGACATCGAGGATCGACGCACCCTCCCGGACGAGTTCCAGCGAGTGCTCAAGCGCGCTCTGCGCGTCGAGGTAGTCGCCACCGTCACTGAAGGAGTCGGGCGTAACGTTGACGATGCCCATCACCTCAAACGCGCGCCTCGCGGCGCAGAGATCCGACGCCGTCCCCGGCGGCGGCTCGTCGCGAACTCTGCTGATTTGCTTCGGACTGTCCGAACTGGATTCCGAAAGTTCGCCTCGGGCGGGTGGCGATGGGCCGCTCATGCTCGCCTTGACGGTACCGCCCGACGCTGTGAAGGCGGCGTGAACTTCAGGCGCTGGTTGTATAACGGAGGGGCCATGGAGAACAGCACACCGATCACACGCCGCACGCTGCTTGCGGGCGCGGCCGCCGGCGCCCTTGGCGGCGCCACAGCTCTCACCTACGCGCGCGTTCCGGCCTGGGCGAAACCGATCGCCCGCGCCGCCGCTTTGCGCCAGCCCGGATCGCGCCCCTACCCCCATCTCCCAGCCGGCCATCCGACACCGGAGCTCGAGCAGATCCAGCATGTGGTGGTGCTGATGATGGAGAACCACTCGTTCGACAATCTGCTCGGCATGGTCCCCCACCGGGTGCCCGGGCGCAAGGCGGTCGACGGTTTCAAGTTCGGCAGCCATGGCAAGCCGATCAACTTCAACCCGACCAGCGCGAGTCCGAGCGTCACCGGACCGGACGTCTACGCGAGCCTTGCCACGTCGCCCTGCCAGGGCGGCAGCGTCTCCCAGGCATGGAACGAATCGCACCTCTCATGGAACAACGGCGCCAACAACGGCTTCGTGCAGGCCTGCACCTCCCAGGCGATGGAGTACTGGGACAACACCACGCTGCCATTCACCTACTCGATGGCCCGGTACTTCCCGTTCGGGGAGCGCTACTTCTGCTCGGTCCTCGCACAGACCTACCCGAACCGTCGCTTCCTGTTCTGCGGAACCGCGTCGGGGCTGACCGCCACCTCGGACGTGGCGTACCAGACGCCGGCAGCCAACGGCACGATCTTCAACCAGCTGCTTGAGCACAACATCAGTTGGCTCAACTACGTGGAGCCGACCCAGGGCACGCTCGAGTCGAGCGCCCTGATCGTGCCCGAGTTCAGCCGCTCGAACGCCTGTACGGACCGCGTGGTGCCGATCACGAGGTTCTATTCCGATGCCAAGGCCGGCACGCTGCCGTCGTTCTCGTTCATAGACCCGAACTACACGACGACCTCTGAGGAGAACCCCCAGGACATCCAGGCCGGCGAGGAGTTCGTCGCCGGGATCGTGAACGCCCTGATGAGCTCGAAGCAGTGGTCGAAGACGGCCCTGTTCATCACGTACGACGAGCACGGCGGTTACTACGACCACGTTCCGCCGCCGCCGGCGATCGCCCCGGACAGCATCGCTCCGAGCCAGGCCCTGGCTGACGAAACGCTCGTCCCCGGCGGCTACGACCGCTACGGGTTCCGGGTGCCGCTGTTCGTGGTGTCGCCGTGGGCGCGCGCGAACTACGTCTCGCGTGTGACACAGGACCACACCTCGATCCTGGCCTTCATCGAGCACAAGTGGAACCTCCCGGCGCTGACCNNCAGGAGTGCACGGCGACCGGCCTGGCGCCGCCCGCCGGTACCCCCGGGACCTAGGGCAGCGTTACTCCGTTGGGCCCTCGCCCGGCCAGTAGCCGTGACTGAGGAAGTAAGCCCGCGCGTCGTCTTCCTTCTGGCGATCGCCGGCGTCGTCAACGTTCATCTGCATCATCCAGTTGAGCATCCAGAGACAGGCGGCGATCAGCCAACAGCCGACGCCGACCGCCGAGTAGAGCGAGTCGCGATTGGCGAAAACCGACGTGTAGCGACCGTGTCCCATGATCACCAAGACGACGCCGATCAGCACGACCACGATCGGCAACACCACGCGCATAAAGATCAGGGCCCAGCGCGGCGGCTCGCTACCGTGCTGAGTGTCGACCTGCGTCACAGAATGATCCATCTGCGTCAACGTTACGCCCTGTCGCGCCTCTGCTGCTGCTTCGCCTTGATCACGGCGCTCGCGCTAGGCGGCGCGAGCGCGACTATTGCCGGGACGCGGGCAACCGAAGGCACGCGCACCAAGTACGTGATAGATGTCTTCCAGGGCCAGCTGGTGCGGCCGATGCTGAGCTACCGGGCGTACGTGAACGGGCTGCTGACGCAGCTCAATGGGCAGCTCAGCACGCTGCTCGCCGCCGAGCAGGCGGGGAATCTGCCCGCAGCCGAAGCGGCCTGGCTNNGACACGAGCGCCGCGGCGCTCGCCACGGTGGCGCTGCAGGCGCTCGTCGCGAGGCTTGAGCGGATCGGCATGGCGAGGGAGCTGCCGCTGAGCGTCTCCAGCCTGAGCGCCTGGGTGCTGCGCTGCCATGAGATCCTCGAGGACGCCGACCGTGACTCGCTGACCGCCTACGACAACTACGGCAGCGGCAGCGATATCGCCTCGGTGAGCGCCGATGTGAGCGCGACCCGGGAGATGCTGTCCGTGCTGGCGCCGGTGATCAGGCCACGCGCACCGCATCTTTTGGCGGTCGCCCGGGCGCAGCTGCGCGCACTGGACCGGGCCGCGACGGCGACCGTCGCTGACGGGCAGTGGGTCGCCGTCGCGGCTCTGCCGCAGGCGCAGCGCGAGCGCGTCGATGCTGCAGCGGGCGCGGCGCTTGAGACGCTCGCGCCGGTCAGCGATCTGATCCACGTGGCCGGAGATGACACGTGAGCCCGCTCGATCGCCGTCAGTTCCTGCTGAAGTCGGCGGCTGCCACCGCTGCCACCGCGGCGCATCCGCCGAAAGCGACGGCACTTCAGGCCGATGGGCCCTTGCAGTTCGCGGTCTCAGCGAATCCGGCGGCACGACTCGCCGCGGTGCCATTCCACGGCGCGCACCAGGCCGGGATCGTGGATCCGCCGCCACCGGCGGCCTGCTTCGCCTCGTTCGGCATCACCGCGGCCGACAGGCACGGCCTGACCGAGTTGCTGCGGACGATCACCGACCGCGCACGCTTCCTGACGGCCGGCGGCGTACCGGTCGATCTCGGGCTGACGGCACCGCCTTCAGACAGCGGCACACTCGGCGAGACGGTCGTGCCGGACGGCCTGACCGTGACCTGTGGTCTTGGCAGCACAGTGTTCGATGAGCGCTTCGGGCTGGCCGCACACAAGCCGCGGCATCTGAGTGAGATGGTCTCGTTCCCCAACGACAGCCTCGATCCAGCTCAAACCGGCGGGGACCTGCTGCTGCAGATCTGCGCCGGCAGCGCCGACACCGCTCTGCACGCTCTACGCGACATCACCAAGCACACCCGCGGCGGCATGCAGATCAACTGGCGGATCGACGGCTTTGTCGCGCCGCCGCGACCGGTCGGGGTGCCGCGCAACCACCAGGGGTTCCGCGACGGCATTGCCAACCCGGACGTCAACGACCCGTCCGTCGCGCAGCGGCTGCTGTGGGTCAGGCGTGGGATCGGCGAGCCCAAGTGGGCGGTCGGCGGCTCCTACCACGTGATCCGCATCATCCGCATGTACATCGAGTTCTGGGATCGGGTCTCCCTGCAGGAGCAGCAGGCGATGATCGGCCGCGACCGTGGCAACGGCGCTCCGCTGGGGATGCGGACCGAGACCGACATTCCCGATTACCGCAACGATCCGCACGGACACACGATCCCGTTGACAGCGCACATCAGGCTGGCGAACCCGCGCACCGCCGCGAGCGAGCACAGCCGCATCCTGCGCCGCGGGTACAACTACGACCGCGGTCTCGACCTCGCCGGCAACCTCGACATGGGGCTGGTCTTCAACTGCTTCCAGCAGAACCTGGTGAGGCAGTTCATCGCCAACCAGAAGCGCCTGATCGGCGAGCCGCTGGTCGACTACATCAGCCCGGTTGGCGGCGGCTACTTCTTCGCGCTACCGGGTGTGCGCGACAAGCACGACTGGCTCGGGCGCGGTCTGCTCGCGAGCTGACGCGGCCTCCAACGGAATATCTGGCTCATCGGTTCGCCGGTCTTCTCTTCGAGGCCGCTATCCGGCCTCCAACGGAATATCTAACCGAGCAGTTCCGAGGTTGTCTGTTCGAGGCCACTCCGTGACCTCCGCAGAGGCTCAGCAGGCCAGCCCGGCAACCTGCCTGGTTACTCGGCGGTGCCGCCGGCTAGGCCAGGGCGCGGGAAGAAGGTGCCGGGCGCCTCGGCGCCGGCGGTACGTTCGCTGCCTGAAGTCGAGGTCGGCAGCGCGGGCGGCGGTGCCGCTTCGCTGCCGAAGACCTCCTCTTCGCTGCGACCGTCGAGCAGCGCCAGGAACTGGTCTGCCTCGATCGTCTCACGCTTGAGCAGAATCTCTGAGATCCGGGTCAGCTGTTCACGGTGGCTGCCGAGAATGTCGCGGGCCTGCTGATGGGCTGACTCGACGATGCGGCGGATCTCGAGGTCGATCTCACGCGCGATCTCATCGGAGTAGTCGGGTTCGGCGTGGAACTCACGGCCGAGGAACGGCTGGCCGTGGTCGTGACCGAAGACACGCGGGCCGAGCTTCTCGGACATGCCGAAACGCATCACCATCTGCTTGGCGGAAGTGGTGACCTTCTCCAGATCGTTCGAGGCGCCGGTCGTGATCTCACCGAAGACGACCTCCTCGGCGGCACGGCCGCCGAGCGTCATCGCCATCGTGTCGAGCAACTCTGAGCGAGTCGTCAGGAACTTGTCCTCACCGGGCAGCGAGATCGTGTAACCGAGCGCCTGGCCGCGGGAGATCACGGAGATCTTGTGGATCGGGTCGCTGTGCGGCAGGAAGTGGCCGACGATCGCGTGGCCCATCTCGTGGTAAGCCGTGATCTTGCGCTCCTGCTCGCTCATCACGCGCGTCTTCTTCTCCGGGCCCGCGATCACGCGCATGATGCCCTCTTCGAGCTCAACCTGGGTGATTTCACGCTTGCCGTCGCGGGCAGCCAACAGCGCGGCCTCGTTGACGAGGTTCGAGAGGTCAGCGCCGGTGAACCCGGGGGTCTGCCCGGCGAGCGTGTCGATATCGATCTCACGGGCCAGCGGCTTGCCGCGGGTGTGGACCTCAAGGATCTTCTTGCGGCCGACGCGGTCGGGCCGGTCGACAACGATCTGACGGTCGAAGCGGCCTGGACGCAGCAGCGCCGGGTCAAGGATGTCGGGGCGGTTGGTGGCCGCGATCAAGATGACGTTGTCCTTCATCTCGAAGCCGTCCATCTCAACCAGCAACTGGTTCAGGGTCTGCTCGCGCTCATCGTGACCGCCGCCCATGCCGGCGCCACGGTGGCGGCCGACNNGAGATCGAGAAGAACGGCACGCCGGCCTCGCCTGCCACGGCACGGGCCAGCAGCGTCTTGCCGGTGCCTGGAGGACCGTAGAGCAGCACGCCCTTGGGAATGCGGGCGCCGAGCGCCTGGAACTTCTTCGGGTTCTCCAGGAACTCCTTGATCTCATGGAGCTCCTCAACCGCCTCGTCGACCCCGGCGACGTCACGGAAGGTGATCTTCGGCGAGTCGACCGACATGCGTTTGGCGCGTGACTTGCCGAACGACATCACCTTGGAACCGCCGCCCTGGACCTGGTTCATGATGAACAGCCAGAAGCCCAGGAAGAGCAGGAACGGAAGGATGTACGTGAGCAGCGAGATCCAGCCGTTGCTGCCCTTGCTCTGAACGTCGAGCGCGTTGCCGCCGTCGTTCTTGATCGTGTCGCTGATCAGCGTGGTCACGTAGTTGTCCGGGTAGCCGGTGGAGTACGTGCCGCCGCCGGCGCTTGCCTTGAGGACGACCGTTGCGCTGTTGTCCTTCTGATCGAGCGTCAGCTTCTGAACCAGGCCGTTGTTGATCTGCTGGACCATGGTGCCGAAGCTCGGTGGCGCCGTCTTGTTCGACTGATCGACGAGCTTCGAGGCGAAAAACGCCAGCACGACGACGATCAGGATCGGAAACGCTGCGCTCTTGAAGAAACGGCTCATAAACGGACTCCTCACGTTCCTTCCATCCAATCGTGGCTAATTGGTGTAAAGGTGGGGATGGCCAAGCGTAGCACCGAGAGCTCTAAGCCCAGCGGGGCCGAACCGCAGATTTCACCGTGGTTCAAGGGCATCTGATCAGCCTTCGATGGCGGCTACGTAGGGCAGGCTGCGATAGCGCTCGTCGTGGTCCAGGCCGTAGCCGATCACGAACCGGTCCGGGATCTCAAAGCCGACGTAACGCAGCTTCAGATCGACCTTCTGGCGTGCGGGCTTGATCAGCAGCGCACAGACCTCGAGCGAGGCCGGGTCGCGCGCGTTGAGGTTGCGCAGCAGGTACTGCAGCGTCAGACCCGAGTCGACGATGTCCTCGATGATCAACACATGGCGTCCCTCGATCGTCGCGTCGAGATCCTTGAGCACACGCACCACGCCGGAGCTCTTCATCGCCGAGCCGTAGGAGGCCACAGCCATGAAGTCGATCTCGCACTCGATGTCGAGCGCGCGCATCAGATCAGCGACGAAAAACACGGCGCCCTTCAGCACCCCGATCAAGATGACGTCCTTGTCGGCGTAGTCCCGCGAGATGTCCGCGGCGAGTTCGCGCACCCGGTTGGCGAGCACGTCAGCGGGGATCAGGACCTCGCCGATCACTTCGTCTTGCGTCACGGCGGTCAGTGTATGGGTGTCAGGCCGAACATGAGTACGCCATCGACCGCGGTCGCGCGAATCCCGTTCGGCAGGTCGAGATGTCTGGTTCCGGAGTCGTTGAGCGCGAGGATGTCTTCAAGGCGCCGGGCGCAGCCCGGCGCCGGGCGTCCCTGCGCTGCGTCGGCGAGCCGTTGCACAACCAGCCGGGCCAGCGCCGCAGGCAATTGACGCAGCGCCGCGAGCGTGACCGTGGAGCCTCCCTGCAGCACGTCGGCGACGAGCTGCTCCAGCACGAGCGCCTCGTCGCGCAGCGTTTCCGCCAGCGCCAGAACGTTGCGCTCGGCTCCCGGATGCACCTCGCGCAGCGCCGGAACGAGTCCGTGACGAACACGCCCGCGGGCGTACTTGCCGGTCTCGTTGGTCTCGTCATCGCGCCAGCCAAGGTCGTGCGCCAGGCAGTAATCGGCGGTCTGCTCGCGCGTGAAGTCGAGCAGCGGTCGTACCAGCGCGCCGTCACGGGCGCGCATCCCCAGCAGCGCCCGCCGGCTCGGCGATGAGGCCAGCCGNNAATAGGGCGCGACGGCTCGGCGAGGATGCCAGGCGGTAGAGGATCGTCTCGACCTGGTCGGTGGCGGTATGGCCCGCGGCCACCGTCGCGCTGCGTTCGATCGCGAGCTGGGCGGCGGCGCCGTATCGTGCGTCCCGGGCCCAGGCCTGCAGGTTGCCGAGCGTCGGCGCGCCCGGCTTGCGCACCGTCAGCTCAACGCCGAGCGCATCACAGAGCCGTCGGCAGTGCTGCTCGTCGCCGGCCGCGCTCTCCCGCAGACCATAGTTGACGTGCAGCACGCTGACCGCCTGCGCCCCGGCCACCTGCACGGTGACGTCCAGCAGGCAGACCGAGTCGCGGCCGCCGGAGAGCATCACGATCACCGGATGGCCGGACTCGATCAGCCCGGCGGCTCTGACCGCCGCGACGATCTGATCGGGTTCGCCACCCATGTCACTCATCCCCCAGACTCTGGATCGACCGACGCCAGGAAGATCTCTGTCGAGTCTTTGAAGCCGCGCAATTGGACGTCGGCGATCGGCTCAAAGCGCAGGTCCGGGCCTGATGCCTCCACGACCGCGCGCGTGACCAGCACCTCACCGGCCCCGGACTCAGCTGAGACGCGCGCCGCCAGGTTGACCTCACGGCCGTAGTAGTCGCCGTCGCGATAACGCGCGTAGCCGTAGTGCACGGCGATCCGCGGGCGCGGCTCGTCCGCCAAGCGCTCCCGCAGGGCCACCGCCCAGGCCGTTAGCGCCCCGGGGTCGGGCCCGATGATCATCACCTCATCGCCGATCGTCTTGATCACGCGGGCGTGTTCCGGGAGCGTCGTTGAGACCTCATGCAGGAAACGGCCGACCACTTCCAGCGCGTGCAGGTCACCCTCGCGCTCGGTCAGCTGCGTGTAACCGGCGAGGTCGGCAAACGCGATCGCCACCAGCATCAGACCGACGTCGGCGTCGTCTCGCGCGATCTCGGTCTCCATGTGGCCGACCACGTCCTGCTCGATGAAGTGCGACAGCATGCGCCAGTGCAGCTGCTCGAGCAACGGCGCCGCCAGCGGCAGCAGGTCCTCGGTCAGCGTCAGCATCTCCTGCCCCAACGCCTCCGCGCTGGCACCGGATCGCATCAGCGGCTCATGCACATAGAGGTGCACAAGCCGCACCTCGGCGTCCGCGACCTGGCTGATCGCCCGCACGTAAACGCGGGTCAGCTGCAGGATCGCGTCGAGCGGCAGACCGACCTCCATCGCCTTGGCGATGTAGCGCAACAGATGCCGGTCGGGCTCGCCGAGCTCCTCCCCCTGGCCGATGCCGAGCATCGCCGCGACGCGGTCAACGACGCTCGGATCGAGCCCGAGCTCGGCTGCGACCTGCGCCTGCGGGTAGCTCTCGTCGCCGACCCCGAACAGCTCCACCAACTGCCCCGATAGCAAGCGGCCCTGGTCAGTCGCTTCGCGTACCTGCTCAAGCGTGTAGCCGCGAGCCAGAATCCGCTTGACGAGCCGCGCCTTGCCGACCGCGGCCCGCGTCCATTCCCCGGCGTACTCAGGTACGACGCCCTGACTGACCCAGTCGCTCAGGGTTTCCGGTCCCGTGCCGACAGCCGCCGCCGCCTTCTCTGCGTTCATTTGGGGTCAGTCTAGGAGTCTGCGTCACGCGGAGCTCGGCCGTTGCGAGGCATGCGCTGATCGAAACACCATCGGCCTTACCTGTAAGCATTCCCGCCGTGATTCACATCCATCAGACGGCGGCGCTGGCGGAGCGCGTGCTGCTTCCGGGAGACCCTGGTCGAGCGTTGCGGTTGGCCCAGCGGCTGCTCGCGGAGCCGAAGATGCTCAACCACAACCGTGGGCTCTGGGGTTACACCGGCACCGCCGCCGACGGCCAGCAGCTGAGCATCCAGAGCACCGGCATGGGCGGGCCGAGCGCGGCGATCGTCACCCACGAGTTGATTGAGCTGGGCGCCAAGCGGCTGCTGCGGGTCGGCAGCTGCGGCGGCCTGCATCGCGACCTGCACCTCGGGCAGCTGGTCGTCGCCGGCGAAGCGCTGAGCGATGACGGGACCAGCCGGGCACTCGGCGGGCACGAGCCGCTGGCGCGGGTGCCCGCGACCGCCCAGCTACTCGCGAACCTACGGCAGGCGGCGCTGCGCCACCCAACGCACGACGTCGCTGACGGCCCGGCGGTCTCCACCGACCTCTTTTATGACGCTGACGACCGCCACTCCGGCTGGGTCAGCGCCGGGGCTGTGGTGGTTGAGATGGAGGCGGCCACGATCTTCACGATCGCCGCCCGCAAGGGCGTTGAGGCAGGCTGCGCCCTGCTGGTCTCAGCCACGCTCTATGACGACGAATTCCAGTGGATCGGCGAGCACGAGCTGCACGAGGCCGAATTGGCGCTCGGCCAGTTGGCCGTCGAGGCACTCGCGGCCTGAGCCGCCGTAACGACCAGGCGACATCGCACGCGGCTGCGCAACCTAAAGGCGCGGCGTTTCAGCGCGCGGTAAGGGCCGACTCGATGCGGTCCAGCGCCTCTTCCAGCTTGGAGAGGCGGGCATCAAGGTCAGCGGCGGGACGCTTGTCGAGCTTGTCGACGATCTTGTCAATCCCGTCCTCAAGCCCCTCGATCCGCTGTGAGACCGAGCGCAGCCTGCGGGTCAGGCGCTCGACGTCAGCGGTCGATGGCAGGCTCAGTGCGCTCATCGCCAGCTCCTGGGCACGGACAGCGCGCTCGCGCGCATCGAAGATCGTCGTCAGGGTGCCGCTCACGATCGGAAGCTTGATCAGATCCTGCGCCAAGCGCCCGATCAGGTCCTGGCTCTGGTGGATGACCTGACCGTGCAGGTTTTTGCCGTTCTGGTTGGTGGCGTCTTCGGGCATACCAGCAGCTTAAAGCGTCGGCGCCACTTATCGTTGCGCTTCTTGCCGATCTTCCGGTTCAGCCAAGTGGAAGTGCCGTGGTTGCTGGGGCCGCCGGACGGGCGCTATCTGATGCGCCGCGGCGATGACGACGCGTGGCAGGTCGCGGCCGGGGCGAAACCTGAGGCGATGCATGTTCTGGTGTTTGCGACTGTCAGTGCGGAGCGGCGGCAAAGCCGCCGCTCCGCACGCCAACGCGTCGCTGCACCGGTGCCAGCCGAGCTGATCGCGACCGCGGTGTCGGTCCAGCGCGTGACCGTGATCGACGCGGTCGAGCCGTTCGAGGACGAGGCGGCGGCCAAGCGCTGGCTCGCCGACGCCGGCGAAGCTGACCTCGCCGGCGACATCGCGACGCTTGACGAGGTGCTGCGGACCTTCGGCGCGGTCACCAGCGACCCTTATGTGCGCGCCCCCGGCCGTGACGAGCTGCTGGTGGCACGAATCGGCTTTGGAGAAGGCGAACAGGTGGCGTACGGAAAGTGGACCGACGCCCGCGAACTGCTCGCCGGTGCCCCACGCCAGAAGCGTTCGAAGGTGCTCGAGCCACAGGCGCGACTGGCCGCCGCGCTGGGACAACGGACGCCGCTGCTGCTCTGCGAGGAGCTTGTCGTGCGCGCCCGCTCCGATCTCGACGCCGGGCACCCACGCACGGCCGCGCTGCAGCTGACGGTCACGCTCGACGCCGCCTTGAGCGAGCTCAAGCCACAGATGGCCACGGACATGGATGCGCGGATCGCCGAACTCGTTGCACAGCTCGAGCCGGTGACCGGCGCCGCGGCGGCAGCTCTGCGCGGTGAGCTCACCGCGGCCCAGCTGGAGACTGTCGGCTTCGCGCTCGGCCGCATCGAGGCTGCGCTGCGCGCCCGTGCCGCGGCCGCGGCCTCCGCCCCGGCCTGACGGCGGCCTCCGGCCTGACGGCGGCCCTCGGCCCGGATCGGGTCTGGCGGCCCGCGAGAGCTGCACAACTCCTACGCGAGCTGCCGCCCGGAGCGGGCTTACGAGTTGTGCAGCTCTCAGGGCGCAAAACACGACCGTAGCGGGAGGCCTCATACGGCGGTAGGAGTTCTGCGGCCGTGACGGCACAAGTAGCAACCGAAGCCGGCGGCCGAGCAGAGCGGTAGGAGTTGTCCGGCCTGGCGTCAGCACCGGGCCGCCGGCGCCCGCCCTGTTCGGCCAATATAACTCGCAGCGGTGAAAGATATATCGCTAACTCTTGACAAGCGATAGCTAACGATATATCTTTGACCTATCTCGATAGATAGGAGAACCAGATGCGAGATAAGAAATTCCGTCACCACGACGAATTCACACACATGAAGTTCCGCCACGGAGGCCGTGGCGGGTTCGGAGCCGAAGGTGGCCCCGGCCCCTTTGGCCATGAGGGCGGTCCCGGTCCGTTCGGACCAGGATTTGGTCGCGGACCGGCGTTCGGTCGCGGCGGCCCAGGTCCCCGCGGGCGTGGCCGGCGGCGGCGTGGCGATGTTCGCCTCGCGCTGCTGATGCTGCTCAAGCTCGAGGGACCCCGCAACGGCTACCAGCTGATGCAGGGTCTGGATGAGCGCAGCGACGGCCGCTGGCGGCCGAGCCCCGGGTCGGTTTACCCGGCGCTCGCGCAGCTCGAAGATGAGGGCCTGATCCGCGGCACGCAGGTCGAGGGAGAGTCCGGACGCACGTTCGAACTGACCGAGACCGGCGTGAAGCACGTCGACGAACAGGGCGAAGTCAAGCCCCCTTGGGAGCCCGAGGACGCCGACGCCGAGAATCCGCGGATCGCGGTTCGCGACGCGATCATCTCGATCGGACGCGCCGCCTGGCACGTTTCGCAGGACGGCACCCCAGCGCAGCTCGACGAGGCCGTGAAGATCCTCGAGGACGCGCGTCGCAAGGTCTACCGGCTACTGGCCGGTGACGATCAGTCACCAACTGATGACCAGCCCGACGACAGCCAGTCGTAAGCTGCCTTCCAATGGCAAATAACACCAAGCTGGATTCAAACCAGCCGGCCATCTCGGTCTCGAAGCTCGTCAAGCAGTTTGACGACTTCGAGGCCGTCAAGGGAGTCGACTTCGAGGTTGGACAAGCCGAGGTCTTCGGCTTCCTCGGGCCGAACGGCGCCGGCAAAAGCACCACGATCAACATGCTGTGCACGCTGCTCAAGCCCACCTCGGGCGTGGCCACGGTCGCCGGCTACGACGTCGTGCGCGAGCGTGACGATGTGCGCCGCCACATCGGCCTGGTCTTCCAGGACCCGACGCTTGACAGCTACCTGACCGCCGCGCAGAACCTGAAGCTGCACGCGGAGCTCTACGGAGTCCCGTCGCACCTGGTCCAGCCGCGCATGGAGCAGGTGCTGAAGATGGTCGGCCTCTGGGACCGCAAGGACGGGACCGTGCAGGCCTTCTCCGGCGGCATGCGGCGCCGGCTGGAGATCGCGCGCGGGCTGATGCACTCGCCGCGCGTGCTCTTCCTCGACGAGCCGACGATCGGCCTTGACCCGCAGACGCGACGCTCGATCTGGGGCTACATCCGCGAACTGCAGCAGCGTGAGGAGAT
The DNA here is from genome assembly GCA_003137075.1 of Solirubrobacterales bacterium. Classification (GTDB taxonomy): domain Bacteria; phylum Actinomycetota; class Thermoleophilia; order Solirubrobacterales; family Solirubrobacteraceae; genus Palsa-465. The sequence goes on from PLES01000047.1 coordinate 14,152, forward strand.
CACGATCTTCATGACCACGCATTACATGGACGAGGCCGAATGGTGCGACCGCATCGCGATCATGGACAGTGGCCAGATAGTTGCGCTCGATACGCCCGAGGCACTGAAGGCCGGCGTCGGCACGGACCGGGTCACGATCCAAACCGACGACAACGACGCCACGATTGACGCGCTGCGTGAACGCTTCGGCGTTGACGGCAAGCTCTCCGAAGGCGCCGTCAGCTTCGGCGTGCCTGAGGGCGAGCAGTTCGTGCCACGGCTGTTCGCGGAACTCGGCCTGCCGATCCGCGGAGTCAGCGTCTCGCGCCCGAGCCTCGACGACGTCTTCATGTCGTTCACCGGCTCGACGATCCGCGACGCCGAAGAGGACCCTGCCAAGAACCGCAACCGCGCGATGCTGCAGATGATGGGAGCACGCCGATGACGACCACCAGCGAACCCACGAAGCCGGACACGGCCATTGACAGCGAGCCGATCCAGATCGTCCGCGTCAGCGTGCCCAAGCGCAGCGCCCGCTCGGAGCTGCGCGCGATCAAGATCGTCTGGCGCCGCGAGCTGATCCGCTTTGCCAACGATCGCATCAGGATCGTGACGATGCTGGTGCAGCCGTTCATGTACCTGTTCGTGCTCGGTGCCGGGCTTCAGGGTCTCTCCAAAGCCGGGACCCACGGCGTCGATTTCAAGACTTTCATCTACCCCGGCATCCTCTGCATGGTCGTGATGTTCACGGCGATGTTCTCGGCGGCCTCGATCGTCTGGGACCGCGAGTTCGGGTTCCTGCGCGAGATGATGGTCGCGCCCGTGAGACGCAGCTCGATAGTGATCGGCAAGTGCCTTGGTGTCGCCACGGTCGCCAGCGGCCAGGGCCTGATCGTGCTCGCTATCGCCGGCCTCGTGCATGTGCCCTACAACGTCGGCCTGATCTTCGGTGTGCTCGGCCTGCAGCTGCTGCTGGCCTTTGCGATCGCGGCCTTCGGTCTGGCCGTGGCGATCCGCATCAAGCAGATGCAGTCGTTCATGGGCGTGATGCAGATGGTCGTGATGCCGATGTACTTCATCTCTGGCGCGATGTTCCCCGCCTCCGGTCTGCCTGGCTGGCTGACGGTGTTGAACCGGCTGGATCCGCTGGCTTATGCGGTCGACCCGATGCGGCGGCTGGTCTTCAGCCACCTCAACATCTCACCGGTCGCCCGCCATGTGCTCGACCCCGGCCTGACCTGGTGGGGCTGGCATGTGCCCGCCCTGCTCGAAGCGGGCGTCGTCTTCGGGCTCGGCGTGATCCTGCTGTCGGTCGCGATCTGGGAATTCAGCGCGAGCGAGTAGCCGTGCCCCCCCGGGGCGGCCAGCGGGCCGCCCCGGCAAGGAGCGAGTTAGTGTTGGTCGGCATGAGCTACCAACCATCGCAACAGATCCTTCAGCGCTACGCCAACGTGCTCGTGAATTGGGCCCTCGGGGGTGGCGAGGGCATCAAGCCGGGCGACGTGGTCCACCTCTACGCCCACGAGGACGCCAAGCCGCTGATGATCGAGGCGAGCAAGGCCGTCTGGCGGGCCGGTGGACACGTTCTTTTGCGGTTCGTGCCCGCCGACGACGCCGAGTTCAGTTTCGACCGCTCGTTCTACGAGTTGGCCACTGACGAGCAGCTCGACTTCTATGCGGACAAGTACTACGCCGGGCTGATGGCGCAGGTCGACCACCTGCTGTACATCACCGGCGACCGCGACCCCACGGCGCTGGCAAGCGCCGACCCGGGCAAGATGATGCGCCGCCAGCAGGCCTTCGCGCCGCTGATCGAAGTGCAGAACGCCAAAGAGGGCGCGGGCAAGCTCACCTGGACGATCGGCTCTTACGGGACCGAGGCGATGGCTGCCGAGGCCGGAATGAGCATCGAGGAGTATTGGGAGCAGATCATCTACGCGTGCTTCCTCGACGCAGAGGATCCTGTCGCCCGCTGGCGCGAGGCGGCGGCGCTGATAGCCGAGTCCCGTGACCGGCTCAACGCGCTGCCGATCGAGCGGCTGCACATGGTCGGAGAGGACGCCGACATCTGGTTCACGATCGGTGAGAAGCGGCAGTGGATCGGCGGCGGCGGGCGCAACGTCCCGAGCTTCGAGATCTTCACCTCGCCGGACTGGCGTGGAACCAACGGCTGGATCCGCTTCAGCGAGCCGCTCTACACCCACGGCCAGCTGGTCAAGGGCGTCGAGCTCGAGTTCGTTGACGGAGTCGTGGTCAGGGCCAGCGCGACCGAGAACGAGGAGCTGCTCAAGGGCATCGTCGAGGCCGAGAACGGCAACCGTGTCGGTGAGTTCTCGCTGACCGACGGGCGCGTCTCGCGGATCACGAAGTTCATGGCTTCGACGCTCTACGACGAGAACGTCGGCGGCCCCTTCGGGAACACCCACGTCGCAATCGGGATGTCGCTGCGCCACGCCTACGACGGTGACCAGGAAGGCGTCACCGAGGAGCAGTGGGATGCGCTCGGCTTCAACGCGTCGGCCGTGCACCAGGACATCGTCTCTACGGTCGACCGCACCGTCACGGCTGTGATGAAGGACGGCAGCGAACGCGTGATCTACTCGGACGGTCGCTTTCAGCTCGACTGACAGGCTCACGCGCGGACTCGGCGGCCGGCCCCACGCAGCGGGCCGGCGGCTAGGCGCTCAGCGCTGCTCGTGGGGTCTTCTGCGTCGCCGCGGCGACGCTCGGCGTCTACGCGATCGTGCACAAGTGAACGGTTAACGCGGCCGACCAAACTCCGCAGCACGCCAGCTGCGGCGGAAAGGCTTAGTCCGTAAGCCATTTCAGACATTCGACGTCACCGCGTGCCGTCGGGTGGGCCGCTTATCCTGCCGCCAGATGGATTACACGCCACCGCCTGAGATCCTCGAGCGTTACGCCCACCTGCTGGTCAACTATGCGCTCGGAAAAGGTCAGGGAATCAAGCCTGGCGATGTCGTACGCGTGGTCAGCGACGACGACGCCAAGCCGATGTTCGCCGAGGTCTGCAAGACCGTCTGGCGCTCCGGCGGCCACGTCATCCAGATGCTGCGGCTCGCCGACAGCGACCCGTCGCGTTTGAACCGCGCCTTCTTCGAGCTGGCTTCCGATGAGCAGCTTGATTTCTTCCCGTCGAGATACAGCCGCGGCATGGTCGACGACACCGACCATCAGATCCACATCCTCTCGGACGGTGACCCGCACATCCTGCAGGGCATCGACCCGGAGAAGCCGCTGCGGTCCCGCCGCGCCTACAAGCCGCAGATGCAGTGGCGCGACGAGAAGGAGAACGCCGGCAAGTTCAGCTGGACGATGGCGCAGTACGCCACCCCCGGCATGGCCGCCGAAGCGGGCATGAGCGTCGAGCAGTATTGGGAGCAGATCATCAAGGCCTGCTTCCTTGATCTCGAGGATCCGGTCGCGCGCTGGCGCGAGGTCGAGGCGCAGATCTCGCGCTTCCGTGGCTGGCTTGACGATCTCAGGGTCGACAAGGTTCATCTTGAGGGTGAGGACCTCGACCTCTGGATCAAGATCGGTGAGAAGCGACGCTGGCTTGGAGGTGACGGCGCCAACATCCCGAGTTTTGAGGTCTTCACTTCGCCGGACTGGCGCGGCACCGACGGCTGGATCCGCTTCAGCCAACCGCTCTACGCATACGGCTCGCTGATCAGCGGCATCCGGCTCGAGTTCCGTGAGGGACTGGTTGTGAACGCCGCCGCCGACAAGAACGAGCGGCTGTTGCAGACCGTGATCGCCAGTGATGGAGCCGATCGCATCGGCGAGTTCTCACTGACCGACTCGCGGCTCTCGCCAATCGACCGCTTCATGGCCAACACGCTCTTTGACGAGAACGCCGGCGGCCCCTTCGGCAACACGCACGTGGCGCTCGGGCAGTCCTACCAGGAGGGCTACGACGGTGACCCGTCGACGGTCAGCGACGAAGAGTGGGCGCGCCTCGGCTTCAACGACTCTTCCGTGCACCAGGACATCGTCTCGACCACCGACCGCACGGTTACGGCGGTGCTCGCCGACGGCGGCGAGCGCGTGATTTACGCCGGCGGCCGCTTCACCCTCGACTGACGGTGCCCTGGATCGGCGCGCCGGTGGGCGTCGTTCGGACGCCCACGCAAGCCGCTTGGGGCCAAATCCAGCTGAGAGCTGCATCTGGCCCCACTGAACGACTTACTACTGCCGCGGAAGCAGGGTCTCGCGGGCGATCACTAGACGCTGAATCTGAGCGGTGCCTTCATACAGCTGCAGGATCTTGGCGTCGCGCATCAGCTTCTCGACCTTGTACTCCTTGATGAAGCCGTAGCCACCGAAGACCTGCACCGCGTCGACGGTGACCTCCATCGCCGAGTCAGCCGCGAAGCGCTTGGCGTGAGAGGACTCGAGCGTGTTGCGCTTGCCCTGATCAAGCAGCGAGGCGCTGCACATGTAGGCCAGACGCGAGAGGTGGACCTTGGTCGCCATGTCGGCCAACATGAACTGGATCGCCTGATGCATCGCGATCGGCACGCCGAACTGGACGCGCTCCTTGGCGTAGTTGGCGGCCATCTCCATCGCGGCGCGGGAGACGCCCGTCGCCATTGCGGCCACACCCGGACGCGTGCGGTCGAGCGTCATCATCGAGAGCTTGAAGCCCTTGTTCTCCTCGCCGACGAGGTGGTCGAGCGGGATCTCAACCTCCGGGAAGCTGATCGTCGCGGTATTGGACGCGCGCTGACCCATCTTGTCCTCGTGCTTGTCGACCACCACGCCGGCGTCACGCGGAACGATGAAGCAGGAGATGCCGCGGTGACCAGCGTCCTTGTCGGTCTTGGCGAAGACCGTGTACCAGTTGGCGTACTCGCCGTTCGTGATGAAGCACTTGGAGCCGTTGATGACCCACTTGTCGCCCTTCTTGGTGGCGGTCGTCTTCATCCCGGAGACGTCGGAGCCGGCGTCGGGCTCGGTCAGACAGAACGACGCCAGCAGCGGGGCCTCGGTGAGGCGTCCGACGTACTCCTTCTTGAGCTCCTCGGAGGCGCCCAACAGCACTGGGGCAGTGGCGAGGCCGTTGCAGGACATCGAGGTACCGATCCCGGAGCAACCCCAGGCGATCTCCTCTTCGAGGATCGCGCCGTCGAGATAACCGAGACCCGCGCCGCCGTACTCCTCGGGCACATGGTTGTTCATCAATCCCAGCTCCCAGGCCTTCTTGAGGATGTCCTCGGGCCAGGTGCCGTCACGGTCGTACTCCCATGCAACCGGGCGAATCTCCTTCTCAGCGAAGTCATGCGCCATCTCGCGCATCGCCTGTTGCTCGTCGGTGAGCGTGAAATCAACCACGGTTCAGTTTCTCCTTAGAAAGTGCCGCCCGGCACTGCGAATGCCAGGCGATTGACTAGTCAGTCAACAGCTGCCAAGAGGTTACCGCACCGGCCGACGCGGCCCCCGGATCGAGGGACGAGGCCCGCGTCGCGAGCGCCTGCGTTACGCTGCGCGCATGGCTGACTCCAACTCCCTCGAGCTCGACGACATCGTCAACCGCCCGGGCACCTATTTCAATCCGCAGACCGAAGTCCTGATCATCGTCGACGACTCCCAGGAGATGGACGCCGAGATCTTCAACATGGAGCAGTTCGAGGGGGCTGACTGGGTCCGCATCTCAGACGAGGTGCCGCTCGATGAGAGCCGCCGCGACGAGCTGATCGAACGCTTCCAGGTCCACTACCACCCCGGCGAGGTCACCGACAACGGCGACGACGAACTCGACGACGAGTTGGAAGAGGACGATCAGGAGCCCGGCCGCGACGACTAGCGGCAGGCTGTCTCGGCTGGCGCTCAGCGTCTGACGAGCGTGGGATCAGTCGAGACAAGGACGCAGTGAGCATGGCGTGCGAGAGCACGCGAGCGAGCGAGGACGCGGTATCGGCTGATCCGGCGCCGTCAGCCGCCGAGGATCGAAGTGCACTTCTGCTGCTTGGCCACGTCACCCGCGGCCTTGACGATGCACTCGCTGTAGCGCTTGTCAACGCCGCTCAGGTTGGAGCTGGTGCTGGTGCCGCCGAGCTCCCCGCCTGACACGCCGCTCTCGATCGTCTCAAGCACTGAGGCGATCTTGGTCTGGAATTGGCTGTAGGGAAGGACCTTGGTTGGAGCCGTGATCGTCTGCGGCTGATTGAGGTCGGCGTACTGCAGGCTCAAAGTGATCCGCACCGAGGTCAGGCCGCCGAGCGACTTCTGCACTGAGCCGGTCACAGGGATCGTCACGCCCACCGCGAGCTTGCGCAGCGTCTGGTCGCTGACTCCGGTCCAGATATCGAAACTCGGCGACTTGATGTGGGCGGCGATCTTGGCCTGGTCGGCCGCCGGGATGCCGCCGCTGAGCTTGCTCGCGTCCTTGACGCCTAGCTCCGAGGCCTTGCCCGCAAGCTTGTCGAGGCCCTTCAACAGCCCGGTCACGTTGACCGTGGCCGTGATGTGGTCCGTCGTCACGCCGGCAACGGTCGCCTGGCCGACCACCTGTGGTTTGGTGAGCCAGTTCAGCGGGTCGATGCCGAGCTTGCCGAGCATGCTCGAATCGGAAGTTGAGGAGGACGCGGACGAACTCCCCGAGACCGACGAGAGTCCGGACTTGAGCTTTGCGTAGCTGGTCGCCGGCAGCTGGTAGCTGTCGCCGTCGACGGTGATGTAGCCGGCGCTGCCGGTCGAGACGATCGCGAGCTTGCCGGTGTGGCCCTGCGCGGAGCCCTCGACCGTGAAGTCTGACTGTGGCAGCTTGCCCTTCGAGGCACTTTCAAAGGGACCGCCGAAGGCGACTGTGATCGGCGCTGTGAGCTCCGAGGAGCCGGTCGGCACGAGCTTCACCGACAACTCGATCTGGCCGCTGGTGACCGCGTGTTTGCCGCTGAAGGTCTCACGCAGCAGCGTCTGAGCGCTGGCCGTGGTGCTCGACGTCTTTGAACTTCCAGATCGGCTGGAACCGCAACCTGCGAGCGCCACCGTTGTTATGACGGTCAGGGCGACGACGGAAAACGTCGTACGGGGCGAACGCATGAGACCGTGCAGAGACAAGCTTTCGCGAACATAGCATCGGTGCTAATGCGCCGCAGCCTGTTGCCACTGGTGGCGGCTTGTGCGCTGCTGGCTGTGTTTGCCGGTGGTGCCACGCCAGCCTCCGCCGCCAAGCTCAAGAAGCCGAAGCAGCCGACCCCTGTGACGGTCGCCACCGCGCTCACGAAGCTGATGCGCCGGCAGCGCATCAGCGAATCCGAGTTCCGCGGATATCTCAACCAGTGGCTCGGCGATCTGCGTGAGCAGAAGGCGCTGAAGGGCTGGCGCCAGGCGAACCTCAGCGGTGTCACCTCACTGCTCAATGAGATCGCGGCGTCGGGCCAGCTGACCGTGGCCCGGCTCCCGGTGCTGTTCCTGACCTTGAGGGAGAATGCGGCCTACTGGCCGACCGGGAAAGACCTGGTCTACGCGGACCGCGTCGAGTTCCCCGGTTCCGAGCTTGAGTGGGAGTTCTACCCCGGTTATGGCCTGCAGCTGCAGGTGCTTGGCACCTTCGGCGAGGCCAACGGCTTCTACGAGCTGCCGGACAAGGTCGGCTATCCGCAGCTCTCCCAGGTGCTGAACGAGATGGAGGCGCTGGCGGTGCCGCGCGCCGGCGGGATCGCCTGGGAGTACTACTTCAACTGGGAGGGTGGGGCACCGCCCTGGGTCAGCGCGATGGCGCAGGCAACCGGAATCGAGGCGCTCACCAACGGCTACACGGCGACCGGCAATCAGGCCTATCTGACCGAGGCCCACAACGCCTTGCCGCTGCTCGAGAACCCGCCCCCGACCGGCGTCGAGGTGACCACCCCGCTCGGCGCTCGCTTCCTGCAGTACTCGTTCGCGCCCAACACCGACATCATCAACGCCTTCCTGCAGACGCTGATCGGCCTCTACGACTACGAGCAGGTCAGCCACGATCCGACGGCGCTGACGCTGTTCAACCTCGGCAACGCACAGGCCCAGTCTGAGCTGCCCGCGTTTGTCGTCAACGGCTGGTCGCTCTACCAGCCCGGCCAGCTCGACAACCTCAACTACCACGAGCTCGTGACCGGTTTCGCGCAGAGCCTCTGCAAGAAGCTCAACCTGCCGGTTTACTGCAACACCTACACGAGCTTCGAGTCCGACCTCTCGACACACCCGGCGCTCACGCAGGTCACGACTCAGGCCTCGGCCAACAAGAAGTTCCAGCTGAAGTTCCAGCTCACAAAACCGGCCTATGTGGGAATCACGCTGAGCAGGGGCGGCAAGAACTACATCTACAGCAAGACCGAATACTCCTCAGGGACCCAATATGTCAAGGCGCCCAAACTGAAGGCCGGGACCTACAGCCTGGCGATGTCGGCGACCGATCTGGTCGGCCACTACGTGAAGCTGACCAGCGAGATCCAGGTCTGCAACGGCACCTGCACAGGAGCGGGACCGCTGCCGGTTACCGTGGGCACGACCACGACCCCGACCACGACCACGACCACGACCCCGACCACGACCCCGACCACGACCCCGACNNATTCTCTACACCGGCAAAGGCGGCGTCGGCAAGACATCGGTAGCGGCTGCGACCGCGCGCGCATGCGCGGTCGCCGGAAAGCGGACGCTGGTGCTCTCAACCGACCCGGCGCACAGCCTCGCCGACTCCCTGGAACAGCCGCTAGGCGGTGAACCGACGCTGGTCGAGCCGAACCTCTGGGCACAGCAGGTCGACGCCCAGCAGGAGCTCACACGGCATTGGGCGGGCGTGCAGAGCTGGATGGGCCAGCTGATGGTCGACCGCGGCATCGATCGCATCTCCGCCGAGGAGCTGACAGTGCCGCCGGGAATGGACGAGCTGTTCTCGCTGCTGCGCCTGCAGCAACACCACGGATCGGGCGAATGGGACGTGATCATCGTCGACTGCGCCCCGACCGGCGAGACCCTGCGGCTGCTCTCATTTCCTGACGCCGCACGCTGGTGGATCGACCGTGTCTTCCCGTTCGAGCGCGCGATCCTGGCGGCGATGGGCCCACTGGCGCGGACTGTGCTCGACATCCAGTTGCCAGGCGGCGAGGTCTTCGACGACGTACGGCGACTCTCAGAGAACCTGATCTCGATGCACGAGATCCTCAGGGACACCGAGCACACCACCATCCGCCTGGTGATGAACCCCGACCGCATGGTGATCGGCGAGGCGATGCGCACCTTCACCTACCTGAACCTCTACGGCTACCTGACCGACGCGGTGGTGGTCAACAAGGTCTTCCCGGGCGACGTCGGCGCGTACTTCGAGCACTGGCGCGGTCTGCAGGAGCAGCAGCTGGAGCTGGTCGAGTCCGCGTTTGCGCCGGTACCGGTGCTGCGCGCTAACTACTTCGATCAGGAGGTGATCGGCCCGCAGATGCTCGATCGCCTGGGTGAGGCGATCTTCGGGCAGGCGGGCGATCCCTGGGAGCTGTTGTTCAGCGAGATCACCCAGGAGATCGTCTCCGACGAGCACGGCGCGACGCTGCGGATCGCGATCCCGTTCACGAGCAAAGACGAAATCGGCCTCAAGCAGGTTGGGCTCGAGCTGATCATCACCGCCGCCGGCCAGCGCCGCACGATCGCGCTGCCGCCGAAGCTCGCGGCGCTGCAAGCGACCGCCGCCCGCTACGAGGACGGCGCCTTGCAGATAAGTTTCAGCCGTGGCAGCTAGTGACAACCGGCGCGAGACGCCGCCCGCCGAACCGACCCCACCGCCGCAAGGCGGCTGGGAGATCCCGCGTGAGGAGCCCGCGGCGAACGCTGACGTGCTCACCCAGCTCAGCGAGCTGCTGCAGGAGTTCGTACCCGAGGATCTGCAGAAGCGGATCGCCGAGGCGGTCCGGGAGCTGCTGGTCGCGCTGCGCGCTCTGATCGACTGGCTCGTGGAACGACTCGAGCGCCGGCCCGCAGGGCCGGTCGAGGTTCGGGACATCCCGATCCTCTAGTCGGCCGGGTTTCTGCAACATGCCTGACAGCGGTCTCCCCCGACTGAGTCTTGCGCGCGCGCGGCGGATCGCGCTGGCCGCGCAGGGGTTCGGGCGTGCGCGGCCGGATAAGCCGCCGACGACGCGGCAGCTCACGGCGCTCGTACAGCGGCTTGGGATCCTGCAGCTCGACTCCGTAAACGTCTTCTCGCGCTCGCACTACATGCCGCTCTTCTCGCGGCTCGGGCCGTACGATCGCGCGTTGCTCGACCGCATCGCCGGGCACGGGCCCGGCAAGGTCGACCGTCGCCTGATCGAGTACTGGGCGCATGAGGCGTCGCTGGTCCCGGTTGAACTGCATCCGCTGCTGCGCTGGCGCATGGCGGACGTGGACGGCCAGGCCTGGGGGTCGATCGGCCGCGTGATCCGCGAACAGCCCGAGCTGGTTGCGCGGACGCTGGCATTGGTCGCCCAGCACGGTCCGATACGTGCGCGGGACACCGAGTCCGTGCGCCCGCCGGAGGATCCCGACGCTGCCGCTGTGCTGACCGGCAGCGCCCAGATGTGGAACTGGCACCCCGGCAAGGTCGCGCTCGAGTACCTGTTCTTCGGCGGTCAGATCGCCGCCGCCCGGCGCGTGAACTTCGAGCGCCACTACGACATCGCCGAGCGGGTGCTGCCAGCCGCTGTGCACTTGACGCCCACACCGACTCGCGAAGAGGCCCAGCGTGAGCTGACACGTATCGCCGCCAGGGCCTACGGGGTCGCGACCGAGCCTGACCTCGGCGACTACTTCCGGCTGCCACGCGCCGACTCCAAGGCGCGCGTCGCGGAACTCGTGCAGAGCGGAGAGCTGATCCCGGTCGAAGTCGAGCGCTGGGACGTGCCCGCGTATCTGTGGCACGAGGCGCGCCAGCCACGCTCGCTGCACTGCCGCGCGCTGCTGACGCCGTTCGACTCGCTCGTCTGGTTCCGCCCGCGCACCGAACGCCTCTTCAACTTCCACTACCGGATCGAGATCTACACCCCAGCCGCGAAGCGCGTGCATGGGTACTACGTGCTGCCGTTCCTGCTCGGCGAGCAACTGGTCGCGCGCGTCGATCTGAAGTCAGACCGCCAGCGCGGAGCGCTGCTCGTCCAGAGCGCGTTCATCGAGGCCGGCGCCGACCCCGCGCTGGTCGCGCCGGAACTCGCGGTCGAACTGCGGATCACGGCAGCCTGGCTCGGGCTCGCCGAGGTCGCCATGGTCGAACGCGGCGACCTGGCGACCGAGCTCGCCTCCGCGTTAGAACAGTAGAGCGGTCGTGTCAGCGCTGCTCAGGCGGCGACGTGGCGGCGTGGCGTGAGCACAAGCAGCGCCAGCACCACCGCCGCGAACACGGCCCCGGCAGCGACCGCGAAGCCGAGGCTGTAGCCGCTGGTCAGGGCCGCATGGGCACTGTGACCGGAGGCCCGCAGCGACTTCGAACGGTCGGTCGCGATCGAGCCGAGGATCGCCACACCCAACGCCGAGGAGAGCTGGAGTGAGACGTTGACTATCCCGGAGGCGAGGCCCGCGTCCTGGTGGGGCACCTCAGCCAATGCGATCGTCAGCAGCGGCGACATCGCGGAACCGGCGCCGAGGCCGAGCAGCACGTACGACCCGACCAGCAGCGGTGCATACGCGGTGGTTGGGGTGATCCGTGACATCAGCACCAGCGATGCAGCGATCAGGACCAGCCCGACGAGCACCATGCGCAGGTTGCCGAAGCGCTGCACGAGCCGCGAGGTGATCCCGCGCGACATCAAACCGACGATCAGCGTCATCGGCAGGAAGGCGAGACCGGTGTCGAGCGGCGAGTAGCCGCGCACGCCCTGTAGGTAGAGCGCACCGAGGAAGAAGCTGGCGAACATCCCGGTGATCAGCAGTCCTCGCACCGCGCTCGAGGCGATCAGGCTGCGGATGCGAAAGACGCGCAGCGGCATGATCGGGTTCTCCAGCCGTGACTCGAGCAGCACGAATGCGGCCAGGATCAGCAGTGCGGCGGCTATGAAGCCGAGCGTGTGCGCCGAACCCCAGCCGTAGGTCGGAGCCTTGACGACCCCGTAGACACCGACCATCGCGCCGACCGTGACCAGCAGCGAGCCGAGCACGTCGACATTGCGCGTGAGACCAAGTCCCGGCTTTGCGTCGATCAGCCGGTAGCCGGCGATCACAGCGAAGATGCCGATCGGGACGTTGATGAAGAAGTCCCAGCGCCAGTTGATGAATTCGGTGATCGCGCCACCGGCCAAGAGGCCGATCGAGCCGCCGCTGGTGACGCAGAAGATGTAGGCACTCATCGCCTTGGCGCGGTCCGAGGGTTCGGTGAACTCGGTCGTGATGATCGCGAGGATCACCGACGAGCAGAGCGCCGCGGCGATGCCCTGCAGAAAGCGCGAGGTGATCAGGATCAGCTGACTGTCGGCGATGCCGCAGATCGCTGAGAAGACGGTGAAGCTCGCCACCCCGACTAGGAAGACCTGCTTGCGCCCGACCAGATCACCGAGGCGCCCGGCCAGCAGCAGGAAGCTGCCGAGTGAGATCAGGTACGCGTCCAACACCCAGGCCAGGTCGGCCTGGGTGAAATGCAGGTCGTGCTGGATCTTCGGCAAAGCGACGTTGACGATCGTCGAGTCGAGGATGTTCATCAGCTGGGCCAAGCACACGACCACCAGGGCGAACCATTGGCGGCGGCTGGCGTGGGTCGGGGCGGACGTCTGGTCGTGGGCGCCGATCGGCGCGACTGAGGTGCTCTTGGTCGCTGACATAACGCTCACCGTACCAAAGATGATCCTTGGGCCAGTGATGATTGCGGTCAGGAATTGTCCTGGTTGTAGAGAGCGTTGCTAGCGTCTCTGCTGTGATGGCTGAGATGAACCCGCAAGACACCCGCGGCGCGCTCGCGCTGGTGACGATGCTGTCGAAGTCCGTCTACAGCACCGTGGCCGAGCGCGACGGGTCGAGCTTCAAGCTGAAGCAGGTGATCGCGCTCTCATATCTGCGCGAACTCGGGTCGGTCGGACAGAAGTACTTCGGGTCGGTGTTGTGCCTCGACGCAAACAACACCGTGCTGCTCCTGAACGACCTCGAGCGAGACGGATTGGTCGTGCGCCAGCGCGATCCCGATGACCGGCGCCGGCACCTGGTCGAGCTGACCGAGACCGGGTTTGAGGTCCTGCGCGAGGCCGAAATGGCGATGGCAGAGATCGAGGACAGCCTGCTCGCGGCGCTCGACGAGGACCAGCGTCAGCAGTTCCGGGCGCTACTGCACCAGGCCCTGTACGGCAAGGACGGCGTCTTTGAGCGCCGCACCACAGCCGCCGCCTGGAGCTAGCCGCGCCGGTCAGCCGCCGCTAGAAGGTTGAGATTTCGCCGGCGCCGACCAGCCACAGGCTGATCACCGCGATCACGGCGATGCCGACCAGGATCAGCGTGCGGGAGTGGGCCATATGGCCGTAAATGCCTACGGCGAAGCCGCCGAGCAGCAGTGCCGTGGCGAGCCCCATGTGCGAGGTGACGTCAGCCAGCAGCACGGGCTTTCCTCCCTATAGTTGCCCTCATGGCAGAGAATCCCATCTCAGTGCAGGATGTCGCAGAGGGGCTGCAGTCCGTCGGCTACCTACCTGGCGAGTCCACAGCGCTGGTCTCATTCCTCGCCGCCAAGCTCGGCAAGCCGGTGCTGGTCGAGGGACCCGCGGGGGTCGGCAAGACTGAGCTGGCCAAGGCGCTTGCCAAGTATCTGGGCCGCGAATTGGTGCGCCTGCAGTGCTACGAGGGTCTCGACGAGGCCAAGGCACTGTACGAGTGGAACTACCGCAAGCAGCTGCTGCGGATCCAGGCCGAGGTCGGCGGCACCGGCTGGGACGAGGTCCAGGACGACATCTTCGGCGAGGAGTTCCTGCTGGCGCGGCCGCTGATGACCGCGATCGCCTCCAAGCAGCCGGTGGTGCTATTGATCGATGAGATCGACAAGACCGACCAGGAGTTCGAGGCGATGCTGCTGGAGCTGCTCTCGGACTTCCAGATCACGATCCCGGAGCTGGGCCGCATCGAGGCGACCACGCACCCGGTTGTGATTCTGACCTCGAACAACAGCCGTGAGCTGACCGAAGCGCTGAAGCGCCGGTGCCTCTACCTGTGGCTCGACTACCCCGAGCTCGAGCACGAGCTGCAGATCGTCCGTATGCATACACCGGAGCTGCCCGAGACTGTCGCCCGCAAGCTGGTCGACGTGATCCGGATGGTGCGCGAGCTTGACCTCAAGAAGTCACCGAGCATCGCCGAGTCGATCGACTGGGCGCGGGCGCTGCTGCTGCTGGGCGCACGCGAGATCGACCAGGACGTCTTCCGCCAGACGCTCAGCGTGATCATCAAGCACCGCACCGACCTTGACATCGTCGCCGAACGGGTCGGCGTGAAGCTGGAGCCGGCGAGCGCGGCCTAGGTCCGCTGCGTAGGTACGACGATGCCTCCCGTCAAGGCGATTTACGGCGGGTTGCCGGACAAGCCGCCCGGTTCGTTTGACGGAGAGTTGCTGGCTTTTGCGGAGGACCTGCGCTCCGAGGGCATGGCGGTCGGGACCTCCGAGATGCTCGACGCGTTTGACGCGCTGGCGCTGATCGAGTGGCAGTCGTCGAGCGACTTCAAGGAGACGCTGGCCACCACGATCGCCAAATCGCCCGAGGACCGACGCGTCTTTGACCTCGTGTTCGAACGCTTCTTCTTCCGTGCAGCCGAGGCACAGGCGGTGCGGCTCTCCGTCTCAGAGCCCCAGTCACGGGCAGGCTCTGATGAGCTCGACCTGGAGGCGCTGCGGCGCCAGATCGCCCAGGCGCTTGAGGATGGCTCCGAATCTGAGCTGCGTGACCTCGCACGCCTCGCGATCGCGGCCTTCGGCAAGGGCGAGGGCTCGGGCGTGCTCGGTGTCGACGTCCAGCGGATCCGGCGCGCGCTGGGGCTGCGCACCGAGCCCCAGCCAGACCTTCCGAGCGACGATCCCCGCCACGACGGCCTGCCGCGCGAGCAGCTGCGGCGTTTTGAGCAGCATCTGCGGCGAGAGCTCGAGCGCGGGCTGATCGAGCGCACCCAGGCGCTGCCGCCCAAGCGCCCACTGAGCGACCTTGACCGCTCGCTGCCGGGTGGCCCCGTTCAGGACCTCGCGGCCGTGCACAAGGTCGTCGCACAGCTGCGCCGGCGGCTGGCGTCACAGGGCCACGAGCTCCGCGGCGCCAACCGCCACGCTCACGTCGACGTGCGCGCGACGATGCGGGCCTCGCTTCAGACCGGCGGCGTCCCGGTCGAGCTGAAGTTCCGGCCCAAGCGGCCGCGACGCCCCGAGCTGTTCGTGCTTTGCGACGTCTCGACCTCCGTGACCAGCGCCTCGACCTTCTTCCTGAGCGTGCTGCACGCGCTGCACGACGTCTTCCGTAAGCAGCGCTCGTTCGTCTTCATCGAACGGATCTCAGAGGTCACCGAGATCTTCCAGCGCGAGCGTGACTTCCGCGCCGCGGCAACCGCGGTCTCGCGTGATGCCGGCGTCGCCGACATCTCCGGCTACACGGACTACGGCCGCGTCTGGACCGAATTCCTGGCCGAGATCGAGTCTGAGCTGCACCCGCGCGCGACCGTGATCGTGCTCGGCGACGCGCGCACCAACGGCAGACCTCCACGTGAGGATGTGTTTGCCGCGATCGCCGCCAAGGCCGGCCGCACCTTCTGGCTAAACCCCGAGCCGAGGCTCTACTGGAACTACGGTGACAGCGTGATTTCGGTCTACGAGCAGTACTGCGAGGCATTTGAGTGTTGGCGCACGGACCAGCTCGAGGAGTTCGTCAAGGCGCTGACCAAACCTACGGTCAGGTGATCAAGCTCGAGGGCGTCTCGCTGGTGTTCACTGGCCGGCGGGGTCAGGAGGGCGTGCGGGCGCTCGACGGCGTCTCACTTGAGGTCGGCAGCGGTGAGATCGTCGCGGTCGTCGGACCGAGCGGCTGCGGCAAGACGACGCTGCTTGAGCTGATCTGCGGGCTGCAGACGCCAGGCAGCGGCAGCGTTGAGTCGGAGCCGGCGGCACTGATGCCGCAGCGTGACCTGCTGCTGCCCTGGCTCTCCGCGGCCGACAACGCCTGCCTGGCACTAAGGGTCCGCGGCGTCAACCGCGCCGACTCGCTCGCGCTTGTAAAACCATGGTTTGAACGTTTGGGCCTGAGCGGCTTCGAGCAGACTCGACCAGCACAGCTCTCCGGCGGCATGCGTCAGCGCGTCTCCTTCGTGCGGACGCTGCTGGCCGGCAAGCCGGTGCTGGCGCTCGACGAGCCGTTCGCGGCACTGGACGCACTGACCCGCGCCGAGATGCAGCAATGGCTCGGCACAGCGCTCGCGTCAGAGCAGCAGCCGCGCACGGTCGTTCTGGTAACCCACGACGTTGAAGAGGCGGCACTACTGGGCGATCGGATCATCGTGATGTCACCGCGCCCGGGACGTGTCATCGCCGACCTGACCGTGCCCTTGCCGCGGCCGCGGACGCGGACAGATCCAGCAGTGGTGGCGCTGCGGGAACAGGTTCTGGAACTACTCGGAGCGCCCGTGTGAGCAGCCGACTGCACCGAACCGCGTTCTGGCTGTTGCCAGCACTGACACTGCTCTTGTTGCTGGGGATTTGGCAGCTGTACATCGATGTCAGCGGCGTCAGCAGCCTCGTTCTGCCTTCACCCCACGAGGTGGCGCGGGCGCTCGTGAACGATCGCGGCACGCTGCTGCGCAACCTCGGCCGTACAGCGCTTGAGATCGTCTGCGGGATCCTGATCGCGGTCGCATTCGGATTCGTCGCAGCGGTTCTGATCCATTGGTCAACCCTCGTGCGACGCGCGCTCTACCCGCTGCTGGTGGCATCACAGGCAGTGCCGCTCGTGATCCTCGCCCCGGTGCTGGTGCTCTGGCTCAACTTCGGGCTGCGGCCAATCCTCGTCGTGATCGCGCTGGTCTGCTTCTTCCCGATCGTGGTGACGACGCTCGGCGGTCTCGAGACCGTCGACCCGGAACTGCTGAAGCTGATGCGCACCTTCGACGCGTCCAGATGGCAGCAGTTCAGGCGGGTGGAGCTTCCGAGCGCGATGCCCGGGCTTTTAACCGGGATCAAGATCGCTGCCGTGTTCTCTGTGATCGGTGCCGTGTTCGGTGAACAGGACGCGGGATCCGGCTCTGGGCTTGGCTATCTGCTGAACGCTACGTTCGCCAACTACGAGCCAGCCGAAGAGTTTGCCACCGTATGCGTACTCTCAGGTTTCGCGATCCTGTTGTTCGTGCTGCTGACCGTGGCCGAACGGCGGATGTTGCCGTGGGCGTACCAAATGAAAGAGATCCAAAGTCGATGAACCTCAACCGCGACAAGGCTTCCCGGGTCCCCAAGGCCCGCGGCCGCGGCCTGACGCTTGGCCGCGCTGCCCGCGCCGGCACGCTGGCGCTCGCGGTGACGGTCGCGCTGGCTGGCTGTGGCGAGATCACCAACACGGTCACGCCCAAGGCCTACACGGCGAACAACATCACGGTCGAGCTCGCTGGGCCGCCGAGCGCGTACTACGTCGGCCTGTACGCAGCACAGGCGCTCGGCTACTTCAAGCAGACTGATCTCAACGTCGTCTTCCAGACACCGAGCGCCGGCGAGAACCCGTTGACGATGGTCCACGGCGGTCAGGTCTTCGCCGCGATCTCATCTGAGCCGAGCGTGTTCCTGGCACGCAACCAGGAGATGCCGCTGGTGGCGATCGGCGCGCTGGTCCGTGACCCGCTGAGCTCGATCTCGATCACCGTGCCGGCGACGAACCCGCCGAGTGGCGGCAAGGGCATCGGTGGCGGCACCAGCACCAGCACGACCAAGACCAAAACGACGCCAACGGCCACCACGGCGGCGGCAACCAAGACCAAGACGACGACCGCCGCGACCACCAGCACGACGACGACGGCCACGACGACGACCAGTACCACGGGCACGACCACCGGCACGACCACCAGCGCCACAACCACGGCGCCGACCAGCACCACGCCGACGCCGGCGCAGGTGCCGACCGGCTCAGCCTGGCCGGCACAGTTGCAGACGCTGCTGGCGCAGGCTTCGGCTCCTACCTACAACGGGCTGGTCGTGGTCGTCCGCAAGGGCACGATCGTCAACCACGCGGGCATACCCCGCCGTCTGATCCAGGCGATCCGCCGAGGCTACGCGGCGGTGCGCCGAAATCCCAAGGCCGGAGTGGCCGACCTGATCGCCGCCGACCCCAGCCTCGCTCCACAGAAGCGAGCCCTGGTCGCGGCCGTGCGTTCCCTGATCCCCCACTTCTTCCCGACCGGAACCATCTGGGGCTGGCAGAGCGAGAAGAACTGGAACGCCTTCGGCACCTGGCTCTTCAACAACAAACTGATCGCCAATCCAAACGCCGTCACCGACGCGTCGACCAACGAACTACTTCAAGGCGAAGGGGTCTGACGGGCGGCGGATCGGCGCGTGGCGGCGTCCTCGCTCGCTCGCGTACGTTCGTACGCCACGCTCGCTGCGTCTTTGCCACGCTTGATCCGGCGCCGTCAGACGCAGCAGGCGCTACTTCAAGGCGAAGGGGTCTGAGTGCGCCCGCCGCACGTCAGGCGCGAACGTGATCTTGAGGCGCGTGGTACGGGCCTCGTCGGGAGCCAGCACCGGTAGCCGTCCTTCGGCGCGGTCAAAGGCGCGGCCGCGGACGCTGCAGTTGCACGGCTCGATGCCGAGCACGTTGATGGTGCTGGCAGGGTGAATCCACTGATGCGCGCGCGGCAGTGTCGAAGCGTCCCACTCGACGGTGCAGCGCACGCCTGTGGGCGGCGAATAGATCCTGAAACTCGGCCACTCGCCCGGCGAGGCTTCGGGCAGGATGTGCTCGAACGCCCACTCCGGGACGTGCGGCTCAGGCTCGGGTGCCCGGTCCCAGGTCGGGAGACCAAGCTCCGCGTCGGCGTCACGGGCCAGGACGTCGCCGCCCGGGCCCTCGAGCCAGGCGCCCTGACTCCAGAACGGCGAGCCGAAGTTGACGTGGTACAGGATCGGAGCCGGCGCGATCTCAGCGCCGAGATTTGTGACGGTGTCGGCGAGTTCAATCACGCCTTCACCGGTGCGGAAGGTCCAGCGCCGGCGCAGTTCAAAGAGCGGGCCAAGCGCCGAGCCTTCGAGGATCGTTGCATTGGCGGTGAGCAGCACCTGACCGTCCGGGCGCAGCTCACGCGTGATTGACACGTCGTCGGCCGGCTGGTGCGAGAAGTTCCCGTGCTGGCCCTCACCCTCAGCCGGGCTGCCGACGTTCGAGAGCCCGCAGGTCGTCAGCAGCCCACCACCGAAGGCGGTGATCCACTCCGCTGCGCTGAGCGGTGTGGAGAGCGGGCGGCGGTAGCCGAGCCGCGATGCCCAGGCGACCGGCACGCCGCGGTACCAGGCTGGGCCGAGGTCGAAGCCACGGTCCGGCAGGATCTGCACGTCCACCCCATCCCACATCTTCACGTCGATCACGCGGGTACCGGCAGCCGTGCCGGCGCTGAGCAGCGACTGCTGGGCGCTGGCGACGTGATCAAGCCGCCCGAGCGAGCTGTTGAGTTCCTCGGCGTTCACAGCGCAGCAGGCTCGACCACGAGCACATCGACTGCCACATCGAGCTTCTCAGTCTTGCCGGTGGTGTAGATCACGCCGTTCATCGGCGGCACGTCGCCGTAGTCACGCCCGATCGCGGTGGTGATGTAGCGATCTCCGACAAACTGATCGTTGGTTGGGTCGATGTCGACCCAACCGGCTTCCGGGATGAAGACAGATAGCCAGGCGTGCGAGCCGTCGGCCCCCATCAACTTGGGGCGGCCGGGCGGCGGGTCGGTCTCAAGGTAGCCGCTGACATAGCGCGCCGGCAGGCCCAGCGAGCGCAGACAGGCGATGCCGAGATGGGCGAAATCCTGGCAGACCCCGCGGCGCTTGGAGAAGGCCTGTTCGAGCGTCGTGGTGACCGAGGTGGAGCCCGGCTTGTACTCAAAGTCAGCGTGAATCTGGGTGCAGAGCGCGGCGACCGCCTCAAAGGCGCCCTGCCCGGGCCTGATGGCCGTCGCGGCGTAGTCCCGGTAGACCTCGGCGGCGGTGACGCGCGGGGAGTCGAGCAGGTGTTGCAGAGCCTCGTGAGGGATGTTGTCGCCGCCAGCGGCGACAACATCCCTCACCTCCTCCCAGGACTGCTGGCCGAACAGCGACAGCTCGGCAGCGCGCGCCTGCACCTCGACGACGCTCGTCACCGACACCGACAGGTGCCGGTGCGGCTCATGCAGCGCGAAGTAGGCCGCCCGGTTCCCGAAGAAGTCGATCCGCTCGCGGTAAAGCTCCGGCTGCGGGTCGATATCCACGGAGGCGCTGCGGATCCGCTGCGTTGGAAGTTCGCGCGGCAGCATGTGCAGCTGGCCGTAGCTGGAGGTGACCGGCTTCTCGTACGAGTAGTCGGTGCGATGAGTAATGCGGTAGACGGTCGACATGCTGCTGGCGCTCAGCCGCCGCGGATGATCGAGGGTTCCGCACCGGCCGCGCCGAGCAGCGCAAAGGTCGGAACGGTATGCACGAAGTGAGTGGTGTCGACAGCGGTACCGGCCCGCAGCAGCAACTCGACCAGCCTCTGGAGCAGCGACGTGAGTGCCGGCCGGCTGCCGTCTTCCTCTTCGCGGACCAGTTCGGTCAGGTCGGCGAGCCGCAGCGTCGAGCTGGCCTCGAGCACCAGCCGCTGCTCCGGACGCAGCCGGCTGACACTGCCGAGCGGCAGCGCGGCGAGGTCCTCGATCAGGCGATCGAGCTGGTAGATCAGTGAGCGCGGGTTGCCGGGGTCGAGCAGCAGCAGCTCCAGCACCGTTTCGAGCTGCGCCTGTGAGCGGTACCGGAAGCGGTAGGTGATGATGCTCTCAGCTGCCGAGAGCACCGATTCGAGCACGATTGAGTCGGTCGCGGTGTCGCGCGCGGTCTGCAGCGTCGCCTGCAGCAGCGCCAGCAGTTCGAGGCTGCGCTCGAGCCGGCGTCCGGCGTCCATGAAGCGCCAGCCGAGGTCTCTGACCATGCTCTCGACGCCAAGACCGCCGAGCGCCAGCAGGCTCTGGATCACCTGCTGTAGAGCCGCCTGGCTGTGACCGTTCGCCGAGCCGAGCGGCACCCGCAGCTCTTCGAGCACACGCTCCAGCGGGCCGATCACCAGCCAGGTGTCTCGGCTCAGCTGGTCGCGCACGCCGTAGGCGTTGTCAAGCAGCATGCCGACCGGAGAGGCGAGCGTCGTATCGGCGCCGGCGATCCAGTCAAGCGCGCCGATCAGGCCTTCAAGCGCGGCGGTGCCGGCGGGGTTGGTCCCGTTGCCGAACTCATTGCTGCGGTCGAGCACGGTGCGCAACAGCCGCGTCAGCGCCTCCGAGCGTTCGGCATAACGACCGAGCCACCAGAGGTTCTCGGCGGCGCGGGACGGGATCGAGGCCATCGGATCGATGCCTTCGCGGGCCGGGCCGGACTGCAGCCAGAAGGCGGTGAGCGTCTCCGGCTCCGAGGCGAGCACCCAGGTGTCCTTGGTGATCGCACCGGCCTGACCGGACATCTGCCGCGAACCGGCGGTCGCCTGAACGCGGGTGAGGCCGCCCGGCATCACGTCGTATGAGTCGCCTCGGGCGACTGCGAAGGTACGCAGCACGCTGCGCCGCGACTCNNACCCAGCCCCGCGGGTTGCGTTCGATCCGCGCCCGCAGCGCCTCGAGCACTCGCTCCGGCAGCTCCCAACCGAGCAGCGTCGAGGCGCCGGGGCCGTGATTGACCGGGCGCATGACCAGCTCGTCGAGGTGTTCAAGTACGTACCCAAGCGACTCGGGCTCCCCGCACCACCAGGTCTGCACGCTCGGCAGCTGCGGCTCGCGGCCGAGCAGGTGCTGCGCGATCTTCGGCAGGAAAGCCATAAGCGCCGGGTTCTCAAGCACGCTCGAACCGAGCGGGTTGACGACGGCGACCGTGCCGGCCCTTGCCATCTCAAGCAGCCCGGGAACGCCGAGCTGCGAATCAGCCCTGAGCTCGAGCGGATCCGAGTACCAGTCATCGATACGGCGCAGGATCACGTCGACCGGCTCAAACTGGCCGACCGACCGCATCCAGACCCGATCTCCGCGCACGGTCAGGTCGGAGCCCTGCACCAGCGGATAGCCGAGCGTCGAGGCGAGCATCGCGTGCTCAAAGGCGGTCTCGTTCAACGGCCCTGGAGTGAGGACGACGATCCGCGGATCTTCGACCGTGCCGGACGCGACCTCCTGAAGTGCGGTGCGCAGCGAGCGGAAGAAGGGCGCCAGGCGGTGCACCTGCGCCTCACGATGAAGGCTCGGCAGCACGCGCGAGATCACGGTGCGGTTCTCAAGCGCGTAACCGGCGCCGGACGGCGCCTGGCTGCGGTCGGCGAGCGCCACGACGTTGCCGCTCTGATCGCGGCCGACGTCGACCGCGTAGAGGAACAGCTGCTGCGCTCCCGGCAGCCGCACGCCGTCACAGGCGCGCAGGAAGCCCGCGTGCCCGTAGACCAGCTCCGGCGGCAGCAGACGGCGGCGCAAGAGCTCACGCGGCCCGTAGATGTCCTTGAGAACGAGGCTGAGCAGCTCCGCCCGCTCAATCACGCCGCTCTCAATGTCCTGCCACTCCCTGCTCGAGAGCACGGTCGGCAGCGGATCGAGGCGCCAGGCACGTCCTGGCATCGGCGATTCGCGGTAGGCGTTGTAGACGACACCGTCCTGTTCGAGCAGGCGCGTCGCCTCGTCACCGCGGCGCTGCAGCTCGCGCGTACCGAGTTCGGCGCAAACCGCGGCCAGGCGCTCCCAATGGGCACGCGGCTGCCCCTCGGTGTCGAGCATCTCGTCGTAACAGCCCGCGAGCGGCTGGTACGCAGGTGTCGGTCGCGGAAAAGTGCTGGTCAAGGGCGGTTGCCGTGTCCGAATCCGTGGTTCAGGACACTGGTCACGGGCGGCGTCTCAGGTCGAGAGTACGGGGGTACTCACCGCCGTGACGTATCGAGTCGATCTCGATCGTCCCCGGCGTGTGCCCGAGCGCCTCGAAGCGACCCGCGCGGCGCGCCTCAGCTTCGGCGGCGTTGACCGGGAGCCGCTCGTAGGAGCGGCCGCCGGGATGCACCACGTGGTAGCGACAGCCGCCGAGCGAACGGCCGCTCCAGCGATCCACAAGATCAAACGTCAGCGGTGCGTGCGCCTTGATCGTCGGGTGCAGAGCAGCCCACAGCTCCCAGGCCCGGTAGCGCACGCCGCCGACGAAGGTGCCAGGGGTCGCCGTCGCCTGCAGCGGGATCAGATGGCCGTTGCAGGTGACCGCGTAACGGTCCTCGACGAGGCCGTCGACGCGTACCTGCAGCCGCTCGAGCGAGGAATCGACGTAGCGGGAGGTACCGCTGCCCGACTCCTCACCGAGCACGTTCCATGGCTCGAGCGCGCTGCGCAGCTCGAGATTCACGCCCTCGACGTCCAGCTGGCCGATCAACGGGAAGCGGAACTCGAGGAACGGCGCAAGCCACTGCTGGTCGAACTCGATGCCGTGGCGATTGAGGTCGTCCACAACCTCGCGGATGTCCGACTCGACCCACCACGGCAACATGAAACGATCCTGGAGCTCGGTGCCCCAGCGGATCAGCGGCGCGCCGTACGAGTGCTGCCAGAGCCGCGCGACCAGCGCCCGCACCAGCAGCAGCTGCACCAGCGCCATCTGCGGATGCGGCGCCATCTCGAAGCTGCGCAGTTCGAGCACGCCCAGACGCCCGTTCTCCGCACCGGGGTTGTAAAGCTTGTCGATGCAGAACTCGGCGCGGTGGGTGTTGCCGGTCAGGTCGGTGAGCAGGTTTCGCAAGGCCCTGTCGACCTGCCAAGCCGGTGTGACACCACCGCTCTCATGCTTGAGCCGTTCCAGCTCTGAGAACGCGATCTCCAGCTCATAGAGGTTCTCGTGACGCGCCTCATCGACCCGCGGCGCCTGACTCGTCGGCCCGATGAAACGCCCGGCGAACAGGTAGGAGAGCGACGGATGGTGCTGCCAGTAGGTCAGCATGCTGGTCAGCAGCGCCGGGTTGCGCAAGAGCGGACTGTCAGGCGGTGTGACGCCGCCGAGCGTGATGTGCGAGCCGCCGCCGGTGCCGGTGTGGGTGCCGTCGAGCGCGAACTTCTCGGCTCGCAGGCCCAGCAGCTCAGCTTCGGCGTAAAGGTGCTGGGTGCGCTCGACGAGCTCATCCCAGGACGTGCTCGGGTGGATGTTGATCTCGATCACGCCCGGGTCCGGGGTCACCACAAAGCTGGCGCCGCGCACGTCGCGCGGCGGCGGGTAGCCCTCGAGGACGGCGCGGATCCCGGTCTTCTCCAGCGCCAGCTCGATCACGTGCAGCAGCTCAGCCGCGTACGCGAGCTCGACCAATGGCGGCAGGAAGACGTGCACGTGTCCGCGGCGGACCTCGACGCAGAGCGCCGTCACCGGTGGCGGATCGCTGAGCGCCGCCGCAGCCGCTTTGGCGTCGCCCGCGCCGGCGAGCGGGCCGACGGCGCGGAACAGCGACTGGTCGGGATGCTGCGGCTCTGGGCGCCACGTCAGCGAGGCGAGCGGCAGCCGCAGGCCGAGTGGCGATTCGCCCTCAACCAGGTAGAGCGCGCCGCGCCGCAGGTGCCAGAGCCCGGTCGACCAGGAGGCTTCGCCGGGATCGCGTCGCAGCGGCAGCGCCCAGCCGGTCGGCTCGGTGTCGGCGTCAGGCACAGCGCGAAGCTCGAACTCGTCGGCCGGCAGCGGGTCGTCGCCGGGCCGCATGCTCTCGCGCCAGCGCTCCGGGAATGGGTCCTCGTAGGCCGGGTAACGCACCTCGGCTGGCAAACCGAGCCCGTCAGCGATCGCATCGGCCAGCAGCTTCGCGTCGGCCGCGGTTGCGGTGCCTTCCTGGCCTGGGTCGGCCAACAGCTCGCGGTCGTGCCAGAGCGGGTGATCGTCGGTGCGCCAGTAGACGCCGCGCTGCCAGCGCGGCAACGGCTCGCCCGGATACCACTTGCCCTGGCCGTAGAGCACCAGCGCCCCGGGGGCGAACTTCTCCGCCAGCCGTTCGGTCAGCTTGGTCGCAAGCTCCTCTTTGTTGCCGCCGAGCGCGGCGACGTTCCACTCCGGCGCCTCGGGATCGGCGCGCGAGACGAAGGTCGGCTCACCGCCCATCGTCAGGCGCACGTCGGCGGTCTCCAGGACGACGTCGACCTGCCCGCCGAGCTGGTCGATCGCGTCCCACTGCTCAGCGCTGTAGGGCAGCGTCACGCGTGCAGGCTCGTCGAGCCTGGTGACGGTGTTGGAGTACTCGAAGGTCGTGCCGGCCGATTCGAGCCGGCCCTCGATCGGCGCGGCGCCGCTCGGCTCGGCGGCGCATGCCAGCGGGATATGTCCCTGCCCGGCTACCAGCCCGGAGGTCGCGTCGAATCCGATCCAGCCGGCGCCGGGCACAAACGCCTCGGCCCAGGCGTGAAGGTCGGTGAAGTCGACGTTGTCACCCTTGTCACCTGCCGCCGGCTTGTCCTGCGCGAGCTGGACCAGGTACCCGGAGACGAAGCGAGCCGCGATCCCGAACCGTCGCAGCACGTTGACCAGCAACCAGGCGCTGTCACGGCAGGAGCCGATCTGGCTGGTGAGCGTCTGCTCCGGCGTCTGAACCCCGGCCTCCATGCGCACCGAGTACCCGACGGCGTCGTGCACGCGCTGGTTGCACCAGACCAGGAAGTCAATCGTGGTGTTGGGCGGCTGCATTTCGCGCAGCTCCGCGACCCAGCCGTCGAGCACCTTATCGCTGGCTGGGTCGTCGGGCGCCCCGGCGCTCGCCCCCAGGTACGGGGCGAGGTCGCGCGCGAGCCGCGGCTCATAGCTGAACGGCCAGCGGTGCGCGGCGTCATCAAGGAAGAAATCGAACGGGTTGATCGNNGGCGCCAGCTCAGCCACCAGGTCAACAGTCACGCTGAACTCGGTGGTCGGCTCCGGGAAGACGAAACGAGCCTGGTAGTTGCCGATCGGATCCTGTTGCCAGTTCAGGAAATGCTGCTCGGGCGTGACCCGCAGGCTGTAGGAGAGGATCGGCGTGCTGCAGTGCGGCGCCGGGCGCAGACGCATCACCTGTGGTCCCAGGTGCACGGGCCGGTCATACCGGTAAACCGTGCGGTGCTCGATAGCGACGCGAATGCTCATGCCTGTTTGCTCACTGGACCCTGGCCACCACTTGGTGTGTAGCGGAACCAGCGGGACACCGAGATGCGTTACCCACCAGNNGAGTTGCATGATCGCGCTCTTTACGTTCGCCGAGCTTCTCAAGGCGTAAACGCCCGCGAGTCCCTGCCAGGCACCGTATGGGGCGAAGAACTCACGCACCTGGTCCTCGCTGGCGCGGGCGTAGGGGTCGCCGCCGCTCAGGGCGCGCCCGACGAACTTGACGAATCCGAGGTCGCCGGCGGGGATCTGGTCGACCCTGCCCTGCGCGGTCAGCGCCATCATCTCGACAGTCCATGTGCCGATCCCACGGATCCGGCGCAGGCGGCGCCAGCCCTCCTCCTGGGCGGCGGGCTCGAGCGTGTCGACGTCAATGCGTCCGGCCGCGATCTCATGCGAGGCTTTGATCAGGGTGATGGCGCGGCTGGCGGAGAGGTCGAAGGACTCGAGGCGGGCGGCGGATGCGCCGCCTCCACCGAGTACTGCGGCGGATGGTGAGTCGCGTAACCGACTCACCGGGTCGTAGCGCCCGAGCACCGCGACCATCCGCCGCTGGATCGCCACGGCACGCTCGTACTCGATCAGCTGCTCGGTCACCGCCCACGCGAACGCCTCAAACGCGTGCGGCCGCCCGGCCGGCCGCAGGGTCGGGTTGGAGCGCACCGCCGCCCCGATCAGCGGGTCTCGGCTGAACTCTTTGTGAAACGGTGCGATATCAAGGTCGAGCCAGAGCGCGCGGCGCATGCGCTCGATCGCACGGCCCGCCGCGGCGGGATCTTCGGCCTGCGCCCCGATCAACACGTTGCCCGAGCTCAGCTGGGCAACGCGGACATGAACGGGCTGCTCAGCGTCGTGCAAGAGCCGCTGTAGCACGCCGCCGCGGACCGGTGCGAGCCCGTCCATAGCGCTGCGCCGGGTCAGGCGGAAGGGCCAGCGCGGCGTGACTTCGACCCTGACCTCGCCGCGAGTGGTCAGGCCACGAGCTGTAGCTGTCGCGGCCAACTACTGAGGCGGCACGATCTGGCGCACCTGCACGAGGTAGGTCCCGCCGCGTCGCATCGGGAGCGGCCCGCGCGAGCTCAACCCCTCGGCNNNCCGTCGAGCACCTCGAGCTCGTACAGCTCCTCCTCGACCGTGACTTCGTCGTACTCCACCGAGGCATGGTTGCACGCGTGTCGGCGCTGTCAACACAGAGCCGTCGCCGATGCCGCCGTCAGCGGCCCGATACGATGGCTGACGCAGATGGCGCCACCCGTTGATGTTTTCGCCAAGGCTCGCGAGTTCGAGCGGCTCGACCAGCTCAAAGCCGCTCGCGAGCTCGGCGCACTTCCCTACTTCCACGTGCTCGAAGGCCCGACGCTGCCGGTCGTCCAGATGGAGGGCCAGCGGCGGATCATGCTTGGCTCCAACAACTACCTGGGGCTGACCGGCGACGAGCGCGTCAAGCAGGGAGCGCAGGACGCGCTCAACCGCTACGGCACAGGCCTCACCGGCTCGCGCTTCCTCAACGGCACGATCGATCTCCACGTCGAGCTTGAGCGCGAGCTCGCCGAGTGGATGGGGACTGAGGACGCGATCGTCTTCACCACCGGCCACCAGGCGAACCTCGGGGCGCTGGGCACGATCCTCGGACCGCAGGACACGGTGATCGCCGACTCCGGAGACCACGCCTCGATCCTGGACGGCTGCCTGCTCTCACGCGCCAAGCTGCGCGCCTTCCGCCACAACCGTCTGGACCTGCTCGAGAAGCGGCTCCAGCAGGCCCAGGAGGACGGCGGTGGCATCTTGGTGGTGGTCGACGGTGTCTATTCGATGGAGGGCGACGTCGCTCCGCTGCCGCAGATCGCGGCGCTGTCCAAGCAGTACGGCGCCCGGCTGATGGTCGACGAGGCCCACGGGCTCGGCGTGCTCGGCGCCCGCGGTGCCGGTGCCAGCGAGATGTTCGGGGTCGAGGATCAGGTCGACCTGCGGATGGCGACCTTCTCCAAGTCACTCGCCTCCTGCGGCGGCGTGATCGCCGGCTCGGCCGAGGTGATCGAGTTCCTGCGGATCGCCGCGCGTCCCTTTATCTTCACCGCCTCGGGCGTGCCGGCGGCGGTTGGCGCGACGCTCGCTGCCGTCAAGATCTGCCGCTCAGACGAGGGCAGAGAGCTCTTTGCCCGGGTGCTTGAGAACGCTGCCTACCTGCGCAACGGCCTCACCGAGCTCGGCTTCCAGGTCCGCCCCACCGCCTCGATGCCCGACGGCAGCGAGATCATCACTCCGGTGGTGCCGGTGGTCGTCGGTGACGACTGGCAGGCCGTCTTCCTGTGGAAGGCCCTTTACGAGGCCGGAGTTTTCGTCAATGTCGCAATTCACCCCGCGGTGCCCCCCGGTGGGGCGTTGCTGCGCACGAGCGTGATGGCCACGCACGACTCGACGGTCCTCGATCAGGCGCTGGCGGCGTTCGCCCAGGCTAAGCAAGGCTTCGAAGCCGAGCACGGTCCGCTGCCTCAGCCCTCGTAAAGCCGAGCTAAGCCCCGGCCCAGGCTGGCGCCGCCCGCTCCGCGCCGGCGTCGCACCGGGTCAACCACCGCTCAGCCCAGTGAATTGAATTATCGTCCTGACCATTCCGGTCATGTCGCGATGTCGACCTATTCACTTGGATTTGGTTGTGTGACCCGCCGCAGAAAAAACACGCTCTAAGCACACGGATAAGAATTTGTGACCTTGCTGTTACCCAGGTGCGCGCGATAGCGTGCAACCGAGTTCGAAGTGGTCGTGCAGCAGAGAGCAGCGCTTCCTCAGGACCGGATTTGTAAGCGGAGGTGCAGCTCTCTCAGCACGAGGGAGTCTTCAATCTCAGGTTTTGCAGTACCCGCCTAAGGGTGGTGGCTTACCGCTGCCCGCGAGCGACCAGTGGTCAATGCAGGCCGCCTTCGTGGCGGTAACCAATAGGGAGAGGACGGTTCATGACGCAAACCGCACAGATGCAGATGGAGCCGCAAAGACTGCGCGCACTTGAGCACGCAAACGCGGTCCGACTGGCTCGTGCTGAGCTCAAGCGCAAAATCGCCGACGGTGGAGCATCGGCTGCGGAGGTGATCCTCGAATGTCCGGAAGCGGTCCGCAAGTGGACCGTCGCGGAGTTGCTGATGTCGCAGCGTCGATGGGGCAGCACCCGCTGCCGGAAGTTCCTTGAACGCAATGGCGTCAGCGAGATCAAGGCGATCGGTGCGTTGACCGACCGTCAGCGTCATCTCCTGGCGGAGCAGTTGAGTGGTTGTGGCTCTCTAAATGAGGGTCTTGATGAGAGCGTTAACCCAGAGCGCAAACTCGCACTGGCCTAAGAGCCTGCGGCCCCACCGCCGTAGGCCCTGACCGGCCAGCAGGTCTCCCGCTCTGAGCGTGTCCCCAAAAAATGGGCACGCTCAGAGCGGTTAGGTAGCCTTTAGTAACAAACCACTCAAGCGCCGAATCACCGGCAGCTTGGCGTCGTCGCAGCCTAGAGATTGATCCCGATCGGGACCGGGCTGGCGCCGGCGAAGAGCAGGAACCAGACGCTGAAGATCACCGTGGCGACGCCCGCGCTCGCGACCAGCACGGCCTCGAGCGGGCCATGCCCCGGATCTGGCAAGCCCAAAGCGATGCGGTTCTTGCGGTAGCGGTTGGAGAGCGCGCTAAGCAGCTTGGTCGCCGCCCAGACCGTCAAGAGCACGCCCGCCCCCATCACCAGCAGCGCGAGGCTCAGCGAGGATGTGTCGCCGTCAACTTGCGAGCCGATCCAGAGCCAGACCAACGGCGTCCCGAGCCAGAGCCCGAGACTGCCGAGAAACATGATCATCACCGCCAGCAGAGCACCTGTGCCGGTGCGAAGCAGTTCGCGCATCAGCTTGAGTGTGGAGCAGTCCGCACCGGGCGCGGCTTCAGCTGACCTTGCCCAGCAGCTGACGCAGTTCGCGGGCCAGCGGAGCGGGCCGCTCCCAGCGCTCGCCGATCAGCAGCTTGCCGACGGTCCCGCCCGCACCCGCGACCTCGATCAGCGGGCAGATGGTGACATCGTAAAGCTGACCGACCGCGCCGGTCATGTCGAAGGCGACCGGGATGCTCCAACGGTGTGAGCGCACGAGCGCGCGCGTGCCGGCCTGCTCACCGCCGGCGGCGAGAGCGGCGAACTGGACCCCTGGGAAGCGACTCGAGACGCGCTGAAGAGCGTCGACCGCCTTGATGCAGGGCGGCGCGTCAAGCGCGAAGAACTCCAGCACCAGTGGACCTCGATCACAGACATTGAGACCATGCCTGGCCGGCCGCGACGGGTTGCAGCGCGGATTCACGTTGGCGGCCAGGTCTGGGCCGCCAACGGCCAGCGGCGCGACGAAGCGATGCAGCCGCTGCCCCGCCGGCACGCCTGGGTTCGTGTGCCTGCTGTGGGTGTAGAGGTAGAGCGAGAAGAGCACCACCATCAGCAGGCCGAAGCCGCCGATCATCCACTGGTAGCGGCGGGTGTCGATCACGGCTCGCGCGACACGATCGCTGCGGGTGCCGGCACCGGCCGCCGTCGCGGGCCGGGCGCCCGCGGCGATGGTGGCCGCGGCTGCGCCAGCGTGATCACTGCCGGCAGCACCAGCAAGACCCCGGCAAGCGAGACACTCATGTCGATCAGCGTGACGAAGCCGAAGTCCCGCAGCATCGAGATATTCGAAAGCACCAACACGCCGAAGCCGGAGATCGCGGTCACACCTGAGATCAGCACCGCGCTTCCGGTCGAGCGGTAGGCGCGTTCAATCGCGCCGGCCAGCGACCAGCCGTCGCGCTGCTCGGCCCGCACACGTTCGCTGAGTAGCACGCTGAACTCTGTGGAGATCGCTATCACGAGCGCGCCGAGCGTCGCCGACATCGGGTTCAGCGGGATCCCGAGTAGGTAGATGATCAACGCCGACCAGCCGGTCGCGAGCACGATCGGCGCCAGCGGAATCAGCGCGCGCCGCGGGTTACGGAAGAGCGCCAGCAGCACGAGCCCGACCGCGAGCAGCCCGGCCACCAGGGTGAGCGTTCGCCGCAGCCCCGAGGCGAGCGAGCCATCGGCGTCGGCGGCCAGCACCGGCAGGCCGGCGAGCGTCGCAGTGACGCCCGCCGGCGGGTGCAGCTGCGCTCGCATGTAGGTGATCACGCGGCGCTGCTGCGCGAGCGGCATCAGCCGAATCCCGAAAGCGAGCGCCGCGTAGCGCCGATCGGGCGTGATCACCGCGCGTTGGAAGTAGCCGGGAACCGTCGCCAGCAGCGTACTGATCGACTTCTGCGACAAGCCGGTGGTGCCGCTGCCGCCGAGCTCAAACAGGTCAGGCAGTGAGAGCGCCGGGCAGAGCGTCGCACTGGCACAGCCCTGCCCGGCGCCGTAGCCGAAGTGAGCGAGCACCTGGCGCTCGTAGCTGACCATCCAAGCCACCGCCCGCGGCGTGGCGACGTACGAGCCGTGGATCACGACATCGATTTCGCCGGAGACCCCGGTGACCCGCTCGAGCGTGTCGAGATGCTGCAGCGCCGGCATGCTCCGGGGCACCAGCTTGGTGATGTCCGACTGCACCCCGGTCCGCGTTCCCAATCCCCACCCGGCGACGGCGAGCACCACGGCGACCACCAGGACGGCACGGGGACGTACAGCGAGCCCCGTCAGCAGCGCACGCACGCGGCGCCCGCTGGCGCCTGGCGGCGTCGGACCGAAACGTGGCGGCGTCCTCGGTCGCTCGCGTACGTTCGTACGCCGCGCTCCCTGCGTTCTTGCCATGTTCCGGCCGAAGCTCGCCAGGGAAGCTGGGGCGGCCACCAACACCATCGCCAGCGCAACACCAACCCCGACGACCAGCAGGACCCCAAAGCCCTGGACCATCGGCACCGGCGAGAGCAGCAGCACC
Organism: Solirubrobacterales bacterium; assembly: GCA_003137075.1. GTDB lineage: Bacteria > Actinomycetota > Thermoleophilia > Solirubrobacterales > Solirubrobacteraceae > Palsa-465. Next base: position 46,291 of record PLES01000047.1, read on the forward strand.
AGGAAGCCGGCGGCGGTCGCGAGCGCCGCGACGGCGACCGAACGCACCGGCGTACCCGACTGGAACTGGACCGCGTAGTCCACGCCGAGCCCGATCAGGATCGGCAGCACGGCCACGCCGGCGAGGGTCAGCGAGGCTCCAGCCAGCGAGGTCAGGCCGAAGGTGACCGCGGCCGCGGCCAAAGCGAGCACGAGCGGCAGCATGCGCAGCCGCGAGCGGAAGCCGATCAGCAGCACCAGCGCCATCACCATGGCGGCGCCGAGCAGTAACAGCAGCAGCTGCTTTGAGATCCCGGCGCCGAGATCTGAGAGCAGCACCGGTTCACCGGCCAGCAGGTAGCTTCCGCCCGGCAGGCGGAAGCGCTTCATCGCCATCGCCTGCCGGATCAGGGAGATCGCGCGTGACTGCTGGGCGTCGCTCAGCCCGGCACGCAGTCGTACCTGGATCAGGGCGTCGTCCGCGCTCGGGAAGAGGTAGGAGAAGCGGGCACTGGGTTGGCGCGCCCCGGATCCGTTCGCGGAGCCGCGCGTGGTCGCCGAGCCGAAGACGATCTGCTCGAGGAAGGCGGCGTTCTCAATCGAGGGGGTGCTGTCGATCCCGGTCTGATCGGCGAGCGTGCTGAGTGAGCCGAGCTGCTGCTCGAGCACCAGCGCCCCGGCCTCCTTGGCGGCGGCGTCGGCCTGGGCGCTGTCGAGACCCTTCGCCTGGGCGAGCTTGAGCGCGGTCGCTTCGGCCGCCTTGACGGTCTTCGCAGCCGCCGCACTGAGCGTGTGAATCTCACTGGTGATCGCCGTGACCGCTCGGCTGAGGAACGTGCCCGGCCCGTAGACGACCTTGGCCGGACGCATCCGCATCAGCGCCCCGCACGGGCTCGAGCGTCCCCCGTAAGGCACGGCCTTGGCGGCCGTCACCGGCTCAAACGCTCCGAGCTGGCGATCGAGCCTTAGCTGCTGTCCGCCGAGGCAGGCCTCGAGTTCGCTCAGCGGCACCAGATCACGGCTCTGGACGAGCGCGGTCAGCGGCAGCCGTACGAGCAACACCACCGGCGCCGAACCGAACTGCCGGTCGTCAACCTGGGTCGCCCGGTAATCGGCTGAGGAACGCGAGACGAGCGTGTCGATCCCGGTCGACGGCTGCAGCCGCAGCGCCAACAGCGCGCAGAGCAGCGTCAGCAGCGTTACGGCCGCCAGCGTCAGGCGTGGCCTTGTGGCCCCGATCATCGCCAGGATGAAATCAGTCCATCGTCAACGGACCCTGGCTCTCACCGGCCAGGAACTGGCGGATGAAAGGGTTGTCCGAGTTGAGCATGTCCTGCGCCGGACCGGCCTCGACGATGCGCCCGCGCCAAAGCACATTGATGTAGTCGGCCACGCGACGCGCGCTCATGATGTCGTGGGTGACGACGGCGAACGTGGGCAGATACGGCTTCTTCTGAGCCTTGGCGTCCTCCATCATCTCGCGGTGGATCTCGAGGATCAGCTCACCGAGCAGCGCCGTACGCACCGGATCGAGCCCCGAGTCGGGCTCGTCAAACAAGAGGATGTCCGGCTCGAGCACCAGCGCCCGCGCGAAGCCTGCGCGCTTGCGCATGCCGCCGGAGAGCTCGTTCGGCAGCTTGTCACGGGAGTAGCCGAGGCCGACCTCTGTGAGCCGGCGCATGACGATCTCCTCTATCTCCTGCTCGCTCTTCTCGGTGTGCTGGCGTAGCGGGAAGGCGACGTTGTCGTAGAGGTTCATCGAGCTGAACAGCGCGCCGTCCTGGAACAGCAGCCCGAACTTCTTGCGCATCTCAAAGAGCTGCTCATCGGGCATGTCCGGGACCGACTCGCCCTGCACGCGAACGTCACCCGAGTCCGGGTAGAGCAGGCCAACCATGTGCTTGATGCAGACCGACTTACCGGTACCGGACGGTCCCAGAATCATCGAGACCATGCCCTCGGGAATGCCCATCGTCAGGCCGCGCAGGATCTGGTTGCGACCGAACGACTTGTAGGTGTTGTCGAACTCCACGACGTTGCGGCGTCCGGACGGATAGACCTTGTACGAGTGGTTGGCGTACTCCTCTTCGCTGGCGCCAGGAGGTGGCGCCGGACGCGTCGTCAGCTCCGGGCCGGCTGCCGCGGCCGGCGACCCATCTGCCAGATCGCCGGCGATCGGAGTCCCCTCTGAATCCTCAAAACTCATCTCATCCTCCGATCGGTGCTCGGGGATTGGCTCCCCAGAACAACTGTGTCCCAAGCATCCCGATCACATGCACGCTGACAATGTTGAAGACCATCGACTTAGCAGTAGCCGTACCCACACCAACGGGCCCTCCGGTCGCGGTGTACCCGTAATAACAGCCGACCAGAACGATCACGATCGCCATCGCCATCGCTTTTATGAGGCTATATAAGACATCCGGCGGGTTCTGGAACTGCCAGAAGATCAAGAAGTAGCCTCCCGAAGAGACGTCTCCGATCTGCTGGACCACGGCTAAGTAACTCGCGAAGAAGCCGGCGCCGATCGAGCAGAGATAGACGAACGGCAGCACCAGCATCGAGCCCAACAGGCGCGTGGCGCAGAGGAAGGTGACGCCGCTGATGCCCATCACCTCAAGCGCGTCGATCTCGTCGGAGATCCGCATCGAGCCGATCTCGGCGACGATCCCGGTGCCGACCTTGGCGGCCATCATGTAGCCGAAGCAGAGCGGCACCAGCTCGCGCAGATCGCACCAGGCGGCGAATACGCCGGCGTAGGCGGGCACCCCGACCGAGCGGTCAAAGTAGGCGCCCTCAATCCCGCACTGCAGGCCGATGATGAAGACCAGTCCCCAGATCACGAGCGTCGAGGAGACGATCAGGATGCCGGCCTGGCGCAGCACCTCGCCGAAGTACTTGAAGACCCGCAGACTGGCTATGTCGCCGAGGATCCGCGCGCAGAATTTGACGATCTCCCCGAACGATTCGAGCCAGCCGCGCGGCACTGCGAAGAGGTCATCCATCGCAGCCGCTCACTTGACGATGTCGGTTAGCGCGGGGTGCGTTGCCAGCAGTACCTGCGTGAACACGTAGTTGAAGGCGAAGATCGCGAGGAACGCGATCACCACGGCCTCGTTGACGGCGCGCCCGACGCCCTCGGCGCCGCCCTTGGCGGTCATGCCCTTGTAGCAACAGACCACTGCGATGATCGCGCCGAACAGCGTCGTCTTGACGACCGAGCCCCAGAGGTCGGTGGTCGAGGCGTTGTTGAAGAAGGTCGCCCAGAAGGGACCGAGCGGCTGATGGTTGACGAGCGTCGCGAGCACGCCGCCGAACACGCCGAACAGCAGCGCGTAGATGTCAAACAGGCCGGTTACCAGCATCAGCGCGAGGAAACGTGGTACCACCAGATTCTTGATCGGGTCGACGCCGAGCACCTCGAGCGCATCGAGCTCCTCGCGGATCCGGCGGGCGCCGAGGTCGGCCGTGATCGCGGTCCCGGCGACTCCGGCCAGCACGATCGCGTCCACGAACGGCGCGAACTCACGGATCGAGGCGAGCACGAAGAAGCCGCCGAGCCGGTCCAGCGCGCCGAACAGCACCAGGAAGTTGGCGGCTTGCAGACCCGGCGCCTCGTAGCCGAAGGCGACGGTCGAGACCAAAAGCGGGAACCAGCAGAGGCGCAGCGCGAACATGAACTGTCCGACGAACTCGGCTCCGTACGGGTATGGGGGCTTGACCGCCGACACGATCGTGCGGCCGGTGAGGATCATCATCTCCCCGGCTTCCTGCAGCACCCCTCGGGTGGGCGCGAACACGCGATCTACTGCTGTGGTTGCCACTCTCTCAAACCCTCCTGGTCCCGCAAGTACCCGCAGAACGCACGGGGCAAGCGTACGCGACTCCCTGGCGGACCCGCACCGGTAGCCGACACCGGTGTCTCTTAGCGGTTGGGCGGCTGCCGCTGCGGGTATCGTTGGGCCAAGGTGAGTGGTCGGAGATTCAGCTGTGGCGGCGTATCCGCCGCGATCGTGGTTGCCGTGGCCCTAGCTGCGTGCGGCAGCGGCGCCGAGCAGAACCCCGGCGAACCGCACGGCAACTTCCCGGTGCAGGTCACCAGCAGTTTCCCGACCCACCAGACGCTGGCGCAGGAGACCAACATGGTGGTCTCCGTGAAGAACACCGGGCACGAGACGCTGCCGAACGTCGCGGTCACGATCACGAACCCCAAGTACGGAGACTCCGCGCAGGCGTTTGGCCTCTTGATCCCGGAGAACAGCGCCGGCCAGCCGCTGCTCGCCAGCCGCTCGCGGGCGATCTGGATCGTCAACCAGGCCCCCGGCGCCTGTGGCTACAGCTGTAAGCATCTCGGCGCCGGCGCGGGCGCCAGCGCTTACACCGACACCTGGGCACTCGGCCGGCTCGCCCCCGGCAAGACCGCGACCTTCGCCTGGCATCTGACCGCGATCCAGGCCGGCACCTACAGGGTCCGCTACCAGGTCGCGGCCGGGCTCAACGGCTACGCCAAGGCCGTCACCGCCGCCGGCAAGCAGGTCGGCGGCACCTACGCGGTGACGATTTCAAATGCGCCGCCGAGCACCTACGTCCGGAGCAACGGCACGGTCGTCTCTTCGTCGTAAGGCTCGCCGGGCCTGCCGCAAGCCTTATTCCTGGGGGAGGTCCAGCGGGACCACCCCCAGGCCACCGGTTTGGGGCGATTCGACATCCGGTGCAGGCCAACAGCTGGCTGTTTGGCCATTGGGATAGTGACGAGGGGCGGCCTGTCAGTTAAGTTGCCGAAGCCACGTCTTGCACGTGAGCGCATATACACGCGCGCCTCCGCCGCCGAGGCGCGGATAGGAAGGAACAACCACCAGCATGTCCCGAATTCGCCAGCAGAATGTCCTTGCAGCGCAATGGACCCCGGATGGCACCGGCCTCGGCGCGCCCGACCTGACGGTCGCCGACAACCAGGTGTTCGGCCAGAACGTCTTCAGCTCGTCAGTTCAGCGCCAGCGTCTGCCCAAGGACGTTTACAAGCAGCTCTCCGCGACCCTCGCCAAGGGCGAGGCGCTCGACACCTCACTCGCCGACTCGGTCGCGCTGGCGATGAAGGAGTGGGCGCTTGAGAAGGGCGCGACGCACTACTCACATATCTTCCAGCCGCTGACCGGCGTCACCGCGGAGAAGCACGACAGCTTCTACGCGCCGACCGGTGAGGGCACGGCGCTCGCGTCGTTCTCCGGCAAGGAGCTGATCCAGGCCGAGCCGGACGCCTC
>PLES01000047.1:51539-53412 GCA_003137075.1 Solirubrobacterales bacterium
CAAGATCCCGCTGCTGCGCTCGATGGACGCGATGTCCAAGTCCGCTGTGCACGCGCTCAAGCTGTTCGGCAAGGACGTCGACCGCGTGGCCACCAGCGTCGGCCCCGAGCAGGAGTACTTCCTGATCGACGAGCAGTACTNNGACGACCACTACTTCGGCTCGATCCCGGAGCGGGTCCTGGCCTACATGATGGACGTCGAGCAGGAGCTGGCGAAACTCGGCATCCCGATCAAGACCCGCCACAACGAGGTCGCACCGGCTCAGTATGAGATCGCGCCGATCTATGAGAACTCGAACATCGGCTCTGACCACCAGCAGCTGACGATGCAAGTCATCCAGAACGTGGCGCGCAAGTACGGGCTCGTGGCGCTTCTGCATGAGAAGCCGTTCGCCGGGATCAACGGCTCGGGCAAGCACAACAACTGGTCGATGGGCACGGACGACGGTGAGAACCTGCTCGAGCCGGGCTCGACTCCGGGCGAGAACCTGCAGTTCCTGTTCTTCTGCGCCGCCGTAATCCAGGCGGTCAACAAGCACCAGGGGCTGCTGCGCGCGTCGATCGCATCCCCCGGCCAGGACCACCGTCTCGGCGCCAACGAGGCACCGCCGGCGATCATCTCGATCTTCCTCGGCACCGACCTAGAGCGGGTGTTCGACGCGATCGAGAAGGGTGAGACGGCAACGTCCACGCCCGAGTCGTTCCTCGGCCTCGGCACCCCCGTGTTGCCGCCGCTGCCACTGCACAGTGCTGACCGCAACCGCACCAGCCCGTTCGCCTTCACCGGCAACAAGTTCGAGTTCCGTGCTCTGGGCTCGAGCATGTCGCTCTCGCTGCCGAACACGGTGCTCAACACGATCGTCGCCGAGGCAGTGGACTACCTCTCCGAGGATCTTGAGAACGCGCTCAACGCCGGCACCTCGCTTGAGGAGGCGGTCAGGGCGCTGATCCAGAAGAGCTACGCGGAGAATAAGGCGGTTGTCTTCGGTGGCAACGGCTACTCCGAGGAGTGGCACGAGGAGGCTGCGAGGCGCGGCCTGTTGAACGTGCCCGCAACACCGGACGCGCTCGGGTTCCTGGTCTCCGATGACACCGTCACGGCGTTCTCCAACTACGGCGTGCTCTCCGAGCGTGAGCTTCACTCCCGCTACGAGGTGTCGCTTGAGCAGTACGTCACCAAGCTCAACATCGAATCCGAGGTCACGGCGAACCTGGCGAAGACACAGCTGCTGCCCGCGGCCGTGCGTTACAAGGCGGAGCTGTTGATGGCGGAGGAGCCGGAGCTGGCGAGCGAGGTCGGCGAGATGATCACTGACTTCGTCGCGGTCATCAAGTCGCTCGAGGATCTCAACCTCGCGGAGAATCAGCCGGAGGAGGAGGGCCTGCTCGCGCATGCGAAGTTCATGCACGAGACGGTCTTCCCCGCGATGGGTGAGGTACGCGAGGTCGCCGACAAGCTCGAGAAGACCGTCGCCGACGACCTTTGGCCGCTGCCGAAGTACTCGGAGATCCTCTTCATCAAGTAGTGACGCTTCTGGGATAGAGGCCGCTCGACGGCCCCGGTTCGCTTGTTTGCGGCCGGGGCCGTCGGGGTTAACGAGTGGTGGTCGGCGTCTTTCGAGACCTGCGACGGACCGCGGCGCCCTCTGGTATGACTGGGCGATGATCAAGCCGCCGTTCTATCCAAAGCTCCCGCCGAGCGGGGCCTCACGCGCCCAGCGCCTCAGCTTCGTGCAGAGGAACTATCTCTATTCGATGGCGTGGATAGTGCCGATGTTCGCGATCGGGCTGCTTGTCTCGTCCGTGGTCATCGTGCTCATCTGCGTCGCCGGCTGGCTGGTCGGGATCGCGGGCTTGATGAGTCTGTCGGCGCG
>PLES01000158.1 GCA_003137075.1 Solirubrobacterales bacterium
CCCGATGATGTCTTCCGTGTAAATGCCAATGTGTATCCATAGTTAACTCCTTGTTTGTTCTTCTATTTAAGTTTTCTTAAGTTTTCTTAAGTTTTCTAACCCAAGTTGGGGTCCAAGACCGACCCAACTCAGGTTTGAATCTACATCTCCAAATATATCGTAAGATATATCTAAAAACAAGAGATTTTTGCGAACCTTTGGTCTTACAGCGGTTTCTAATGACTAATTTCTGACACGTTGGTCGAACACTTCTCGGAGGTTTCGGGGGATTTAGCTTTCAAGGTTTCAATCCATTTCAAAAAGCCCGCATCTTCTTTCACGAATTTTTGAAGGGAAATTCCGGAGAGGCCTACCATCTTTTCGCTCAAACCTCTAACCCCGGTTAACTGTCCGTAGATCCGCCTGAACTCCTTGCTGAAACCTTCGAAAATCTCATACGTATCGAGCCAAGTGGGCAGCCCAAAATTTTCCATCCCATTAAACGGAATTGCAGTCATTTCTACCAAGCCTGATCGGGGCCTCACTTTTACCGCCGACTCGTAGACCTCTAGAACTTCCTGGCCTCCCCTGGCTTCTAAAATCATTTTGTCACCGTGACTATCCATAATGTCCCGAACATAAACGCGGCCTGTGGGATTTTGATTCTGGTCACACTCTAAAATGAAATCCTGGCTATGGGCCGAGTTGGGATAAAATCCATAGTGGGCAAGTCCCTCAGCCATAGCGCGCCCCCAAGGTTCGGCCAAGGTATGAGTCCAAAATCTCGAAGGGTCTTCATCAGGCCCGTGTTCTCGCGCAAAATTATATCCCCAGAAATGAAATGCACTGAAAAAAGGAATCATACGAATATTGTGATTCGTGAAAGCTGGATAGTCTCGCACCGTAAAAGCCTGATCAACACCAGGCAAGCTAAAAGNNCGAGCCGCTATCACGGTCATTTTCTTGTCGTGCCAGGTTCCACCGGTTTTATTGGTCGAGGCTTTCACCGAAAAAATAACCCCTGTCTCGAAATCTTGAACCACCGTACTTCGAGAGGCCGTCAAATAACCGATAAAGCGGTGATGGATTGTCGGAACCGTTCCGGTTTTGGCGGCAATATTATCGATGACTTCTTGTTTATATTTGGTGTCCTCGGGATTAAAAATCCATCGCACAAATNNAAAAACCAAAGACTCTTCAATTTCTTTTCTCAGACCCAGGCCACGATCTTCTATTACAAAATCCCGGCCTAAAAGTTTTAACGGGATTTCGATATGCTCCAGCCGAAGGGGTTTGCGGATCCGCTCGGAGGGTGTAACTGGGTTGGCCAGCATTTCCAAATCCAACCACTCTTGGACATTGGCTGGAAGTTGCCGGGGGGGATTTTCCCAAGGAGTCTGACAGAGAGCCGGATTTGAAAATAAAAGGAGGAGCCCACCCACCGTCGCGGTCACGAAATTTTTGAATAAATTGCTCCAAGGCCTCATCGAAATTCTNNGCGCCTAAAGGATTGAAATTAATGCTCTTTTGAAGGGGACACCAGGTGGCTCAAAGGGGCCGAGGAGAACCCTGTCGAACTCATGGGCAAATGTCAGATTTCCCTTCGATGGAGGCCTCATTTTGAATTTACATAAAGAGCGGCAAAGTCTATCTTTCGCCACGTGAAAATCACTCCACTCATTCTGGGAAAAGGAAATTCGGGCCTAGCTCTCGCCAAGAGTTTTTCTATTCTTTCAATAATCAAACCCGAAATGGGAATTCAAGCGCCTGAGTTTATCGCTCGGGGTACACCNNCGGGTACACCCTTGAAATCTTTGGCGGGCCGCTGGGAGAACCCTGTCCTTGTGATTTCAAATCCCCACGGACTGCACGCCTCTACGATTGTCGAAGCTGCTCAAGCGGGATTCAAAAATTTAGTCTGTGAAAAACCCGTTTGCGTCAATCAAGAGGAACTGAATTTATTGAGACCTCTTGCGAGCTCCATCAATTTAGCCACGCTCCATGGTTACCGTCAGATGTGGGGCCCGCAAAAAATCAAAAAGATGCTGAGTGATGACGTGCTGGGTACAATCATTTCGATTGAAGGCCGCTACTGGCAAGCGTCAGCGGCTGAGCGAGCTCTGCAAGCCAGTCAAGGTGAGCCACCCAAAAAGACCTGGAAGAATGATTTGATCCTTTCTGGTGGCTCCGACACATTTTTGGATTTGAGCACTCATTGGGTCGATCTGTGTTGCTATTTTTTTGGCGAAGTTCCCCTATCTATTATTGGCTGGAAATCCTTCTTGAACGCAGACGCGCCCTACCGCGATACCCATATTGAGCTCATGATGAAATTTGCGCACGGCCGAGCCCTCGGGTCCGTTTCCAAAACAGTACACGGGGCGACTAATCACCTGGAAGTGAATGTTATCGGAACAAAAAAATCCGTGACCTGGAGTTTTCTCTCACCGGACGAAATCATTATCGGCGAAGGACGGGACCTTCGGGTCGAGACCAGAAAAGAAAACAATCAGGGATCGAGCCAAGCGCCCTTTCATGGTACTGGTTGGCTAGAAGGGTATATTGAAATTCTCAAGAACTTTTTGGAAAACGTTCACTTTGGGCAACCGGTCCACTACCCTACACTTCAAGAATCCCTGAATATGATGGATTCACTTTTTGCCACTGACTGGCATTGACCGGCGTTGAATAAAGCCCAGCCCCAAAACTGGAGGCCAGGCTCATACGCAAAAATTACATTATGATAAAATCGTAAGAACGAACCGTCTTGCGGCCGTTGGCTTTGGCCCTCTTGGCGGCCTGTTCCAGCAACCAGTAAGCCCAGCCATTCAGTCCGTCGAGACCGTCGCCGGCAGTGTTGCAACCATACTTTTTCAAAATCGCTTTCGCTTTGCTGCTGACGATGAGAGGATCCATTTTTTTCTTAGCCATTACTTTCTCCTTGTAAATGAATGGTGAACTTTTTGTTGCGCCTTAAAGTTCACCAACAAAATTCCCCGTACTCAAGCTTTTTCATTTTTTCCTAGTATAACGCCTCGCATAAAAGGTAAACCAATGTAGCAATCAGTAATTCAAGGGGCTGTAGCTCAGCTGGGAGAGCGCTTGCATGGCATGCAAGAGGTCGTCGGTTCGATCCCGTCTAGCTCCACTTCTCGTATCGGTTGCAGACCGTGATGAGGCACTCGCTCACAACGCCAGTAAGCAAGCGGTTGTGGTTACCGCGTGTGATCGTGCTGGCGTTGATGGTCGTGCTCGTGAGTGCCTGCGGCTCCTCGTCGCATCCAAGGGCCACCGCGACCCGGTGGTTCAGCCGTGTCTGTAACACGACCACAGGCAGCGCGGTCAGGGTGGCCTTCCAGCACCTCGCCGGGAGCGTGCTGGCCTCCAGCGTGACCGGGAACAACGGCATGCCTCAATGCAACTACGTCTCGCGAGGACCCGGCGCGAAGGCGGACCATGCCTCGTTGACGGTCAACGTCGACGACGGTCCGCAGGTCGTGTTCAGACTCGATCGCACCGACGAGGAAGCGACGCAGATCTTCGGCACGCCTCCGCCCGGCTGGCACGCGCCGATCGGGCAATACGGTCTCGGGACGAGCGCCGCCTGGTACATCGCAAACCAGCAGCTGATGGCGACAAACGGGCGATATCTGTTCACGGTCACCGTCCAGTGGCCGCACGCCAAGCGCGCCGCGATGATCAAGCTCGCCCGCCAGGCGATAGCCCCGTACATGAAGAAGGACCCACGCCGGCTCTCGCCCACGGCAATCACCAGCTACCCCTGATCCAAAGGTAGAAGCGTGGCCCGCGCCCGTGCCGGCCGCGGTGCGGCGACCGCCCGCGGCACGCTAGGGTGCTGCGCCGTGAGTTCCGCCCCTGAGCCCTGGCTGTGCGCATATGGCGAGAACGCCTGGCAGTCGCCGGCGCGCCTTGTGCATGACGAGACCGATGACCCGCTCGCGATCGGGCGCTTCGCGCTGCTCGAGGGCTCGGCCCCGAGCTACAACAACCTCGTCGAGCTCGATCGCCAGTTGCAGACGCTCACGCATGTCGCGGCCGCGTTCGACCTTGTCGGCAACGGCGTGCCGGCACTTGCCGTCGGCAGCAAGCACGGAAACGCCTGCGGGGCAAGCGCAGCCGATACGCCGGTGGCGGCCACGGAGCTGATGCTGACCGGCGACGCGCGGGCGATCTTCGGCGGCTGCGTGATGCTGGGCTTCGCCGTCGACGAGCAGGTGGCCGACGCGTTGCTCAACCACGCGAGCGAGGTCCGGCGGCTGCTCGACACGATCGCGGCCGCATCCTTCACCGAGCCGGCCATAGAGCTGCTCGCCCGCAAGCAGGGTAAGTGTCGAGTGCTGGCCAATCCGGCGCTGGCGTCACTGAACCACGGGTCGTTGGACACCGCGCCGCGTCAGCGTCCGGTGCGCGGCGGCACGCTCGAGCAGCCGAACTACAGCTTCACCCTGAACCTCTCCGACCCGGCCGTGCAGCGCTTCGGCACGCTCACCGAAGCCCAGGAGCGCGACCTGCTGCTTGCCTGGGCGGTCGGTTCAACCAGCAACTCCAACACGGTCACGCTGGTGCGCGACGGGCAGCTGCTCGGCAACGGCGTCGGCCAGCAGGATCGCGTCGGTGGCTGCGCGCTGGCGGTCACGCGCGCCCACGATGCCGGCCACGAGATCGGTGGCGCGGTTGCCTACAGCGACAGTTTTTTCCCTTTCCCCGACGCTCCGCGGGTCCTGATCGACGCCGGCGTCAGCGCGATCTTCTGCACGACCGGCTCGGTCCGCGACGAGCTCGTCCTGCAGACGATGCTCGATGCCGGTGTGGCCGTCGCCCAGCTGCCCGACCGCGAAGCCCGCGGCTTCTTCGGGCACTGAGACTCAGGCGCGGTCGGCGTCCTGCACCAGCAGGGCGATCTGAACGCGGTTGTCGAGCAGCAGTTTCGCGAGCATCGCAGAGACGTGGCTCTTGACGGTCGCAACGCTGAGGTGCAGCTCAGCCGCGATCGCCGCGTTTGACTTGCCCTGCGCAATCGCGCCCGCGATGTCGCGGTCACGCGGTGAGAGGTCGCTGAGCAGCTTCGAGGCCTCGGTATGTCTGCGCGAGGCCTCCGCGTCGCCCGCAAGCCGGTCGATCAGCCGCCGGGTGACCGTCGGCGACAGCATGCTCTCGCCCGCCGCGACCAGCTCAATCGCACGCACGATCTCAGCCGGCGGCGTGTCCTTCACCAAAAAGCCGGCGGCGCCGAGCCGCAGCGCCCGCAGCACCTGATCGTCGGTGTCGAAAGTGGTCAGCACCAGCACCGCCGGGGCCTGGGGCTGCCGACGCACCAGCTCCATAGCCGCGATCCCGTCGAGCTTTGGCATGCGCAGATCCATCAGCACCACGTCGGCGCGGTGGCGGTCAAGCGCCCCGAGCACCTCGCTGCCGTCGGCTGCTTCACCGACCACGTCAATCCCGGAGGCACCACCAAGCATCATCGTCAACCCCGCGCGCACGAGCGGGTCGTCGTCAACGATCAGCACGCGGATCGTGGCTGCGCCAGTGGCCTGATCGCCGGTCACGTGGTTCTCTCCTGCGCTAGATCAGGTTCTGTTTCAAGCGGCTCGGGGTCGCTCCAGGGCAGCGTCGCCGCCAGCCTGAAACCACCACCGGGCAGGGGTTCGGCGGCCAGCTGGCCGCCGATCAACGAGACGCGCTCAGCCAACCCCACGAGTCCCGTGCCAGAGCCGACGTGGTCCCCGTCCTGAGCGTGGGACGAGTCGCCGGCAGCGAGGCCGCCGGCGGTCGCCTCCCCGACCCGCGGGCGGTTGGCGATCTCGATCTGAACACCGGTTTTGCGATCGCCTCCGATCGTGATCGTTGCCACCTGCCCAGGCGCGTGCTTGAGCACGTTCGTCAGCGCCTCCTGGACGAGGCGGTAGACGGTCCGGCCAAGGACCGGCGCGAGCCGCACGCCCTCGAGGCGATTGAGCAGCGAGACATCCATGCCGGCGCCGTGCGACTCGTCCACGAGCCGCTTGAGGTCAGCGATTGTGGGTTGCGGCGGCTGCGGATCCTCTGACTCGACATCGGCTCGTAGCACGCCGATCACCTCGCGCAGATCCTCCTGCGCGGCGCGCGCACTGACGCGGATTACGCTGGCCGCACGGGCGATCTCCTGCGGCGAAGCGTCGGGGTTGAATTCGAGCGCGCCGGCATGCACGCTGAGCAGCGAGATCCGGTGCGCCAGCACGTCGTGCATCTCCCGGGCGATGCGGGCCCGTTCAGCCAGCTGTGCGTCATGAACCCGCAGCTGCTGCTCATCCTCGGCCCGGCGTGCGCGTTCGCGCAGCGAGAGCAGCAGCTCGCGCCGGACCCGTACGTAGAGGCCGAAGCCGACGACCGCGACGGTGACCACCAGCCAGAATGCGAGCTTGCCGAAGTTGTAGTCGCCTCGGGTGTAGAGAGCCGCGTCGATGCCGCCGCCGACACCTGACAGCGCGGCGAGCTGGAACGCGCGCCGTGGCGCGCAGTGGACCGCGACCGTGAAGAGCGCGACCAGGGCGGCGCCGCAGGCACCGCCGCTGCAAACCAGCGCGCCGACCGCCAGCCAACCGACCGCGACCGGATAGCGGCGGCGTACCCAGAGCAACAGACAGGCGGGCACCGTCAGTACCGCATCGATCACAAACAGTGTTGAGCTGACGTGGTTGTGATGGTCGGCAAAGACCGACGCGACGCCTACCAGCAGCGCAAACCCGAAGAGGGTGAAGTCGACGACCCAATCGCGCACGGAGCGCGGCAGCGTCGTGCCGCCCTGGGCGTCGCGGGCGGCGTCCTCCGCTCCGACGATCGCCGGCAGCAGCCACCGTTGCCAGCGCGGGAGCGAGCCGTCTACGCGGGCAGCGGCAGGGCTGAATTGGTCACCGGGGGTAACGGAGGCGTTCACACCATGTGACGGTAGGCCCAAACATCGCTCACCGCCACCAACTTAAGTCGATCCCGGTAAGCCGAAAGGCGCAGACGGGATCTCCTATCGGCGTTGTGAACAACGACCTTCGGCGGTAGCGACGAGGGGCCGCGGCAGACGATTCTGCACTCATGATCGAAGCCAACTCACTCACCAAGCGCTACGGCGGCAGAACAGCCGTAAGCGACGTGTCGTTTCGCTGTGAGCCCGGGACCGTCACTGGATTCCTTGGGCCCAACGGCGCCGGCAAGTCAACAACTCTGAAGATGCTGTGCGGGCTCGCGCAGCCGAGCGGCGGCAACGCCGCGGTACTCGGCATGCCATTCGCACGGCTGCCGAACCCCGGCCGCCGTGTTGGCGTGCTGATCGACGCGTCGGCTCAGCACAGTGGCCGCCGCGGCGGCGAGGTGCTCGCAACCTCGGCGCAGCTGATGGGCGTAGACCGGGCTCGCGCCGCAGCGATGCTCGAGGTCGTCGGCCTCGACGCCAGCGCCGCCCGCAAGCGGGTCGGGAAGTACTCGCTGGGTATGCGGCAGCGCCTCGGGATCGCCCACGCCCTGCTCGGTGACCCTGAGGTCTTGATCCTCGACGAGCCGGCCAACGGTCTGGACCCTGAGGGCATGCGCTGGATGCGTGAGCTGCTCAGGGACTTCGCCGCCCGCGGCGGGACGGTCCTGCTCTCCTCGCATCTGCTGCATGAGGTTCAGGCCACCGCAGACCGGCTGGTCGTGATCGCGCGCGGAGCGATCGTCGCCCAGGGCACTCCGCAGGAGCTGCTTGGCGGCGGTCCGCGCACACTCGTGCGCACCGCTGACGGCGGGGCTTCGAACCGCCTGCTGCGCAGGGCTCTCGCGGACGCAGCGATCGTTGCCAGTGAAGGTCCCGATGAAACGTTGCTGACCGAGGCNNGAACTGCGCTCTGCCAGCGACGCGGCGAGCCTCGAGCAGCTCTTCTTCCAGCTCACCGCCGACACCCAACCACACCAGCACTCAACCCCTGCCCAAAATCTCGAGGAGGCACTCCGATGAGCGCCAGCACTTCAATTGGCTTCACGGGGCGCTCCAGNNAGTTCAGGCCGGGTCGCCGACGACCGGCGCCCGGGCCTCGGCCGGCTGACCGCGGTCGAACTGCGCAAGATGGTCGACACGCGTTCGGGTTTCTGGGTGCCGATCGCGGTTGCCCTGTTCACGCTCGCGGGGGCGATCGTCGCCGCCGCCAACCATGGTGGTCGTGACGGCACCCTCAGTCACGTGTTCCACGTCGCGGCCCAGCCCGCGGCGTTCCTGCTGCCGGTGATGGGCGTGTTGCTGATCTGCGGCGAATGGTCGCAGCGCACGACGCTCACGACCTTCACGCTGGTACCGAGCCGCAAGCGCGTGATCGCCGCCAAGTTCGGCGCAAGCCTGATCGTGTCGACTGTCGCGCTCGTGGCCTGCCTGCTGTTCACGCTGCTCTGCGCAAGCTTGTTAGGTCACGCGACGGGCGGCGTCGGCAGCCTTTCACTGCAGGTGATCGCGCAGGGCTGGGTGTTCCTAGTCGCGGGCATGGTCATGGGTCTGGCGTTCGGCGCCGCGATCCTGGTCAGCGCCCCGGCGATAGTCGCCTACCTGCTGCTGCCGGCAGTGTGGGATGCCGTGGTCGGGAACATCAACGGACTCGCGGGCCTCGCACGCTGGCTCGACTCGTCGGTGACGCTGGCACCACTGACGCAACAGGCGATGAGCGGCACCCAGTGGGCGCACGCGCTGGTCACCTTCGCGGTCTGGATCGGGATCCCGACCGCGATCGGGTGGGCTCGGATCAGCAGCGGCGATATCGACTGAGCGCCGCGATCGGTGGACCGGGTGGGCGGTCAGCGGACCGCCCACCCCGGTGTGCACTGAGGTCGGCCCGTGAGAGCGCGATTGCTCTGGAGCGCTGAGCGCCTGGTAGCGTGCGCCCCCCGCCATGTCAAACGATTCCCTCATTGAGGTCCTGCGCCGTCGGACCTACGCCGGCTGGATCGACGTGATCGTCCTGGCGGTGGTCTACACGGCACTCTCGGCGCTCACGGGCAACGCCCACATCGGTAGCTGGACCAGCTACGGGGCGAACGGGGCGACCGTTCACCAGGCGGGCTTCTCGGTGGATCTGCCGACCGGTCCGTTCCTCGTCTGGGTAGGGATCGCGCTGCTCTACTACTCGGGCTACGAGCTGCTGAGCGGGCAGACTCTCGGCAAGCGCGTCATGGGCCTGAAGGTCGTCATGGTCAATGGCCGGCAGCTCAGCGCCAGAGCAGTGACGCTGCGCACGCTCGGGCGACTGATTGACGGGCTGCCGGTGTTCTACCTGGTGGGATGGATCGCGATGCGCGGCCCGCATCGCCCGCCGCAA
The DNA here is from genome assembly GCA_003137075.1 of Solirubrobacterales bacterium. Lineage (GTDB taxonomy): Bacteria > Actinomycetota > Thermoleophilia > Solirubrobacterales > Solirubrobacteraceae > Palsa-465. The sequence continues at coordinate 9,312 of PLES01000158.1, forward strand.
CGACTCGGTGACCGGGTGGCCGGCACCACGGTCGTGCCGGTCTCAGATCCGTAGGCCGGACCGCGCCTCGAGTCCGCGCCGTACCCGGCTCGCTGTCAGCCGCTGCGCAGCAGCCGGCCGACAGCCGACATCATCTCTTCGGTCCGCGCTTCGCGCTCTCCAGCTTCAGCGCCGATCACGCAGTGGCGCACATGTCCGTCGAGCAGGCCGAGCGCAACCTTCTCAAGCGCGGCCTGAGCGGCGCTGATCTGGGTGAGGATGTCGATGCAGTAGCGGTCTTGCTCGACCATGCCCTCGAGCCCTCGGATCTGGCCCTCGATCCGCCTGAGCCGAGCGAGCAGCTCATCCTTGCTGGCCGTATATCCGCGAGTTGGCGTCTTGGTCTTGGGCATGCCGACGAGGACTATATCAATACCCCTACCCCCTAGGGGTACCTGTTAGCCTGCGAAGCAATGAACGTCTTGGACGTGATCTGGCACGGCTTGCGCGACTCGCTGCTGATGGCTTGGGAAGTCTGGTGGGCACTCGTGCTCGGCTTCCTGGTCTCGGCGATCGTGCAGGCCTGGGTTCCGCGTGAGCGGGTCGAGTCCGCGCTCTCAGGCTCCGGACCGAAGCCGATTGCCCTGGCCACGGGACTGGGCGCGGCTTCCTCATCGTGTTCGTACGCCGCGATCGCGATCGGGAAGTCGTTGTTTCAGAAGGGTGCGAGTGCCGCTTCCGCGCTCGCCTTCCAGTTCGCCTCGACCAACCTCGTGTGGGAACTCGGGCTGGTGCTGTGGGTGCTGATCGGCTGGCAGTTCGCGGTCGCGGAGTTCCTCGGCGGGGCGGTGATGATCGTGCTGATGAGCTTGCTGCTGCGCGTCTTCGTCAGCCGCCGGCTCGAGGCGCAAGCGCGCGAGCACGCGGTTGAGGCCGACACCGGCCATCAGCACCACATGGCCGGCGAACAGCTCTCCTGGCGCCAGCGACTGAGCTCGGCACGGGCCTGGTCCGATGTCGCGCACAACTTCCGCGGCGACTGGCAGATGCTGTGGAAGGAGATCACGACCGGGTTCGTGCTGGCGGGGTTCATCGCCCAGTTCGGCAACGGCTTCTTCCAGCATCTCTTCGTGCGTCATGCGTCCGCGCCGATCTCAACGCTTGAAAACGTCGTCGTCGGCCCGATCATCGCTGTGCTGAGCTTCGTCTGCTCGGTGGGCAACGTGCCGCTCGCCGCCGTTCTCTGGTCCGGCGGGATCAGCTTCGCGGGCGTGCTGGCGTTTCTCTTCGCCGATCTGATCGTGCTGCCGATCCTCGCCATCTACCGCAAGTACTACGGCACCAGGTTCGCGGTCCGGATCACCGGTCTGATGTTCACAACGATGGTTCTGGCCGCGCTGGTCGTCGACGGCATCTTCAGCGCCGTGGGGTTGCTTCCGACCGGACAACGTCCTAGCCGGGCCGCGATCTTCAGCTCGATCCGGGTCGACTACAAGCTCTGGCTGAACCTGCTTGCGGTTGGGATCTTCGTGGCGCTGTTCTGGCTCACCGCTCGCCGCGGCGCCACCGATCCGGTCTGCGGCATGACGGTTGATCGTGTCAAGGCCGTCACCAAGCAGCTGGACGGCAAGACCTTCTACTTCTGCTCGAACCACTGCCTGCATGCGTTCGAAGCCAACCCTGACAAGTACCTGAGCGCAGGCGCTCAGGCCGGACTACTGAGTTAGGGTGTCGGTACTAGGGAGTCGGTCCCGGCGCCGCTGCTGCTGGTCACGGTCGCGCCCGAACCGGACGACGGACCGATCCCGCTCATGGTGAAGGTGCCGTTGAAAACATTAACGTCGTAGCCCTCCATGAACCCCGCATTCAGAGTGATCCCTTGCGCGGTGATAGCACCGTTCGGAGCAAACATCGCGCCGGTGGTGTTGTAGGTGCTGTTCGCCATGTAGAGCGCGGAGCTGGAGTTAGCGCTGACGTTCGGACCCGTCGCGTACATCAGACATTGATCCGCATAGGGCGTCAGGTTGTTCGGCCCCCCTCCCGGCGCATCGATGTACCCGCCGATCAGAGTGACCGTTGCCGTCACACCCCAGGTGTCGAGGTAGATCTCGCCGTTCCAGGTGGTCGGGTTGCTGGGAGTCCCGGTGCCGTAGGCACAATAGATGCCATTGGCCATCGTGCCGTTGGCGAAGGAGAAACTCGCCGCAGCGATTGTGCAGTAACTAGGCGTCCCAGCCGGGCCGGTGCATTGATAGGCGTAGCCCGTTCCGCAGGCGGTGAACACCTTGGTGTAATCGGCCGGCCAGAAGGTCGAGGCCTCATTGCCTCCCGCCACCGGTGAGTACTCGCTGCCGCTGCCAGGGGTCGCGCCGGTGCTGCTGCCACTGGAGTAGGTGCAGTTGCCGGAGTTGTAAGTGGTCGGACCGTCGAACGTGTACGTGCCTCCGCTCAGATTGATCGCGCCTTCACTGTGCACGCCGCCGGTGACCGTCAAGGTGATCGAGTAGGCATGTACCCCTGCGGTCGTGCCGCAGCCAGGGTCCGCTGCATAGATCGCGTCGCACGAGCCAGCGCTCTCCTGGGCGCTAGTACATCCCCAGGACAGAGTGCTGGCGGACGCGACGCCAGGCGTGAAGCCGGCTGACGCACTGGCGGACTCAGACGCAGAGCCGATGTTTGCCACCCTCGCGAAGTAAGACGGCGATGTGGACTGCGCGTTGACGGTGACGGTGCTCCCGGAGACGCTGACCTGGCCGGTAGTGATCGTGAGACCGTTCTGGGCGGCGTAGGCGACGGCCACCTTTTGAGCATCGGCAACGTCGGTGCTCGACGTGCACTGAGGCACGGAGGTTGACTTCTGGCCCGTATTGGGGTTGGCGAGACAGTTGGCCGCGGCCAACGCTGCCGAGTCGGCGACTACCTGATCCTGGTGGTGTTGGACATCCCAGGTCGCGGCGTCGATCGAGAGTCCGGCAACTCCCATGACGACGACCATGACGAGCCCCATGATCACCAGCGACTGACCGGATTGATCAGAGCGGAGACGACGGAGGGCTCTCAATAGCCGGGCATGCATACCCTCCCCATCGGCATTTTGGGCGAATCGCTTGAGATCCGCGGCAGGCCTGCTCTGAGTGGTCCAGGACAGCGTTCCTGCCGCACAAGACGCCGCCAAAGCAACAATGCGGACATAATCCCGCTGTGCAACCTGTTTATGTTTCCGGTCACCGCAACCCGGACCTTGACTCGATTGGCTCCGCGATCGGCTACGCGGAGCTGAAGGCGCGCCTCGACCCGAACACCGAGTTCGTGCCGGTTCGCCTCGGAGAGCTGAACCCACAGACCCGCTGGGTATTGGAACGCGCCGAGGCCCCAGAGCCCATGTACCTGCAGCACATTCGTCTGCGGGCGGTCGATCTGATGGCAACCGAGTTCCTCTGTGTGCGCGAGAGCGACGCGATCCGCGAGGCCGGCGTCGCGATCGACACAGCCGACTATGACCTGGTGCCGGTGATCGACGACCAGGGCAAGCTCGCTGGTGTCGTTACGACGCGAGCGCTGGCACATCGTTACGTGCGCGAGTCGGAGGAGAGCACCGCCGACACGCTCGCGGCACCCTGCCGCGACCTGATGGAAGACGCCGAGGTGGCGGTAATCGCCGAGGATTCGATCACCGATGTCTCTGATCAGCTCAAGAACTCACACCAGGGCACGGCGATCATCGTCGACCAGCTTCACCGCCCCACCGGCCTCTTGAGCCGCTCCGACCTGGTCTCCCCGGTGCGACGTCGCGTGGTGCTTGTAGATCACGCTGAGCAGGCGCAGGCCGTGCCCGGGATCGAACAGGCTGAGATAGTTGAGATCCTCGACCACCATCACATCGGCTCGATCGAGACCAGGCTGCCGGTAAAGGCCACCTTCGACCCGGTCGGCTCGACCGCGACGCTCGTGGTCGAGCGTTTCCGCCGCAGCGGCATGGAGCCATCACGTTCCAGTGCGACGTTGTTGCTGGGCGCCGTGCTGTCCGACACGCTGATCCTCAGGTCGCCGACCACAACCGACCGTGACGGGGTCGCGATCGAGTATCTCGAGCGCGTCCTCCAGATCGACGGCCGTGAGTTCGGCGCCGAGATGTTCAAGTCAAGTTCTGACGTCGCCGACGTCTCCGCCGCCGAGCTGGTCAAGCGCGACGCCAAGGAATACAAGTCCGGCAACGGCACGCCGTTCCTGATTGCGCAGATCGAGGTCGTCGGCAAGGCCCTGCTCGACCGCAAGGAAGAGCTGCTCGAAGCGATGCAGCACGAGCAGATGGCCAAGGGCGTCGACCTCTACGCGCTGATGGTCACCGACATCCTCGACGAAGGCACTGAGCTGCTGATCAGCGGGGACGTCGGCGCCGCAGCCCGCGCCTTTGGTGTCGAGCTGTCAAACGGCGGTAGCTCGCTGACGCTGCCGGGCGTGATGAGCCGCAAGAAGCAAGTGGCGCCGAAGCTACTCGCGACGCTCTGACGGCGACGGACCGGCGCCTGGCGTCGTCAGACTGCGGCGGGTTCAGGTTCCGCGAACTCGAGCTTCGTGACCGGGGCCTCGCCCCAGAGGTGCTCAAGGCGGTAGAACTCGCGCGTCTCCGGCGTGAACACGTGGACGATCACGTCGGCGTAGTCCATCAGAATCCAGTTGGCGTCGGTAGTGCCGTCAACACGAGTCGGCTGGATGCCGTGCTCCTGCTTCAGGCCGAGCTGGATGCCCTCCTGGATCGCTCGCGCCTGTCTGTCGCTACGTCCTGTACAGATCACAAAATAGTCGGCCAGAGACGTCAGTCCACGTAGGTCCAGTTGGACGATCTCCAAAGCTTTGCGGTCCGAGGCGAGCTCGGCGATGGCCAACGCGATCTGTTCAGAATTCATACTCTTTGCGACCTCCGTATAGGCGGTGTTCGTCGATGTAACTCGCCACCGGTTCCGGGACGAGGTACTTGATCGGTTGCTGCAGATGCACTCGCTCGCGGATCTCGGTAGATGAGATCCCGATCCTCGGCATGCGGAAGAACTCCGCTTTGTCTCCGCCTTGAAGGCCGGAAAGCGCCTGGTCGATCGACGCCTGTGTCGTCCCGCGACGCTTGGCTACGGCCAGTGTAGCCAGCGACAGCACCCGCTCTGGCTGATGCCAGGTGGGCAAGCCGGCGGCCACGTCGCCACCGACGATCAGGAACAACTCACTATCGGGCATCAGTGAGCGCAGTTCGCTAAGCGTATCGACCGTGTACGACGGTCCCTCTCGGCGGACCTCGAGGTCCGACACGTCGAAGCGCGGATCGTCACCGATGGCACGCCGGCAGAGTTCGAGGCGGTGCCCAGACCCCGGCTCGCCTTCAAGCGAGGGTTTGTGCGGCGGGCGGCCGGCCGGCATCAGGATCACGCGATCGAGCTTGAGCTGCAGGTGTGCCTCCTGCGCGCAGATCAGGTGGCCTAGGTGAGGCGGATTGAAGGTCCCGCCGAGAATTCCGACACGCAAAAGCGTTAGAGACTAAGGCCGTATGTGGCCTGTGCCCTCGACCAGATACTTGGTGGTGCAGAGCTCGCGCAGGCCGATCGGGCCGCGGGCATGGAGCTTCTGGGTGGAGATGCCGATCTCCGCTCCCATGCCGAACTCACCACCGTCGGTGAAGCGGGTCGAGGCGTTGACGTAGACGCAGGCGGCGTCGACCGCGAGCTGGAACTGGTGGGCGGCGCCGGTGTCGGCGGTGACGATCGCCTCGGAGTGGCCGCTGCCGTGACGGTTGATGTGCGCGACCGCCTCGTCAACCGAATCCACCACGCGCACTGCGATCTCGAGCGCCAGGTACTCCGTATCCCAATCCTCTTCGGTGGCATGGCGGACCTGCAGGTCCGCCACCAGGTCCCGGGTGCGCTGATCAGCGTGGATCACGACGCCCGCGTCGTTGAGCGCGTGCAGCACCCGCGGCAGGAAGACAGCGGCCACCCGCTCATGCACGAGCAGCGTCTCGGCGGCGTTGCAGACACCCGGCCGCTGCACCTTGGCGTTGACGACGATCTCCTGAGCCGCCGCCAGGTCGGCGCTGGCGTCGACGTAGACGTGGCAGTTGCCCGAGGCGGCGAAGATCACCGGCACCGTCGCGACGCCCTTGAGCGCAGCCTTCAGCCCCTCGCCACCGCGCGGGATGATCAGATCGATGACGCCGTTCTGAGTCGCAAGCTCGGCGAGCTCCTCGCGGCCGCCACCGGCGACAAGCGAGAGCGAGCCCTGCGGCAGCCCCGCCTCAACCGCAGCTTGAGAGGCCACGGCGGCCAGCACGGCGTTGGAGTGAGAGGCGCTCGACGAACCTCGCAGGATCACGGCGTTGCCTGATTTCAAGCAGAGCGCGGCGGCGTCGATCGTGACGTTCGGGCGGGCCTCGTAGACCACCGCGATCACGCCCAGCGGCACCCGCAGCTTGCGCACGTCAAGTCCGTTCGGCAGCCTGAAGCCGTCGATCACTTCGCCCACCGGGTCAGGCAGCGAGGCAACCTTACGGGCACCCTGCGCCATCGCGTGGACGCGAGTCTCATCAAGCGTCAGGCGGTCGAGCAGCGCCGCGCTGAGACCAGCTTCGCGTGCGGCCTCGCGGTCGAGCTGGTTGGCCTCGATGATCTCAGGCGCACGCGTCACCAAGGCGTCGGCGATGCCACGCAGGGCAGCGTCCTTGACGCCTGAGCCGAGCATCCCGAGCTCACGCGAGGCGCGCTTGGCGCCCGCGCAGATGTCAGTTACAGAGGCGGTTGCGACGGCCATACCCGGATAAAGACTACGCCAGCACGAAGTAATCCCGGTGAACTGCCTCGTCACCGGCGAGCGGCAGCAGCTCCCGCACCTCGACCGAACGTCGTCCTCGTGCCTTGCGCAGCTCGTCGGCCGAGTAGTTGCTGATGCCCTTGCCCACGTGCTCCAGCCCGTGCAGGACCTCAATCGCGTCGCCCGCCTCAAAGACGCCCTCGACCTCGACGACGCCGACCGGCAGCAGGCTCGTGCCGCCCTCGCGCAGCGCCCGCGCGGCACCGGCGTCGACCTGCACGCGACCGCGCACCGGCTTCGCGTACTTGAGCCAGAGCTTGAAGCTCGAGTAACGGTCGTCCTGAGCGCTGAAGGTAGTTCCGATCGGCTCACCGCCGACCACCTTGATGATCGTGCCCGCCAGCTGCCCATTGGCGATCACGGTCGGGATCCCGGCGGCGGTCGCCATCTCCGCGGCGACGACCTTCGATCGCATGCCGCCAGAGCCGAGCACCGAGGTCTCCTGCGTAATCCGCAGATCCTCGAGCTGCTGAAAGTCATCGATCCGGCTGACGAGGCGCGCCTGCGAGTCGTGTCGCGGGTCGGCGGTGAAAACCCCATCGGTGTTGGTCAGCAGCAGCAGTCGCTGGGCCCCGACCAGGATTGCTACCTGGGCCGCCAGAAAGTCGTTGTCGCCGAACGAGATCTCATCGGTCGTGGTCGTGTCGTTCTCATTGATGATCGGTACGACCCGCCACTCGAGCAGCTTGCGCAGCGTCTGCCGGGCGTTGAGATAGTGCGTGCGCGCGCTGAGATCGAAGAAGGTCAGCAGCACCTGCGCGCTCGCTACGCCACGGGCGCTGAGCAGTTCGTCGTAGACCCGGTAGAGCTTGCCCTGGCCGACCGCGCTGGCCGCCTGCAGCTCCTCGATCGCGCGCGGCCGCTGCGATGGCAGGATGCCGAGCTCCCCCAGCCCCCGGGCGATCGCGCCGCTGGTGACGACGATCGGCTCGATTCCCTGCTGGTGCAGCGCCGCGACGTCGTCACAGATGCGTTCGAGCACTTCGGTGCGGACCGTGCCGTCGTCACCGGCGACGACGCTCGACCCGAGCTTGATGACTACAGACCCCATCTTGACCTGGAGCGTCTCACGGATCGAGGTCGAACACGACCCCGGCAATTTCAACGTCATCGCCCGGCTCGAAGCCGGCTGACTGCAGGGCGCGGATCACGCCCATGCCGCGCAGGCGGCGCTCCAGGTGCTGGAGCCCGTCCTCGTTCGCGAGGTCGTAGCGCGCCACCAGCTTCTCGACGTTCTCGCCCTCGACCAGGAAGCTGCCCGGTTCGGGCTGCGTGACCTGGAAGCCACGGCGCGACTGGGGCCGGAAGGTGCGGTGCTCCGGCAGGTCGTCCCCGGTGTGTGCGCTGGCGATCCGCTGATCGCCAGCTTCCTGGGGAGCAGCGGCCAGCGGGATGCGGCGCATCAGCTCCACGGCGAGCTCATCCAGACCCTGGCGCGTGGCTGAAGAGGTCAGCAGCACGGCAACGTCCTCCCCCATCCGCTGCTGCCACTGAGCCCGGGCGTTCTCAGCCTCCTCAACGGTCACCAGGTCGGCCTTGGAGAGCGCAATGATCCGCGGCAGCGTCGCCAGGCGCTCCTGGTAGAGGTGGATCTCGCGCTCGACGGTGTCGAAGTTGTCGGCTGGATCGGAGCCGTCGAGCGGCGCGAGGTCGAGCACGTGTACGAGCAGACGCGTGCGCTCGACGTGAGCCAGGAAGTCGTGGCCGAGCCCGATGCCGTCACTGGCTCCCTCGATCAGACCGGGGATGTCGGCGATCACGAGCTGACGGTCGGCAGTGTGCAGCGTGCCGAGCGCCGGCTCGAGTGTCGTGAACGGGTAGTCAGCGATTTTCGGAGTGGCGCGCGTCAGCACCGAGATCAGCGAGGACTTGCCGGCGTTCGGCAGGCCAACGAGTCCGGCGTCGGCCAGCAGCTTCAGCTGCAAGGTCAGCCAGGTCTCGTCGCCCACGAGCCCGAGCTCGGCGAAACGCGGGCTCTGTGTGGTCGAGCTCGAAAAGTGCCTGTTACCGCGTCCGCCCGAGCCGCCCTTGGCGACTACCGCGCGCTGCCCCGGCCGCACCAGATCGTGCTGAGTGCCGTCGCTCTCGATCAGGATCTCGGTTCCCGGCGGCACCGGAATCTCAAGCATCGCGCCGTCGGCGCCGTGGCGTTGGTTCCCGCTGCCGTGCGTGGCGCGCTTTGCGACGAAATGCGAACTGCGACGGAAGTGCTCGAGGTCGCGGTAGGAGTCGTCGCAAACCATCACTACGTCACCGCCGTTACCGCCGTCACCGCCGTCCGGTCCGCCCTTGGGAACGTGCGCTTCGCGCCGGAAGCTCATGCATCCGTCGCCGCCGCCGCCCGCCTGGACATGTATTCGCGCTCGATCTTTCATTTGCAGGAGTTTCTGGAAGGTTAGAGGGCCTGGGTCCGCCGGAACTGTTCATACGCTCTGGGCGAACCGCGAACCCGGGAGGCAGTCGCTCGTGAGGTCTCTGATACTCGAATTCAAGAAGTTCCTCTTGCAGGGGAACCTCGTCACGCTGGCCGTTGCCTTCATCATCGGCACTGTCTTCGCTGCGGTGGTGAAGGCCTTCATCACCGACATGATCACGCCGATCATCGCCCTGATCTTCGGCAAGCCTAACTTCAGCGGGCTCTCGTTCTCGATCAACTCAAGCCGGTTCCTCTACGGCGACTTCATCAACGTCGTGATCACGTTCGTCTGCACAGCCGCCGCGGTCTTCTTCTTCGTGGTCAAGCCCTACGAGGCGTTCGACGCGCGCCGCGCCAAGGAAGACCCCGCAATCAAGGAATGCCCTGAGTGTCTGACCGAGATTCCGGTGAAGGCGAGCCGCTGCTCGGCCTGCACGGCGCAGCAGCCCGCCGTCGTTAGCTAGCTATCTGACGGGTTCCGCGACGGCGAGCTAACGCCGAGGGGGCGCGGGACAACCTCCCGCGCCCCCTCGGGCGAAACTTGGTCTACGAGCCGGCTAGGCCGCGTCGGCCGGGGCGACGCTGATTACGCGTCCGCGGCGACCACGCTTGAACTCAACGGTGCCCGCCGACTTGGCGAAGATCGTGTCGTCCTTGCCGATACCGACGCCNNCGCTGGCGCACGATGATCTCGCCGCCGGTCACCTTCTGGCCGGCAAAGATCTTGACGCCCAGGAACTGCGGGTTTGAGTCACGGCCGTTGCGTGAGGAGCCGAGGCCCTTCTTATGCGCCATCTGCGGCCTCCGCCTTGGCTGCGGGCTTGCTGGAGCGTCCAGCAGCGGCCAGCTTAATGTGCTTGATCTCGATGCGCGTCAGGTTCTGACGATGGCCGTTGCGCCGCTTGTAGCCACGCTTCGGCTTGAACTTGACGATGCGGAGCTTGGGGCCACGCTCGTGGCTGAGAATCGTTGCTGAAACGTCGACCCGGGAGATGTCGTCACCATCGACGACGTCCTCACCGTTGACGTAGAGCAACGGGGTCAGCGAAACACTCGCCCCGTCCTCTTCGGGCAGCCGCTCGATGAGCAGGTACTGACCTTCTTGGACGCGGTATTGCTTGCCGCCTGTTTTAACGATTGCGTACATGTTCACTCTGAGGAAGATTCGTCGGCCGTGCTGGCCGTACCCGTTTTGGCCGTGGACCGCCGACGACCGCCGCGCCGACCACGACGCCGGACGGTGGATTCTACGCTATCCGCGCCGTTTTCACTGGAATCCGCCTCCGGGGCCTCTTCAGCAGGAGCTTCTGCGGCCGGCGCCTGCCCCGCGTCGCCAGCAGCCACGGGCTTCTTGGCGGGCGCACGCCGGCGCGTAGCCGGCTTCTTGGGAGCCTCCTGCGCAGCCGCATCCGCTGCGGCCGGCTCCGTGCTCGCGTCGGCCACCGCAGCTTCGTCAGCCTCAGCCGGCGGCACCGCCACGGCAGCCTTGGCGGCCACCCTCGGCCGCGGAGCGGGCTTGGGCGGTGCCGGAGCCGGGTCAACCCGTCTGACCGGCGCGTCATCGATCAGCACGGCGATGGCCGCCGTGCGGCCGACCTCTTGGATCCGTACCAGCCGCTTCTGACCGACAGCGTTCTCAGCCTCCTTGACGGAGATGATGTAGCCGTCCACCTTGGCGACCGCATCACCGGCGCTGTACATGTGCGGCTCGATGATCTCCACGTAGACCTCTTCACCTTCGCGGAAGGGCAGCGCGCGTTCGAGCACCTGCTCGCGGCTTGCTTCCATCAGCACCTTGAAGTGCGCAAGCGGCAGGCCCTCAGAGCCCTCGAAGTGGAACCACTTGCCGGTCTCATGCTCAATCTGATGCAGGACACGGGCACCGTTGCCGGTGAACTCGGCGCTGACGCGCGGGTTCATCTGCAGCAGCACGGCCTCTTCCGTGACGCCGGGTGCGAGGTCTCGCATGCGGCGCTCAAACTCGATAGCGATCGTCTCTTCGGACTTGATCACGCCCTCACCGTTACAGGTCGGGCAGGCGCGGGTCATGATCTCGCGTACGCCCTCGGTGACGTTCTGACGCGTCATCTCGACCAGCCCGAGCGGCGAGATCTCGACCACGAAGGTCTTCGTGCGGTCCTCATCTAGCGCCTTGCGCAGCGTCTTGAGCACGGCGTCACGGTTACGTGCGCGGGCCATGTCGATGAAGTCGATGACGATGATCCCGCCGATGTCGCGCAGACGCATCTGGCGTACGCACTCGTCGGCTGCTTCAAGGTTGGTCTTGGTGATGGTGTCCTCGAGCCTCGCGCCCTTACCGCGGCCGATGAAGCTGCCGGAGTTGACGTCGATCACGGTCAGCGCCTCGGCGTAGTCGATCACCAGGTAACCGCCGCTCGGCAGGTCGACGCGACGCGAGAGCGTCGAGTCGAGCACCTTGTCGACGCCGTAGCTCTCAAACAGCGGCTTGTCTTCTGTCCAGAGCTCGACGTGCTCAACGAGTTCCGGCGCGGTACGCGAGAAGAACGAAACCAGCCGGTGATGCTGCTTCTCGTCATCGACAATCGCACGCTCGAACTCACCCGAGTAGATATCGCGCACCACACGCACGGAGAGGTCCGCCTCCTGGAAGACGAGCTCCGGACCGTGGGTCGTCTCGACGCGCTTCTGCAGGACGTCGTTGAGCTTGAAGAGATACTGCATCTCGCGTTCGAGGTCGGCGCGGTTGGCGCCCTCGGCGGCGGTGCGAATGATTGCGCCGGCACCCTTGAGGTCGAGCTTGGCGGCCTCCTTGCGCAGGCGGTCGCGCTCGCGGTCACCGAGCCGCCGGGAGACACCGACACCCTCACCGTAAGGCGCGTAGACCATGTAACGACCGGCGATCGTCAGATCCATCGAGAGACGCGCGCCCTTGGTCTTGAGCGGGTCCTTGACGACCTGTACGACGATCTCCTGACCCGGCTTCAACAGTTCTGTGATCTGGCTGCCGCCGCCGCGCCCGCGGCGCGGTGCTTCGACGCCCGGCAGCACGATCTCGTCGACGTGCAGGAAGCCGTTCTTCTCCAGACCGATGTCCACGAACGCCGCTTCAAGGCCGGCGAGCACGTTGTCAACCCGGCCCTTGTAGATGTTGCCGACGATTGAGCGGGCACCGCGACGCTCCAGATAGAGCTCGGCGACGTTGTAGCCGGCGGCTGGGTTGGCGGGCCGCTTGCGACGGCGGCTGCTGCTCGCGGTTCCGGGTGCGGTTGGGGTGACCTCACCAACAGCCTCTAGCAGCGCGACCCGGGTCTCCCCCCGATCGACGCTGACAAGCACTTGCTTCTTCAATTCTCTTCAGTCCTTTATAAGTGGTCGGCCTGCGCACACGACCGTGGCATCAGGCTAAGTTGGGCGGCGGCTGGAACCACTTGTGTGCGGTTCGCCGTCATACGATTAGGACCCTGGCCTTGCCGGACGACGCCATGCTTGCTTGCACGTGAATCGACTCGAGCAGGCCAATGGCCAGGAAGGTCACGATTACGGAGGAGCCGCCGTAACTGAGCAGCGGCAGGGTCACTCCGGCCACCGGCATGATTCCGATCGTCATGCCGATGTTGAGGAAGATTTGGAACATGAACGTCGCCAGTACACCGCCGGCGACCAAGGTGCCGAAGAGGTTCTTGGCCATCGTCAGGATCACCAGTGAGCGCCAGATCAAGAGCGCGTAGAGCGAGATCACCACAGCCGCGCCGGCGAACCCGTAGGTCTCACCGAGCACCGCGAAGATGAAGTCTGATTGCGGCACCGGCAGGAATCCGTAAGCGGCCTGGGTGGCGCCGGCGGCACCGAGGCCGGTCTTCTGCCCGGAGCCGATCGCGATCAGTGACTCGTGCAGCTGGTAACAGATCGGATCGGTGCTGGGGTTGCAACTGGAGGGCGGGTTGATGAAGGTCGTAAGGCGCTGCTGCTGATAGCCGTGCAGCAGATGGAATCCAAGTGCCGGCGCGCCGACCAGCACGATCACAGCCGCCACCGCGAACAGCAGCGCCAGCGCCGCCAACTGTCGCCACCCGGTCCCGAGGAAGAAGAGGATCGCGCAGCCGATCGTCACGTAGACCAGCGCCGTACCGAGGTTCGACTGTGCCATCACCAGCATCGCCGGCAGCAGCGCCAGCAGCATCACGCGCGCCAACGTGCGGCGCTCACTCAGACGCCGGGAGCGCTCGACCGCAAAGGCCGAGGCAGAGACGATCAGCAGCAGCTTGCCGAACTCAGATGATTCGAACTGGAAGCCAGGCAACGGGATCCAGCTGTGAGCACCCTTGATCGACGGGAATGCGAAGACGGCGAGGTTGAGCAGGATCCCGAGCCCGTAGAAGACGTAGCGGTACTCACGCAGCACTGTGTAGTCGAAGCGGGTGATCAGCAGCGCGAGCAGCAAGCCGAACGCGCAGTAGAGCGCCTGCTTATCCGCGTAGCTATGGAAGCCCGCGCCGCGCAGCGTCACGAACGAGCAGAGCGAAAGGCCTACGGCGGCCAACAGCAGCAGCGGATCGATCCGCAGCAACTGCGTGCGCATCTGCACTGCCGGCTCCTCTGAGCGTTGGATGGGGCTGGTGCTCATGTGTCGGGCGACGATCCGGTTTTATATGCGCCCGGCTTGCCATAGAACCACTGCGAGAGCATCTCCCGCGCCACCGGCGCGGCCGCGACGTCACCAAAGCCGCCCTTTTCGACGCTGACGACGATCACGATCGGACGCTTGACGGTGGCGCTGGCCGGGACGAAGCAGGCGTACCAGGCGGTGTCGCTCTCGGTGTTGGTCGCGATCTGCTCGGCGGTACCTTCCTGAGCGGTGCCGGTCTTACCGTAGACCGGCAGCGGGAAGTTGCCCATCACGTCATCCGAGGTGCCGCCCTGCTGCTGGGCGGCGGCATGCAAGCCGGCGAGGATCGAATCCCGATAGTTCGGGTTGATGTGCAGGTAGCGCTTCGGTGCCGGGTCGATCTTCCTGAGCACCTCGCCGTTCGATGGCTGCACGATCGACTCACCGATGTGCGGCGTCACGACCGCCCCATTCGAGTTTGCGAGCGCTGAATATACGACAGCGAGCTGTAGCGGCGTGACCTGCACGTCGCCCTGGCCGACCGCCGTGTTGACGTTGTCGCCGTAGCCCCAAGCGGGGGTACTGGCGATCCCGCAGCCACCCGAGATGATCTGGTCTTCAAAGATCTTGACGGGATGTGTGGGGCTGCGGTGGTAGCCGGGCAGGTCCTTGGAACTGACCTCTCCCTGACCGTTCGTGTACGAGTATTCGCCGCTGGCGGTGTCGCACTCGCGCTCCTCTTTGTAGAGCGCAACGAACAGCTTCGGGGTCGGCAAGGTGCCGGACGATTCACTGGGCAGGTCAACTCCGGTCGGCTCGCCGATCCCAAACTGCCTCGCCCACGATTGCAAGGCGCCGCCGTTCGGATGCGTGGAAGGATCGGCGTTGAGCAGGTAGCCGAGGTGGTAGAAGTAGACGTCGTCCGAGACCTGGATTGCTCGTTGCAGGTCGACCTCGCCGTAACTTGCATCGCCAGAGTTGTGCAGACACGTGTCGGGTACTGCTGTCGAGCTCTCACCGGGACCACAGAACTGGCCGTTGTCATAGAACGGTTCCATCGCAGTCCACACGCCGCTTTCGAGCGCCGCTGTTGCGGTGATCACCTTGAAGGTTGAACCATCTGGCAGGGGCGTTTGGATCGCCCTGTTGACCAGCGGCTTGCCCTTGTTGTCACGGAAGTCCTTGTTGTAGGTCTTCTGAGTGATCGGATGCGCGAGCAGGCGCGGCTCGTAGGTCGGGTTCGAACCCATCGCATAGATCTGTCCGTTCTCGGGATCTATGGCCACAAATGCACCGCCGTCGGCACCCTTGCCGGCATTCAGCTCGATGGATTTCGCGAGCGCCCGCTCACCGACCCGCTGCAGCTGAACATCGATCGAGGTCTCGAGGTTGTCACCGGCGACCGCCGCCTTGGTTTTGCCGTAGCCCTCGAACTCGTTGTCGGCGTTGACCTTTACGCGGTCGGCGCCATCGGTTCCCAACAGGTACTGGTCGTACTCGTACTCGAGGCCGGTCTGGCCGACCATGTCCGTTTCAGCGGCGCCCTTGAAGACACCGCCTTTCTTCTCGCTGTCGAACTCCGCCAGCGTGATCGGCCCGAGCGTGCCGAACATCTGCGCCCCGAGCGGACCTTCCGGGTAGGTGCGCTGGTAGGTGTCCTGCGAGATGACACCGGGGAAGTCAACCTGGCGCTCAGCCAGGTAGTCCTGTACATCGGTGCTGACGTCAGTCTTGATCGTCACGTTGGCGTAGGCCTCATTGGCGATGCTCTGCGTGACGAGACAGGGGATCTTGGCGAGCTTCGGGTAGTAGCTGACCGGCCCGTTCACGCCGCCGTAGACCGTGTATTTGCACTTCTGTGGCTTGGTCGACATCTCGAGCACCTTGGCGAGCCGATGGAAGAGCCCGGCATCGCTGGAGATAGATGCCTGGAAGTTCTCGGAGGTCAGGGGCGTCGGAAGGTCAGGCGGCGCGATCTCAACGGCCGGCACCGGCGTCGAGGTGACCAGCGCCGTACCGTTGCTCGAGAGGATCTCACCGCGTTCGGCGGCAAACGCGATCGGCCGCGTGATGTTGGTTTGGGCGGCGGCGACGTAGTCACTTCCGGACAGGACCTGCAGGAACCAGAGGCGGAAGAAGATCAGCGCGAACAGAACCAGCGCAACGCCGCCGATCACGGCAACCCGCAACGCCAATTGCGGAGTCATCGGCGGGGTCCGCTGATCGAGCGGTTCAATCATCTCTGATCACTCCCCGAGAGCCGCACGATCCGCTCGGAAGGCCGCTGTAGCGGGCTCATGGCGCTGCTCGCGTAGCTGCGGCGACGCCGCGGATCGCCCGGGAGGGCAGGGTAGAGCCAGCGACGCACGAGCTCATAGACCGGCAGCGCGATCAGGGTGTTGACCAGCATCTGCAGGACGATCTGCTCAAGCAGCAGCAGGCTGACCGGGGCGTCGACGCCGAGCATGAACTGGATCACGGCCATTCCGAGACCGGTGAAGCCGGTGGCGATCGCCGCCAGCAACATCGGGATCAGCCCGTGCGAAGGATCACGCAGCTCATGCAGGCGACCCGCCCAATACCCGACCGTGATGTACAGCAGCGAGGTGATGCCGAGCGTCTGAAAGAGCGAGAGATCGACGAACAGTCCGATTGCAAAGCCGGCGATCGCTCCTGGCATCGACCCGCAAAGCAGCCCGATCGACATGACCACGATCGGCGTGATGTCGGCGGTGACGCCAAAGACCGAGATCTGCGCGACCGTCGTCACCTGGAGCACGACCGCCACGAACGCAAGCAAGGCGATCCGCAGCGGCAAGTGGACTGAGAATTCGCGGTTGGTCATCCCGGGGTTAGCTGGTCGCGTTCGGTTTTGTGAGCACCTGGACGATGCTTAAGTGGTTGACATCGACCCCCGGGGTCACCTGCACCGATCGGCTCGTGGCGATCGAGGCCCCAGGGTTCTGGGTGGAGACCGCGCCGATCGGGATCGCGGGCGGGAAATACGAGCGGATCGATGGGTCACTCGAGTCCTGGAACCCGCTGGTGACCACCTCCTGACCGGTCGTCACCTCGGCGCTGGTGGAGAGATCGCTGAGCACCAGGGTGTCGGGATTGCCGACGGCGGGGCGCAACACGCCGCTGTCCTCCAAGGTGTTCTCAACCATCGCGCCGACCGCGAACTGCGGCGCCGTCAGCAGCGTGACGGTCGAGGCGCTCGGATAGACCTCGGTCACGTCTCCAACGAGCCCGCCGTCACCGATCACCGGGTCATGGTCTGAGACGCCGCCGTCGGAGCCCCGGTTGATAGTGATCGTGTCGTACCAGACCACCGAGTTGCGGTCGATCACGTTGGCCCATTTGAGCCCGTACTGCTTGAGGCTGTCGAGCTGGTCGAGACCGACCAGCTTGGTCTCCTGCTGATACTCGCGCTCGTCGTAGGCGTCAGCGGCAAGCTGCTTGACGTACTTCTGGTTCTCCGTCTTGAGCGTCTTGTTGAGGGACTTGGCCTTCAGCGTCGACGAGAACCAGCTGCCGACGTCACGCACCGGGGACAGCACCTTGCTGGCGCCATCCTGGATCGGCGAAAGGACCTCAGCGATTCCCCGTTGCACGGAGTGCAGAGGACTGCTCGAAGGTGAGCCGAAGTAATCCGTCAGCAGGATCAGGGAGACGACGACGAGCAGCGCGAGCACCGCGCGTCGCCGGCGAATGGTCTTGTCGTGCACGAACTACTCATCTCCAAAGCTGCTTTCCAGTGCCTAGTAGCGACGGCGCCGGCTACGTGAATTCTTGCTCGATCGGTGGATCGCTTCAAACTCTTCGAGCGACCGGCCCGATCCGACGGCAACACAGGTCAGAGGCGACTCAGCGAGGTGCGCCGGCATCTGGGTCTCGTGCCGCATGCGGTCCTCGAGTCCCTGAAGCAGCGCGCCACCACCAGCCAGCATGATGCCGCGATCCATGATGTCGGAGGCGAGCTCCGGCGGGGTGCGATCGAGCGTCTCCTTGACAGCGTCGATGATCTGCGAGACCGGCTCCTCGAGGGCACCGCGAATCTCCTCGCTGGTCAGCACGACGGTCTTGGGCAATCCCGAGACCATGTCCCGACCGCGAATCTCAGCCTGAACTTCTTCCGGCATTGGGAAGGCTGAGCCGATCTCCAGCTTGACCTCTTCAGCCGTCTGCTGGCCGATCAAAAGTTTGTACTCGCGCTTGACGTAGTTGATGATCGCTTCGTCAAGTTCGTCGCCGCCGATGCGGATCGACTGGGAGACGACGATGCCGCCCAGTGAGATCACGGCGACTTCACTGGTGCCGCCGCCGATGTCCACGACCATCGAGCCGGTCGGCTCGCCGACCGGAAGCCCGGCGCCGATTGCGGCAGCCATTGGCTCTTCGATCAGGTAGGCCTGGCGGGCACCTGCGCTCAGGCAGGCCTCTTCAACGGCGCGCTTCTCGACGCCGGTCACGCCAGACGGCACGCAGACGACAACACGCGGATGTGCCCAGCGGTTCTGGTGGACCTTCTGGATGAAGTGACGCAGCATCTCCTCCGTCACCTCGAAGTCTGCGATCACGCCGTCCTTGAGCGGACGGATCGCGGAGATCGTACCCGGGGTGCGGCCGAGCATGCGCTTGGCCTCGATCCCGACGGCGTGAACCTCGCCGGTTCGCGAATCAACGGCGACAACGCTCGGCTCCGAGAGCACGATGCCGCGACCCCGTACGTATACGAGGGTGTTGGCCGTGCCGAGGTCGACAGCCATGTCGCGGCCGCCAAAACCAGTGAGGTAAGTGAAAAAGCCCATAATCAGAGGAAGAGTCTAGGAAATCCCCGCAAACAAAGCTGCGGGATACAGATCAAGCAGTGTGGTTACCGGCAAACCAACCACATTCAGGTAGTCACCGTCGATCCGCTCGACCAGTGCCGCGCCGCGGCCCTGAATCGCATAACCGCCAGCTCGGCCCTGCCACTCGCCGGAGTCCAGATACCAGTCCAGCGTAGCCGCATCGAGTAAACGGAACGCAACGGTTGTTACAGCGGCCGCTGTGCGGGGGTTTCCGCCGACGATTAAACAGACGCCGCTGAGCACCCGATGGGTCCTGCCCGAGAGCGCCTCAAGCGTCACCCGAGCCTCTGCAGCGTCGCCCGGCTTGCCATAGATCTGCGAGCCGAGCGCGACGATCGTGTCGACCCCGAGCACCGGCTGGGCGCTGTCGCCGAGCCCCAAGCCGGCGACAGCAGCGGCTGCCTTGCGATGGGCGTTCTCGAGCACCAGCTGCTCGGGAGGGCCCGAGGTGAGCTCGTCAACGGCCGGGACAACGACGCGGAACCCGACGCCCAGCTGTTCCAGAATCGCCTTACGCTGAGGCGAGCTGGATGCGAGGATCAGCTCCGGCATGGGGTTGCCTCAGGGTCCCTGCTGGACCGTTAGAACAGCTCGGGGAAGAAGAGGTGCGCTTCACGCGCGGCTGACTCAGCCGAGTCGGAGCCGTGGACCATGTTCTGGCCGATTGAGATCGCGAAGTCACCACGGATCGAGCCGGGCGCTGACTGCAGTGGGTTGGTTGCCCCAATCAGCTGGCGGGCGGCCTCGACGGCTGACTCGCCTTCGAGCACCATCGCGACCAGCGGGCCGGAGGTGATGAAGTCGACGAGCTCGCCGAAGAACGGCTTGCCGTTGTGCTCGGCGTAGTGCTGCTCGGCGATCTCGCGTGAGAGCGTCTCGAGCTTCAGAGCTGCAAGCGTCAGGCCCTTGCGCTCGAACCGGGCGATGATCTCACCTGAGAGGTTGCGGGCGAAGGCGTCGGGCTTGACGAGGATCAGCGTGCGCTCCATGTGGGGCGTTCTCCTTGGTAAATGAGGTTCTAACTTGGGTTGACGCGCGCTGTTGCTGCGCGGCGTCAGATCAGATCAGACGGCGGACGGCCGCCGATCGTCTGCTCGGACTCACGACGTGGGCGCCGCGGACGGCGCGTCAACGTCGGATCGAGGCCAACTTCGGTCTCGCAGTACGGACAGATCCGCCACTCGGGATGGAGTGGCTTGGAGCAGCCTACACACGGATCGCGAAGCTTGCGCAGACAGTTCGGGCAGCGAAGGAAGTCCTTCTCAACGGCGTAGTCACAGTGAGGGCAGACGTGCATCCCGACCTGAGCCAGGCGCGCTTCGGCGGCCTCGATGTCGAGCTCGCGCTCGCGTACGTCCTCGAGGTATTCAGGCGGGCGAACGATCATGTAGATCAGCGTGCCCACAAACGGGATCAGCGAGACCAGCGTGGCGACGCCGACCACAATGCCGTCGTCGATGCGACGGCGGGCGTCGGCGAAAGTCCAGTAAATGAGCGCTATCCAGATTATTGCCAGGAACAGCAAAATCAGTTCTAGCGCGAGGCTCACTGTGTGATTGTGAACCCCAAAAAGGCCCGCGATTGGGAGCATTAAGCGTTCGAGTGTAGTGATCGCCGAACGCGGCCACGCAGGATTTGTTCCAACTTGTGGCTATAGAAACAGGCGCCCGAAGGCGTACCCAACTGCGAAGAATATGAGGATCGTGATCGCGACGCCCGCGGCCACGATCCCGATCATCCTCACGAAGCTCGGATGCTCGTCCTGTTGCTCTTCTGTGTTCGGGGTGATGCTCACAGGATCGAGGCGCGCCGGGCGCCGGCAGTGACCGGGTCCGAGACCAGGTCGGCGATCAGATAGATCGAACCGGTCGCGACGACCAGACCGCCGGGACCGGCGAGCTGACGTGCGCGCTTGAGTGCGGCGTGCGGGGTCGAGACGATCTCGGCACCTGCCTCCACCCCGGTTTGAGCGAGCAGCGAGAGCAGCGTCGGCGGCGGCAGCGCGCGCGGGCTCTGACTCGCGGTGAGCACGATCAGGTCGCAGTTCCGCGCGATCGTGCTGAGCATGTCGGAGGCGTTCTTGTCGTCGAGGATCGAGACCACGGCCACCACCTTGCCGTCGGGCGTACGGCTGCCGCGCGAGAGCTCGGCCATCGACTCGGCGAGCGCCGTGATCCCATCCGGGTTGTGCGCGCCATCGAGCAGCGTCAGCGGCTCGCGACCGACGATCTGCATGCGGCCGGGCACGCGAACGTCGGCGGCGGCCGCGATCACCGCCTGCTCATCAAGTTCGCCGAGCAAGGCCTGGGCGGCGGCCCTGGCGACCGCGAAGTTGCGGCGCTGGAAGGCACCCAGCGCGCCGACGGCGGCGTGCGGGTCGGAGTCCGCCTGGACGATCGTGGCGCCACGCTCGGCGGCCACCTCCTGGGCAACCGCCATGGCCTCGGGGTGCATGTCAGGACCGAGCACGAGCGTCGCCCCGGCCTGCACGACATCCAGCTTCTCGCGTGCGATCGCAGTAATCGTCGAACCGAGCCAGCGCGTGTGCTCGAGCCCGACGCCGGTCAGCACCTGGACGCTCGACGGGATCACGTTGGTGGCGTCGTAGCGGCCACCGAGCCCCGCCTCGATCACCGCGACCTCAACCGCCTGGCGGGCGAGCTCGGAGTAGGCCGCCGCGGTCAGCAGCTCGAACTGGGTGACGTGGTCGTCCTCGGGTGCCCCGTGGTCGACCTGCTGGGCTGCTTTGAGCGCGCGTTCAATCGCGTCGGCGAATTGCTGGGGCGTCAGATCGACGTCGCCGATCCTGACGCGCTCGTTGTAGGAGACCAGGTGCGGCGAGAGATAGCTGCCGACCTTGTGGCCGTGATGCGCGAGGATCGCGGCGGTCATGCGCACGGTCGAGGACTTGCCGTTTGTACCAACCACGTGGATCGACTTGAACTTGCGCTCCGGATGGCCAAGCGCCGTCATCAGCCGGCGCATACGGTCCAAGCCGAACCGCATCCCGAAGAGCTCCAGTGCCAGCAGGCGCTGTTCTGCCTCCTGCGGCCTCACAGTGACTCCAGCTCGGCCTTGAGGTCGGCCAGCTTGGCGCGCTCAGCTTCGACCACCACTGCGGGCGCCTTGTCGACGAAGCCCTTGTTCGCGAGTTTGCCCTCGGCGCGCTTGATCTCAGCCTCTAGTTCCTTGCGCTTGGCATCGCGTTTGGTGTCTGCCGCCAGCAGGTCAACGTCTTCCGACGGGAGGATCTCGATCACACCGCCGTGGATCGCGACCGTCGTCTTGGCTTCGGCCAGCGCCCCGGCGCCGCCGTTCGACGAGAGTTCAAGTCGTCCGAGTCGTGCCAGGTGCGCAGCGGTGTGCTCATAGCCGTCGGCGTGCAGGTGCGCCGGCAGGATCGCCGAGGGCTTGACGTCGGCGGCATCGCGCCAGGCGCGGACCGCCTGCACAGCGGCGATCACACGCTGCACGACCTCCTCGGCGTTGCGGTCGATCGTGCCGACCTCGGTCGGGGCAACGCGGGCGGCGAGTAGCCCCTGCGCACCGGGGATGTGGCTGTAGATCTCCTCGGTGACAAACGGGATCAGCGGGTGCGCGAGCGTGACCGTCTCCGTCAGCACATACAGCAGCGTCGCCTGGGTGGCCTCATCGCCTTCGTAGAGCCGCGGCTTGACCAGTTCCAGGTACCAGTCGCAGAGCTCGGCGTAGATGAAGTCATAGAGCTCGAGCGCGGCTCGTGAGAACTCGAAGCTGGTGATCGCTTGATTGACCTGCTGGCGAGCTTGCTCCAGTCGCGAGAGGATCCAGTGGTCTTCCGGGGTGTGCGGCCGCGCGCCGGCACGCGCGGCCGGGTCGACCCGCATCAGGATCAGGCGTGAGGCGTTCCAGAGCTTGTTGGTCAGCTGC
>PLES01000036.1 GCA_003137075.1 Solirubrobacterales bacterium
GGCCTCGATAGTGGCGATGCCGATCGTGACGACGACTTCGATACTGAAGACGCCGCCGATCTCGACGCCGCTTAGCGCAACTGCCGCCGGCCGCGAGTCAGCCAGGCGCCGGCACAGTGGGCCAGGCTAGTCCGCCTGTTTCGACTCCGAGCGGATGGCTGCCGAGATCGCCATCGCGAGCAGCGGAACGGTTGCGAGCAGCCCGATCAGTAGAGCCCAGAATGTCCAGGTGCCCACCCAGCTCGGCCTGAACAGCGAGGCGCGAGAGAACGCCAGGCCGAGCGAGCCGACGAAGCTGTGCCGCTCGGGCTCCATGAGCACCATTGAGAACGCCCTCTGAGAGGCGGAGCCGACGATTGAGACGCCTGAGTAGCCTGGAGTCGAACCCCGCAACTTGAGTTCACCGCCAGGGTCGCTGACGCAGACTGTGACGGTCCGCCCGCCGGCAACAGAACGCTTGAGTTCGGCGGTGAACGGACCGTACGCTCCGGGCAGGCTGCGCTCTACAAATCCGCCCGAGATCAACGCGCCCGCCCCGGCCTGCGGCTCTGAGACCCGCACGCGCGGCTTGCCGCTTACGTAAACGCCCCAGAGGACAACGCTGCGAAACGCATATTGACTGCGAACCGGGCCCTCGCACACCTGGTGTCGGGAACTCGCCACCGCAACCTTCTTGACGCTAGGAACACCAACTGCATACGCCCGGATCGGCTCCGTGCGCAGGCCTGCGATCAGCAGCCCGAGAAACGCGAGAAACGCGAGAAACGCAAACGGGATCCATGCACGCTGGGCTCTCATAGGTAGTACGCGTGTAGGACCGACGCGAGTGAGACGACCTGTAGCCCCAGCAGCGCGGCGAAGATCAAGCCGATCACCATCGGTCGAAGCCGCATCGGCAGGCTCGAGACGATCAGGGCTATTCCCAGACCGAATATGCCCACGAGTGGCAGCAAGTAACGCCCCTCCATGAACGGATAATGGTCTCGGGCGAGCACCAGATAGTCAGTGACGTGCAGCAGCAGCAACAAGCCGAACACCGCCGAGCAGAGGAACCACAGCAGAGCCTGTCTCTCAGTCAAGCGGCTCCGGTGACGAACGATCGGCACGACCGAGCAGACCATGATCGCCAACACAGCGATGGCGGTGATCGAGGCGGTGTACTCAACCTGACCGGTTGCGCGAAGCAGCAGCGTAGCGACGGCGACCAACCCCAGCAGTTGGAGACGAGTCCGCCTTGCGGTCGGAGCCGCGACCAGGCCGAGCACCCCCGAGGCAATGAACGGAGCAAGCAGTGCCGTCTCCCCGTACGCCCAAGAAGGGAGCACGATCAAGTTGACCCCGAATACGCCGAACGTGCCGATGCCACCCGCATTCCAGATTATGGACGCGGGCACATTGGCACCGAGTTTGACCACCGGCATGAACGGCAGCTTGGGCAGGTAGTACTGCCACAGATAGTCAAGGAAGCCGGTCACCGTCACAGGGTGGGACCGTCCGGCGATGGCAGCGACCTGATTGACGCTCTCAAATCCGACCGCCCTCGACACCACCAACCAAGCGAGTACCGGAACCCCAAGCGCGGGCAGCGCCATCAGCACCCTCCGGAACACCGCACGACGTTCAGTGATCGGCGCTAGGCGCCAAGCCGCGAAGAACGCCGCAAACAGCGGGAAAACGAGGGCGTATGAGGTCGCCTTGGTGAGAACTGCGCAGGCCGCGACCGCACACAATGCCACCGCGTCGTGGGTGCGCGCCCCGCGCCTGATCACGCGCACCCCCAGCCACAGAGCGAACGTCCAGAGAGCTATCAGCAGCGAGTCCGGATTTACAGCAGCTGAGGTGAAGGCCGACATTGGCATCAGCGCGCAGACCGCCGCGACGACGAGCTGCAGCGACTGGCGCCGTCCGAATACCTCGCCCGCAAGTAGCCATCCGCCGAGCGTGGTCAGGTCGAGTAGCAGCACAGCCCATACGCGCATCGCGTAGAACTGCCCGAACACGGTGCCGCCGTGGTCAAGCAGATACGGGACCGCGTCGTACAGATAGAAGAGCGGCGGATTCGTCGCCGGATTCCTGCCACCACCATCAGTCCTTGAAGGCGGGTGCGCGTGGACTCTGGCCAGGTAGGCGCGCCACGCGTTCGCGCTCCAGTTGGGCGGTGTCGTGGCTGGTGCTGTCGCTCCTGCCCGAGCCCCTACGACTGCCGCTCCGAGCCGCTGACTGCTGGAGTACGAGTGTTTGCGTGCGGAACTGGGCAGCGACAGGTTCTCGATCAGGTTCTGCGCGTAGGCGAAGTGCGAGTTCTCATCGGTTACCTGCCAGGCGGGTACGACGAGCGCCCACGCGAGACCGATGATCGTTACCAACGCCAGCAGCAACGCCAAGCTGCGCGGGATCTGTCCTATGCGTGTTCTCCATCGAGCCGCCGGAGAGCGGCTCTCAGCCATATGTAGCCCAGCCGTAAGACTCATCTCAGGCTGCGCGCCGGCCGGTCGCGTGAAGGAAGTCGCCGCTGCGGAACGCCATGTCGACGGGCAGCGCGACCGCGGCTAGCGGCAACGACGCGACGTAACCGGCCAGGAGGGCACTACCGGAGTTCGTCAGGCAGCGACCGAACAGCGCAAACTGGAGACTCCATGTTGTCGTGATCAGCGGGTGACCGAGACGAACATCGACGTCCATGAAGCCGGCATCAGCCAACGCAACCTTCAGCCCTGCGGGGCTGAAGTGGGTGCGGTGGCGGGGCAGTTCCAGCGGAAACCAGTATTGGCGGAAGGCTTTCCTTTGCCAGGATCCCCAGTTTGGGACGATCACGGCCACACGCCCGCCGGGCCGGAGTGCTTCATAGACCCTACGCAGATCGAGACGTGGATCGCTGACGTGCTCCAGCGAGTGCC
The DNA here is from genome assembly GCA_003137075.1 of Solirubrobacterales bacterium. Taxonomy (GTDB): domain Bacteria; phylum Actinomycetota; class Thermoleophilia; order Solirubrobacterales; family Solirubrobacteraceae; genus Palsa-465. The sequence goes on from PLES01000036.1 coordinate 2,898, forward strand.
GAAAAACCGCCGCGTCGACCGATGCCGGCTCAAGCGCGACCGTGTCGAGTGTGCCGACCTCAACCGAGGCGCCCCGCCGTCTGGCTACCGACGCGGCATCAGGAGACGGCTCGACGCCGAGCACCTCCCAGCCCACTTGCACCCAGGAGGCAGCGAGGTCGCCGCGGCCGCAGCCCACGTCGAGCAATCGGCCAGACGGACGACCGCGCCGAAGCTGTTCAAGCGGAAAGCGGCCATCACGGAGACGCTGCATTAGAGCCATCGCTAGCGCGAGCCGCCCCCCTGGGACGTCAAACGGCGTGTAGTCCTTCGGGTAGAAATCCGCCAAAGCTTCGGCCGTCACCAGCGGCAGCGTCACACCAGATCGACAGGCAATACATACATGCACAGCCCATCGCCCGGGCACGCCATGCATTCGGTCGGGGGCAATCAGACTCGGTGCGTTTTGGAGCTCACCTCCGCAGGCTAGGCAGCTCAAGGCAGCTCATCCCCGCACTGGCGCACGATCACGGACGGCATCATAGATTCGGCCCCACTCGGCTTGGCCGGGCGTCCGTGATGTCCGGGTGCACGCGCACGATTGACTGCACCGGCGACGTCCGAGACCCATGGAACACTAAGCCAACCGCTGGTCGCGGGAATCGAATGCCGGGGACCCCCATAACATCGACGGATCCCAGTGCCGAGTCACAGTCTGGCGCGCGAACGCTTCGTGCAAGAACCACCGCAGTGACAGGAGAAAGTAACTCTCTGCGGCGCTTTGGCAGCTTCGTGGGAGCTCGACCGGCGTTCGCGTCGGTGGCCTGCCTGGTGTTACTCACGGTGGTGACCTTCCACCGTCAACTGTTCGACCAGTGGACCTTCCCCTGGGACTTTCTGGCGGAATTCTCAGCGGCGCCCGCGTTTGTCGCCGCGACGTTCGGGCATGCGCACCCGCTCACCTGGACACCGTTTGTCGCCAGCGGCTCGCCGGTGGCAATCAACCCTCAGGCGGAGGCCTACTTCCCGATCTGGTGGCTGTTCGGCGCGCTCCGAATCCCATTGACCTTGAACGTCGTTACCGATATTCAGGTAGCCCATGTCCTATTCGGCGCTTTCGGCATGCTCGCGCTCGCCAGAGCCAGGCAACTTCGGTGGCCGTGGGCGCTGATCGCGGCCGTCGCGTATCTCTTCTTCGGCGGTTTCTACGGTGAAAGCGAACATTCCGACATCCTCCGGGGCTTCGCCTACCTGCCCTGGCTCCTGTGGTCTCTAACCCCGCCGATCGGGACCGGAGCTCGCTGGACCCGCCTGGCAGCGATACCGCTGGTCATATGGCTAATCGTTTCCGGCGCCTACCCGGCCGAGCTCGTCTCGTTTGGAATCGTCGGCACCCTCTATCTCGTGACATCCGCACGCCGGCCCGGAACGGTGGACTGGGCACGCTATCGGCTACCGCTGCTGCTCTCCGTCGCGAGCGCCGCAGCCATCTGCGTTGCCGTGCTACTTCCGTATCTGCTGGCAAGTCATGCCGGCCAGCTCTACCGCCAGAATCCGCCAACGGCATCGACGCGGGCCTTCTGGTCGATCACGCCTGACGATCTCTTCGGTCTGTACCTCAACCCATTCGCCTGGAGGCCGGATGGATCGATCACTGCGTGGAGCGTGGGGACACCGATTCTGATCGGACTCTTCGTGCTGCGCCGCGAGTCCCTGGCCCGCCATGTGCCGCTCGCTTCGATTGGCATCCTCGGTCTGGCTCTGGCGATGAGCCCCAAGATCGGACCGATCGGCCGGCTCATGGCCGGCCCACTCGCCGCGCTGTTTCCGAGCCGCTTTCCCGCCATGGAGTACAAGGACACTGTCGCCATCGCCATCATCATCCTCTCCGCAGAGGCGTGGAGCGCGGTGGCAGCGACGCCCGTAAAGAGGGCATGGACCGCGGCCGCTGGGGGCTGCCTTCTGATCCTTGGCGCGGCGCTGGCACCATCGGGTTACGCCTCGCCGACGCGCGCATTCGGCCTGTTGGCCGTGGTAGTGATGTGCTGTGTGACGCTCGCGTTGAAACGACCGAAGGGCCGTGTCTTTGTCTGCGTGCTGGTCGCGCTCGTCGCCGTCGACGGCTGGCGCGACGCCTTCGACAATGTAAGCCGAGGGACTACATCGGCGTGGCAGGTGGCGCCGGGCGACACTGGCATCGGCTTCCGTAATTCATACGTCGAGCGGCTGCCCGAGCTGTTGGCAGCGGCACCGGCCGCCAGACCAGCTCGAACACCGCCGGCTGTCCCGATAAAAGATGCGGTCGAGGGCACATATCCCGACGCGCTCGGATGGGTCGCCGATGGCTACCGCGTCAGTGATTTTGCCGGCGTTGAGGAGAAGTCGCTGCACCAGGCGGAAACAAACCCGGCCTGGAACGCACTGCTATCCGCTCCCTGGCATGCGTATGTGTTCCCGTGCGCGAGCGTCGGATGCACCTCATTCGCTGTTCGCCTTCCGCCGGCAAAGACCTGGAAACCAGCGTCCAGCGTGCGTTCGCTCGCGTACAGCGCAGCCGGCATCACGTACGCCGTCCATGTCACCCAGCCGATGTTGATGGTCGAGAACGAGCTTTCCATCAAGGGCTGGAGGGCCAATACCTCGCGAGTGCGCCTGGTACAGACAGGCGGACCGTTCCGTGCCTGGCGCCTATCGGCTGGAACGTACCGGTTCACGGCCACATACCGCCAGCCTGGAGCCGAACAGCAGGATCTGGCAGCACTCGCCGCGTTCCTACTGCTGCTCGGATCCGGCGTCCTCCTTTGGAGGCGACGCCTGCCCGACGTCGTCACTGCGCGTCACCCGTCTGAAGCTTCGCGCGCATCCTCAAGAACCTGGCGGTGAGCTCGCTCCACCGCCAACTCCTGAGCGAGCTTGGTGATGTTCTCGCCCTGTCGTGAGACGGTGGCAGTCAGATGCAACATCAGTAACAACATCGCCAAGAACGCGACCGCAAAGACTGCCAGTCCTGGTGTTTGAACGCCGAGCAGTGAGCCCGGCTCTGAGAGCACCCCTGGCCACGCGGCCACGACCAGCATGATCACGATCGTCGCCAGCCAAAGCAGGCTGTACCGCTCCTGCAGACGGTGGGTCCGAATCAACTCCAGGATGACCAGGCTGAAGACAACGGCCGCCACGGCGATGAAGATGCGGGCGTGGCCAGTCAGCGCTTGGGCGTGTCCAGCGGCGAGGCTCAGCATGGGCGCGCCCGCAACTCAACCGAGGACTCGTCGGATAGCTCGTCCTCGCGTGCACGCAGCGAGCCCACAGAGCAGATGATCAGCGCCTTGAAGATGAAGTACGCGCTCTTGAGCGGCGTGATCGACGACTTGCCGGCCAGCCGCGGGCGCATCGTGACCGTGATCTCCATCAGCCGCAGGCCCTGCCGGGAGGCGCGCTGAAGTAGCTCCAGCTCAGGGTAATCCGGCGCATGCCGATGGGCAAAGAGCCAGGCACCGCGCCCGTTCACCGCGCAGAGCCCTGAGGTGGGATCGGTGAATCGCTGACCGGACGTGCGCGAGAGCAGCCAGCGAAACAGGACGATGCCTACGCGTCGAAGCAGGGCCGGCTTATACGCGGTTGCGTCTGCTGGATGCGAACGCGTGTCGTAGAACCGCGAGCCGATGCAGACGTCACATTCGCCGCTGCGCACCTTGTCCAGCACCCGCAAGAGTTGGGCAGCGGGGTGCTGCCCGTCGCCGTCCACACGCCCGACATAGTCATATCCGACCGACTCCGCAAAGATGTAGCCGGTCTGCACCGCGGCGCCGATGCCCTGGTTGAACGGCAGCGACGCGACGATCGCGCCAGCCGCCCGAGCGAACTCGGCGGTCTGGTCGGTCGAGCCGTCGTCCACGACTAGAACATCAGCCTCCGGCAGTTCGTCGCGGACGTCCCGGACCACGGCCGAGATTGCTCCCTGCTCGTTGAAGGCAGGGATGAAGACAAGGGTGCGCATGAGGTCAGGGGTCGTCAGAACACATTGTCAGGCCTGTCGGAGACGTTCCGCCAGAGGTTGTCGTGCTGATGACCGGACTCATCGCAGGGCGCGCAAGAGGTATCGGCGGTACCGCTCGTAGCCGCCCGAGACCAAGCGGGCCGCGAACCCGCTCATCAGCGGCGAGCTGTCCAGGCGTCCCGCCATCTCATCCACGATGACCGCATCACCGACCTCACGCCGGCCTTGCGCACGCGCGCGCTGGCGGCGCAACCACGAGCGCAAGCGAAAGATGTCTCCGTAGGAGCGAACCTTCTCCAGGACCCAGCCGTCTCTGCAGGCCACGGTCCAGAGACCCAACTCGGTGAAGAGCAGGGCGGGCAGAGCGCGAATGATCGTCCGCGACTCGTAGTTCGCGAGAACCATGAGCAAACGGTTTCGCTCCAGGTAGCGCCACTTGGCTCGGCCTCGGTCGAACTCGTATTCGTGAATGACGGTGGCCCGCGGCACGAAGCGCACACACTCGCCCGCGAGCCGGGCGCGCCAGCAGAGGTCGGTGTCCTCGCAATAGAGGAAATAGGGCAGGCTGAATCCATCGAGTTCACGAAAGCTCGACGCTCGCACCATCATGCAGGCGCCTGAGACCGCGAGGGCATCGCGGGCTTCAGCGTCTTCCCGCGGGCTTCCGTACCGGCCCGACCAGGAGAGCCCGGTGTAGTGCAGCGGGTTATCGCCGGCGTTGCAGCGGCCGTCTGGGAGCAGAACCTGAGCTCCCGCAATGGCTACGTGATCGCCCGAATCCAGCTCACGCGCTAGCTGCTCACAAAGCTCTGGGTGCGCCACGGCGTCCGGGTTTATGAAAAGCAGGTAGTCAGAGTCGGTTGCCGCGGCACCGAGCCCGTTGCCGCCGCCGTATCCCGTGTTGGCCGGGTTGGCGATGACCGTCAGCGCCTCTGCATTCGACCAGACATCGGCGGCGAGCTGCTGCGGATGGTTGTCGACCACGATGATCTGCCGCAGCGCTCGCGTCTGGCGCCGCAACGCTTCGAGGCCCGGCGCGAGTCCTGCTGCATCGCCGTGAGCGACGATCACAGCGGTGATGGTGGCTGGTTGCACTGCCTTAGATCTTCCCACGCTGACGCGTCTGGACAGGTGATCTAGATGGTGGGTCAAATCCTCCGGATCCGTCGTCTCTCGAGGCGATACTGATGATGTGACGTGCCGCAAAATTCGACGATCGCTCGCCGCTATGGTGTCCCTGCTCGCGGCCTGCGGAGCGTCCGTGGCCGTCACGTCGGCCTCAGCCTCGGCCGATCAGATCGCGTACGCCACCAATGAGGGCGACGGCACCGTCACACCGATCGACGTCACCACCGGCACGGCGGGGACTGCGTTTGATGTGGGCTCCAGCCCGTCAGCCATCGCGATCACGCCGGATGGCACGACCATTTTGGTTGCCAACAGCACCGCAAACACGGTCACACCGTTGACGATCAGCAGCGGCTCGACGGGCTTCAGCTACACGGCTGGGAAGCCGATCGCTGCAGGCTCGGGACCCGATGCCATCGCAATCACGACCGACGGCACGACCGCGTACGTGACCGACGACGGCAGCGACACGGTCACGCCGATCACGCTCGACGGGATCAACGTCCCGGGCGACGCGCTTACGGTCGCAGCTGGACCTGACGCGATCGCGCTCACGCCCAACGGTGAGCTCGCCTACGTTACGAGTGACAGTGGCTGGGTCACGCCGATCGTCACCAGTACCAATGGCATCAGCACGACCCCCCCAGCGATTCGCGTTGGCGCGAACCCCGACGCGATCGCGATCGCGCCCAACGGCCAAACCGGCTACGTGACCGACTCGACCAGCGGCAGCCTCACGCAGTTCGCGATCCCATCGGACAAGGTGGGCGCGCAGATCAATGTGGGCGCGACACCCAACGCGATCGCGATCTCGCCGAGTGGCAGCACCGCCTGGGTCGCGGACAACATCGGCTCCATCAGCGCCCCGCAGTACGCGCTCACACCGATCGCCCTGCCCTCGGGCACCGCCGGCGCCTCGATCGTGCTACCCGCGCAGCCCAGCGCGGTCACGCTCTCCGCGGACGGCACCAGCGCCTACGTGACCGAGTACGCGAGCGATGAGGTGGTCCCTGTCGACTTGAGCACCGGGATCGCCGGTGCACCGATCCCGGTCGGCACCTCCCCGAGCGCGATAGCGCTAACCCCGCTCAGCTCCGCCACGACGACCACCAGCAACGCCCCGACGGCGTATACGTTTCCCGTCACCGGCCAGCAGAGCGGCACCGTCGGGAATCAGACGCTGACGCTGGCCATCAGTGGCACGACGACCTCGCCGACCGCCGTCTGCCTACGCGCGACCGGCTCGCTCAGCTCACGCTTGACCGCGAAATCGATCAAGCACGGCAAAGCGTTGAAGTTCGTGAGCGCCAAGGTCACCCTCGGTAAAACGACGAAGCGCGTCAAGCGCCTGCCGTCGACGGTCAAGCTGCCGCTCAAGGGGCTGAAGACCGGCAGGCAGACAGTGCTCGCGAGCGTGATCTACCGGGAGCCGAGCCACGGCGGGAACTTCCGGCAGATCACCAAGACGCTGCGCACGAACTTCAAGATCTGTTAGACCGCCGTCGATCGGTTAGCTGTCTGAGGAAGTCGCCGTGCCGCTGAAGGCGCCCAGGTGGACCTCGCCTGCGTCGAGCCGTACCTCGCTGCCGTCGGCGAGGCTCACGATCAGCCGTCCGCCGGCGTCGATTCCGGCGGCGATGCCAACCCCCTGCGCCCAGCTGACTGTCTGGTCAAGTAGCGCGTCCCGGGTGCGGACGGCCGCTAGGACGTCCGCACCCGGGACGTCCAACCAATGCTCCAGCGCCGACGCCAGCCTCAAGAGCGTCGGCTCAAGCTCGGCCTCGCTCAAGCCGAGCGAACCGGCACGCTCGCGCAACTCCTCCGGGAAGTCCTGCGAACGCAGCGCGACGTTGATACCGACGCCGAGTACCGCCCATTGCTCTTGCGGGCGCCCCTCGACCAGGATGCCCGCCACCTTGCGCCCGTCGATCAGCACGTCGTTGGGCCACTTGATTTTCGCGTCCGCCCCGCAGACCTGCGCAACCGCAACGCCCGCGGCGAGCGAGAGCAGCGGCGAAGGCTCGCGGATCACCCACGAGCAGATCAACGAGCCACCGGGCCGCGCCGTCCACGCGCGGCCTTGGCGCCCGCGGCCCGCCAACTGCTCGGTGGCAGTGACCACGGTTCCGTGCGGGGCGCCGCCAACGGCCAGCTCGCGCGCGACGATGTTGGTCGAATCGAGCCGGCGCAGATGCACCCTAGGGCTGCCGAGCCGCACCGCCATCGGCTCAGCCCAAGCTGCTTGCGGCAGATACAAGCGCGGCGACGAGGCCGTCGATGTCGTGCTCGAGTGCTTCGAAATCCGGTGCGAGGCCGTGAGCGCGCAACTCATCGCTCGTGACCGGGCCGATGCTGACCACAGCCGGGCGGTTCTCGCCGTCGCCGGTCCAGGCGTCGGCGCCGCCTACCGACTCAAGGAGGTTGCGCACGGTCGAGGCCGAGGTGAAGGTGATGAAGTCAGCGCCCTTGACCGCTGAGACCTGGTCGGCCGAGAGCCGCTCGATCACTGTCTCATAGACCGCCAGGACCTCAACCTCGGCGCCGCGCTCGCGCAGCGCGTCCGGCAGCACATCGCGAGCCTCCATCGCGCGCGCCACAAGCGCGCGCTCCACCGACAGGCCCTGAAGCTGCTCGACGAGGCTCTCGGCCACGGCACGTTCCGGCATCAGGTCGCATCGAATCCCTCGCCGCTCCAGGGCACGGCTGGTGCCTGGCCCGATCGCGGCGACGCGTGTCGTCGGGCTGAACGCGCGGCTGTCGAGACCAGCCGCATCGAGGCGCTCGAACAGCGCCTCGACACCGTTGGGGCTGGTGAAGCAGATGAGGTCGAAGCTGCTGAGGTCGGGTACGGGACCCACGATCGTCTGCGTGCGGATCACCGGGGTCTCGATCACCTCGGCACCGAGCGCGCGCAGCTGCACTGCGAGCTTCGACGCCTGCGCGCGTGCCCGCGTGACCGCCACCGTCTTGCCGTGCAGAGGTCTCGACTCAAACCAGGCGAGCCGCTCCCGCAACGCCGCCACCGGTCCGAAGATCGCGATCGTCGGCGCCTTGATCTGCTCATCCACGGCGACCTGCGCAACGGTCGCCAACGAGGCGACCACCGCTCGCTGGCCGGGAAACGTGCCCTGCTGCACAAGCGCGGCCGGCTCGTCCGGTGAGCGACCGCCCTCGATCAGATATGCCGTGATGGAAGGGAGTTGCTTCACGCCCATGAACACGACCAGGGTCCCGGGGAACGCGGCCAACGCTGCCCAGTCGAGCGAGGACTCGGGCTTGGCCGGGTCCTCGTGGCCGGTCACAAAAGCGACCGAGCTCGAGGCGCCGCGATGGGTCACCGGGATGCCGGCGTAGGCCGGCGCCGCGACGCCGGAGCTGACACCCGGCACGACCTCGAAGCTGATTCCGGCGGCCACCAGGGCCTCGGCCTCCTCGCCGCCCCGCCCGAAGACAAACGGATCCCCGCCCTTGAGCCGCACGACCGATCCCGCAGCCCGTCCGTGCTCGACGATCAGCCGGTCAATCTCACTCTGTGGCATCGAGGGGCCGTGACCCTCCTTACCGGCATAGATCAGTTTCGCGCCGGCGCGGGCGCCGTCCAGCGCGGTCACCGGGATCAGACGGTCGTAGATGATCACGTCAGCACTCGCGATCAGCTCAAGCGAGCGCGCCGTCATCAGCCCGGGATCGCCGGGGCCGGCGCCGACCAGGTAGACCGTCATACGCCGACCATCGCTTCCGCCGCATCGAGCAACTCACACGCGCCGACCGAGATCATGCGCTTCGCTAGTTGTTCGCCTAGGTCTTTCGGGTCACCGGCGAGCTCGTCTGTGATCCAGTGGGAGCCGTCCGGCAGGCCGATCCAGCCTTGCAGTCGTGTGTGCGTCCCGACGGGCATTGCGCTCGCGCCGAGGGGGGTGTTGCACGTGGCGTTCAGGGTGCTCGCGAATGCCCTTTCGGCTAGCACGCACGCCTGAGCTACCGCGTCGGTCAGGGGTTGCACGGCTGCGATGGTCGCGCCGTCATCGGCGCGGGTCTGCAGGATGAGGGCGCCCTGACCGGGCGCCGGCACCATCTTGCGAAGCTCGTCGGTGATCTCGTCGGCGCGGCCGAGCCGCTTGACGCCTGCGGCTGCCAGCACGATCGCGTCGTACTGACCCTCGGCGAGTTTGCGCAGGCGGGTATCGACATTGCCGCGCAGCTCCACGATCTCCAGGTCGTCGCGCAGCGCGCGGATCTGGGCGGCGCGTCGCAGGCTGCTTGTTCCGACGCGCGCGCCGGGGTCCAGCGCCTCAAGCGAAGCGGCTCCGCAGATCACGTCGCTCGCATCCTCACGCTGCGGGATCGCGGCGATCACCGTGCCATCAGCGAGCTCACCGGGAACGTCCTTGGCGGAGTGGACGGCGACGTCGATCCGGCTGTCGAGCAGCGCCCGCTCAAGCTCCGAGGTCCAGCGGGCCTTGTCCCCGACACCCTGGCCGCGGTCGCCGGTGGTGGTGATCTCGACCAGCTCGCTCTTAACTTCACGCGCCGCCAGCGCATCTGCAACAAAACGGGCCTGCCAGAGCGCCAGGGCACTGGCTCGCGTGCCGATCCGCATCTAACGGACCACTAGCGGCGGCTCTGCGGCAGCTGCCTGATCTCGCTGAGCGCCTCGGTGTCGGCGGCGGCATCCTCCAGCGCGACGTCGTCGTCAACGCTCAGGCCAAAGAGGTCGCGTACCAGCGCCATGCGGGCGTGGACGCGGTCATCCCGCAGCTCCTTGATCCGAGCGGTCGGATGGTGCAGCAGCCGGTTGACGATCGCGCGAGCGATCGCGTCGACACGCTCTACGTCACGCTCGGAAGCAGACTCCCAACGACCGGCGTTCTCAGCCACGACGTGCTCGGCGATTTCGGTCGCGTGGGTGCGCAGCGCGGCGAGCGTCGGCAGCACCTCGAGCGACCCGAGCCAGGTCGCGAAGCTCTGGATCTCCTGCTCGACGATGCCCTCGGCCTTACGCGCCTCGCCCTGACGAACCTTACGGTTGCGGGCGACGACGGCCTCGAGGTCGTCGATGTCGTAGAGCGACACACCCGGAAGCTCAGCGCAGGCCGCATCGATGTCACGAGGCACCGCCAGGTCGATCATCAACATCGGCCGACCCGCACGCGCCGCCATCACCTCGGAGAGCTCCTCCGACTCGATCAGCAGATGCGGAGAGGAGCTGGCGCAGACAACCACATCGGCGCGAACCATCGCCTCAGGCAGCTCGTCGAAGCTGACGCTGGTGGCGTCGAAGCGTTCGGCCAGACTGACAGCCCGGTCACGGCGACGGGTGGCGACGAAGACGAGCGAACCACCGGCGTCGGCCAGTGCACGAGCCGCCAACTCACTTGACTCGCCCGTGCCGATCACCACCACGAGCCGGCCGCCCAGATCACCGAGCGTCTCCTTCGCGAGCATCGCGGAGACCGACGGCAGGCTCAGCTGACCCTCACTGAGCGCGGTCTCGGTACGCACGCGCTTGCCGGTCGCCAGGGCCGCTTTGAAAAGATGGTTGGTGAGCGGCCCAGTCGTCTCCTTGCCCAGCGCCGCCTCGTAGGCGCGCTTGACCTGACCCTGGATCTGATCTTCGCCGACGATCATCGAATCGAGCCCGGCGCTGACGCGATAGAGGTGGCGGGCGGCATCGCAGTTGCGATGGGAGTAGATCGCGCCGGTCAACGCCGTGGGCCGGATGCTGGCCTGCCGGGCCAGCATCCCCAGCACCGTGCTCTCCGCCTCAACCGGATCGTTGACAACGAGGTAGAGCTCGGTGCGGTTGCAGGTGGAGATCGTCACGACCTCCTGTATCTCAGGCACGCCGTGCAGGTCGCGCAGGAAGTCAGCGGCGCGTGATTCGGTAAGCGCGAGGCGCTCGCGGACCTCGACCGGCGCGGTCTTGTGAGAGACGCCGATCGCCAGCAGCTCGCTCATGCGACCTGCTCGGAATCCGGTACTGGTTGCTGCGCCGCGAGCTCTTGGCGCTCGCGCTGCTCCAGCAGCAGCTTCAGCTCCTGGATTTCCCTTTGGTTGGTATGCAGCCGGCGCGCCATGATCCCGACGTAGACGATCAGCATCAGGATGAAAACGATGTAGGCCCCGGCTACGTACTTGCCGGCGGCGTGCAGCGGCAGTGCGGGGGCTTGCGCGAAGAACGTGATCATTGCGGGGCGGCGCTCCTTCCAAGCGGGCGCAGAGCGTCGTCACCGAGCAGGCGACGGCGCAGACGACGGGTTTCGATGCGCGTCTCCTTGGCGGCCATCTCGTATCTCATCAGCGTCGCGAACAGCAGCGCGATCGCCAATAGAGACGTGTAGAAGGCGAGCTTCATCGAGTTCGGCAGGTTGCCGCCTTCGAGGTTCAGGACACGCGGGTGCAGGAACTGGGTTGAGAGCCGCACGACGATGAAGTTGATCGGTACAAACGCGCCGCAGACGATCGCGAAGACCGCCGCATAGCGCGACTGGCGCTCGGGATCCTCGATCGAGAAGCGCAGCGGCTGGTAGGTGCAGAACAGCAGGATCACGATCAGGTAGGAGACCAGCGTCGGCTCTGACCAGACCCACCAGTGACCCCATGAGGCCTTGGCCCAGATCGATCCGGCGAGCAGACCGCCGACCGAGAAGATCAACGACATGTGGATCACGCAGTAGGAACGCATGTCCCAGACGCGGTTGCCGGTGCGCAGATAGGCGACGGCAAAGGCGCCGCCTAGCGTGAAGCCGACCAGCGAGACGATCGCGAGCGGCACGTGGATGTAGAAGATCTTCTGGATGAATCCCTGCTCGGCGTCGAGCGGGGCGTAGAAGAAGACGAGCGCCAGCGAAACCGTGAGCATCACGGCGGTGGCGATCGTCAGACCGCGCAGATGCCGAACATGAGTGGTCATCGTCGAATCGCGAACGTCTTCATGGGGACTTCACGCGCCCCGGGTTATTCCTCGAGCAGGAAGTCGAACACGGCGTAGGCCAGCAGCGCGTTGAACAGATCATAGAGCGCCAACACCGCCAGCCACTTGGCCGGCGGGGACCCGCTGGCGTGCTGCGTGAGCAGCGGTCCGATGCCGCGAGCCGTCGNNGCAGCAGCAGCGGCAGGCCGATCACGGGACCGATCAGGTCGCGCGCCCGGGTGTGGACCGCGATCGCCGAGACGAACGTGCCGATCACGGCGAACGCGATATCGCTGAGCAGCAGGATCAGCAGCACTCCCGGCAGCGAGCTGCCCAGATGCGGCGGCGCCAGAAACAGCGCAAAAGCCGGCAGCGCCACGAGCTCGAGCACCACCAGGTACAGGAACAGCGCCGTGGCCTTGGCGATCAGCATCGCGGTGCGGTCGACCGGCGCCAGCAGGAACGCGTCGAAACCACCCTGCTCGCGTTCAGCCACGAACAGGCGGTTGATGCCGAGCATCGCCGCGAACAACAGCGTGATTGTCAGCACCCCGGCCGCCAGCTGCCCTGAGACCTGGTTCTGGTTGAGGCCGAAGTGGAAGATGATGAAGGTGACGACCGCGAGCATTGCCATCGCCGGGATCGTCTCCAGCGTGCGGCGCTCGAGCAGCAGGTCCTTGCGCAGGATCGCGAGAGCGGTTCTCATGCGTAGAGCGCCTTGATCGTGGCCTCGTCGATTCCGGACGGTGGACCGACGTAGGCGGCGCGCCCGGCGTTGAGCGCGAGTACCAGATCGGCCTCGGCAAGCGCCGCCTGCGGGTCGTGGCTGGTGAGCACACGGGTGATGCCCGACGAGCGCCCGATCAGCGGTTCCACCAGCTCGCCGGCGGCGGGATCAAGGTTCGAACGTGGCTCGTCGAGCAGCAGGATGCTCGGCTCATGCAGGACCGCGCGGGCAACCGTGAGTCGCTGAACCATGCCACGGCTGAGCGAGCGCACCGGGTCGTCGGCGCGGCGTTCCATGCCGACCGCCGCCAGCACCTGCTCGACGCGGTCTGGGCCGACCCGGTGCAGACGCGCGTGGTAGGTAAGGTTCTCGCGACCCGTGAGGTCGCGGTAGAGCAGTGGCTCGTGGCCGAGCAATCCGATGCGCCCGCGCACCGCCCAGGCGCGGCGCGGCAGCTGCTCTCCGAGCAGCGTGACCGTGCCACCGTGGGGGCGCAGCAAGGTCGCCAGGATCCGCAGCAGCGTCGACTTGCCCGCGCCGTTGCGGCCGAGCACGGCCAAGGTTTGACCGGCCGGCAGCTCAAGCGAGACCTCGCGCAGCACCGTGCGCTCACCGAAGTAGCGAGAGAGGCCTGCTAATACGATCGCGGGCTCCGCGGCCGCGGCGTCAGCAGCCGCGGTCATCTCGCGAGCGCCGCTCAGTACCCGTGCTCACGGGAGAGCGATTCGACCGCGTGCGCCAGGATCGGCGCAACCACGCCAAACGATTCGTCAATCGCCTTGGGGCGACCCGGGAAGTTGACTATCAGCGTGCGGCCGGCGATCCCGGCGACACCGCGCGACATGATCCCGAGCGGCGTGTGGCGTTGAGCCTGAGAGCGGATCGCCTCGGCGATGCCAGGGGCCTCACGCTCGATCACGGCCCGTGTCGCTTCGGGGGTAACGTCGTCCGGCGTGAAGCCGGTGCCGCCGGTGGTGAAGATCAGGGCGACCCCTAGCTTGACCTGATTGCGAAGCCAGGTTTCGATCGCGTCCTGGTCGTCAGTGATGACCTCTTGCGAGACCAGGGTGCAGCCGGCTAGCGCGGCGCACTCAGCCAGCGCGGGTCCCGAAAAATCCTTCTCGGCGCCGCTCGCAACGGTGGTCGAGATCGTCAAGATCGCCACGGTGAGTGCAGGTCCGTCGGGCCGCCCGGATGTGTCGTGTTCTTCGCGCATCGCGGTTCAGTTTGTCGGTTCCACGCGGCGGTAGCTTCCGGAGCGGCCACCGGACTTCTCAAGTAGCTCTACCCGTTCTATGCGCGCCCCACGCTCGATGCCCTTCAACATGTCATAGACCGTCAGTGCCGCGACCGTCGCGGCGGTTAGCGCTTCCATCTCGACGCCGGTCGGGCCGGTCGTCCGTGCCTCGGCGATCAACTCGATCTCCCCTGCTTCGACGTCGATCGTGCCTTCGACACCGACGAAGGACAGCGCCAGCGGGTGACATAGAGGAATCAGCTCCGAGGTGCGCTTGGCGGCCTGGATTCCCGCGATCCTGGCGACTGCGATCACGTCGCCTTTGGGAGCGTTTCCGGCGGCGAGCGTGCTGGCCGTCTGTGGCGTGACGCGGACGATCGCCTGTGCCCGCGCTCGGCGCGCGGTCGTCTGCTTGTCTGAGATGTCAACCATCTGCGCCCGACCCTCCGAGTTGAGGTGGGTGAGGTCGCTCACAGGTGCTCAGGGGTGTCGGCAGCCCGCGTAGCCAGCGGGCTATGCGGGCTGGTAGGAGTTCTGGGCCGCGGTGATCAGGTCCTTGACCGCAGCCGCGTCGCCGGCGCGCAGCAGCGCGATCGGATCCGGGTCACCGTTGACGATGGCCTCGAAGAACTCCTTGCGGTCTTGATAGGTCGGCAGCGTGCCCTTGGCCCAGCCGCGCACGTCGTTGAGCAGCACCGCGAGTGTCGCGTAGGGCTCGCCGAAGAGCTCAGAGATCTCGCGCTTCATGCGCTTGGCGAGCGCCGGCGAGGCGCCGGCCGTCGAAATCGCGACCGCGAGCGGTCCTGTGCGCACGATCGCCGGCAGGATGAAGTTGCAAAGCGGTGGCACATCGACGACGTTGACGAGCATCGCGCGCTGTTCAGCGTCGTTGAAGACCTGAATGTTTATTTCGGTGTCGTCGGTGGCTGCGATCGCGATCAGGCAACCGTCGAGGTCCTGTGACCGGTAGTCGCGCTGGTGCCAGGTGATCGAGCCCTCAGCTGCGAGTTCCTGGAGGGCAGGGTGCGCGTCCGGCGCGACCAGCACGACGTCACCGCCGCAGGCAAGCAGGCCCTCGACCTTCTCCAGTCCGATGTCGCCGCCGCCCACCACGAGCGAGGTGCGGCCGCTGAGGCGCAGGCAAGCGATGTAGAACGGCGTCGCCAGCATGTCGCGCACACAGGTCTGGTCGCAGATCCCCCTGCGGAACTGGCAGACGCACTCTTTACCGCTGTAAGCCTGAGCTGGCATCTGAAGTCAAGGGTAGCTACGGAGGTGTTCTGTGGCGTTTGTCGCGAGCTTCGCCGGCCCGCCGGCTACTCGACGCGAAGCGCTTCTGGGCGCATCTGCCGCCAGACGATCGGCAGCGTGACGCCCGTGACGGTGGCGACGACGAGCGCCGCGGCAGCGGTCAGCAGCGCGATCGCACCCCAATCGAAGCTCGCCTGTAGACCGATTATGTGCATCAGCACATCGCCGAGTCCGACCCCCATGACGACCGCCAGCGTCAGCCCGAGCGCGACCGGTAGCGCGTTCTGCCAGAGCACCGACCAGGCGATGGTCGAGGGGCGCGTGCCGAATGCGGCGAGCACGGCGAGCACTCGGCGGCGCTCACGCAGCTGTTCGGCGACCGCGACCAGCAGACTGCCGCCGATCACCAGCAGCACGGCCGTGGCTCCCGCGAAGAGGACGTTCTGCAGTTGCTGGAGTACATGGTTGCCGATCGTCGTCGGATCGTTCGGGATATCCGCGAGCGGGTCGAGTCGGGCGATCGTGGTGATGGCGTTGTCGCGAGCGCCGGGCACCCGAGGGTTCAGGGTGACGCCCGCATCGACGAGGTCTGCCGTGATCCCCAGGTGCGCTGCCGCTGAGGGTGTCAACAGCAAAGCTCCGGTCGGGATCGAGCCTGCAAAAGCCAGCTTGCCTGTGAGCTGACGAGACGCGACTCTGTGCGCTGACTCAGGCACTCGGAAGCGATGGCCACCGACCCTGACCGCCTGCCCGCCGCGCAGGCCGGACTCTGCGCTGACGATGTAGGCAGACCGCCCGGCGCAGCCGCTGATGTTCGCAATCAGCTCAAGGTTCCGGCAGGAGGCGACGCTGACCGGAACCTGTGGGTTGAGATCGTTGGTGGCGATCGCGACGACATCCTCGACGCCGCGCGTCGATCGCAGCTGCCGAGTCACAACGGAAGCCGGATCACTCGCTCTGACCAGCATGCCGGACGGATAGAGCGCAGTGGGCGTGGAGTTGACGGGGACGCGGGTGCTCGACTGAGCGTCAGCCGCGTTGAACACGGTCTGCAGCGCGATCGCGCCCGCCACCGTCAGAGCGATAGCGCTGACGACGCGGCCCGAGGTCCCGTGGTCGGCACGCAGGCGGCGCACCGCAAGCAACCAAGGCAGCGGCCCCGCTTCCGTGCGGCGCACCGCCGCCTCAACGAACCACGGCAGCAGCGCCGATACGCCGACCAACACCAGCACGACACCGGCCGACGCCTGGACCTGGCCGATCGTCGAGCCCAACCGGTGGCTCGCACCGATCAACGGCAACAGCAGAAGAAAACCGAGAATCGGCGTTACGAGCCGCCAGGCAAGCCGCCGCCGAGGTTCTGCCCCGCGACGACTGACGCCGAGTGGCTCGATCGCCGCATGGCGCGTGGCCAGCAGAGCCAGGGCGACGGAGGCGGCCGGAACCAGCAGCACGATCAGTACCGCGAGCCAGGCCGCTGGGCGAACGTCGCTGCTGAAGACGCTGATCCCGGCGATGTCCAACTGCGAGATCAGCGGTCTGAGCGCCAGGAACAAGAGACAACCGCACGCCACGCCGAGCACGGTGCCCGAGAGGGCTTCTCCGGCGGCGATCCGCGCCGTTCCGATCCGGTCGGCACCGATCAGTCTGATCGCGGCGAGGCGCACATTGCGCTGATCGGACCCGAAGCGGCTGGCGGTTGCGACGAAGACCGCGATCGGCAGCAGCAGCCCGACTGACATCAGGATCACCAGCATAGTGACCAGTGGCCCACTGAACTCGTCGCTCTCCGGCGAACCGAAGCTCTTGATCGCCATTGGGCTGTGTGCGCGCAGATCGCTGGCGCCGCGGTACAGCCGCAGATCGTCCGGACCGGTTAACCCGCTCTGCCCGATCGTGCCAACGATGCGTGCGTGCAGCCAGCGGTCCAGTTCGGCTCCCGCGGGAGATCGCAGCAGGTCTCGCAGCGCCAGCGAGACGAACATCTGGCCCGGGCCAGGAATACGGTTCAGTCCCGGCGGCAGGGGCGGGTCGCGATCGACCGCCTGGAGCGCCATACCCGTGACGGTCTTGCCGCGGTAGCTGGTGAGATCCCATAGCCCCAGCAGCGGTGCGTGGGCGTCGCCCGCGTCCACGTTGGCCGCGGCGACTCGAGCGTTGTGGGCGCTGACGATGTTCGGTACCGACGCCCCCACCAGCAGCAGCGCGACGCCAAGCGTGACACCGACTGCCGTGAGAGCGACCCGCCAGCGCGCGTCCGCGCCACCGCGGAATGCGAGTCGCACACCGAGGCGAAGCTCCGTCCAAGCGCGACGCATCAGCTCGCTCGGGTCTTGCCGTCGCGTACGACGACCTCGCGGTCCGCGTACGCGGCCACTCGCGGCTCGTGCGTGACCAACACGACTGCGGCGGCTGTGTCCCGCGCCGCGGCGGTGAGCAACTGCATCACGCGCTCGCCGTTGAGTGAGTCGAGCGCGCCCGTGGGCTCGTCGGCGAAAACGACGCGCGGACGAGTCACGAGTGCACGGGCGACGGCGACGCGTTGCCCCTGACCACCCGAGATCTCACCCGGCAGACTGCGCCCGACCTCATGCACCTCAAGTCGCTGCAGCCACTCGTCGGCTCTGCGCGCGGCTTCGGCTCGACCAACGCCGGACAGCCGCAACGGCAGCGAGACGTTCTCCGCACAGCTGAGCTCAGGCACCAGCCGGCCGAACTGGAATACGAAGCCGAACTCCGTGCGCCGCAGCTCGCTGCGGCGGCGATCAGACATGTGTCCGATCTGCTCCGCATCGAATACGACCTCGCCGGTGTCGGGGACGAGGATCCCCGCGGCGCAGTGCAGCAGCGTCGACTTGCCCGAGCCCGACGGTCCCATAACGGCAACGACCTCGCCGGCGGCGAGATCAAGCGACGCACCGTCGAGCGCCGCGGTTGAACCAAACCGCTTGGTCAGGTTGGTGCAGCTGATCAGGTTGCCGTCGCGCGGGCGGCCGCTCGCAGTTGCGCCGCGCGCCGCCTGTGACGCGCTCATCGCGTCACCTGCGCAGCGAGCTGGTCAAGGCGCGCAGCCGTGAGCTCGAGCCAGCGCAGGTCTGCCTCGAGGTGGAACAGCGCGTGGTCGCAGATCAGCTGGTCGACAAGGTCGCCGGTGGCTTTGCGGCTCGTGAGCTCACGCATCACACGCAGATGCTCAGCCCGCTGCGTATCGAGCACGTCGATCGCGGGGCGGCCGCTGAGCAGGGCCAGCGCGACCTTCGTGTAGAGCACGTTCTGCAGATAGGGCTCGGGCGCTTCGGGACTCGCGAGCCAGCGCTCGACGTCGGCAACACCGGCTTCGGTGATCGCGTAGCGCTTGCGGTCAGGGCCCTCGCCGGGCTCAACCGCATCGACCGTGACGAGCCCGCTCTTCAGCAACCGGGCCAGCGTTGCGTAGACCTGTCCGTAGGCGACCGGACGATCGGTTCCGAAGCGGGCGTCGTACTCGTGCTTGAGGTCATAGCCGTGTGATGCCCCGCTCTCAAGCAGCGCGAGGAAGGTTTTGCTTACGGACATGTCGCTGACTATACACCCTGCGTATACCTAGCGTGTATACATCGCGAGACGCGCTCCGGGCAAGTACCCAGCGGGCGTCCTGTGCTGGGTCGAAAACCTAGCGGGCGACCGAGCCCGTCCTTACTTCATCGGGCTGCTCGAAGGGGCGGAGGTCGCGGGCGTGGCCACCGGCTCCCGACGGCGTGCAGCCAAGCTGGCTGACCGAGGTCCGGGTCGCCTCGGTGCGGGAGACGGCGATCGCCGCCGAGCGTGCGGGCGGCGCCGTGCTTGCCGGTCCGATGGATATCTCGCCGGTCGGCCGCCTGGTCGTGATCGCCGATCCCTCCGGTGCGGTGATCAACGGCTTCGAACCGACGGCCCGCCGTGGCGCCCAGCGCGTCAACGAGCGAGGTGCGTGGGCGATGAGCATCCTCTACCCGCACGGCGCCTCGAACTTCTACAACGAGGTCTTCGGGTGGACCAGCGAGCCCTACGGCCCCCTCACTCTGTTTCGGCTTGATGGCTTTGTCGGTGGCGAGCCTTGGCAGCCGGTTCCCCGTGATGTCGTCGCCCTGATGGTCCGCTCAGACGAGGGCGAAGCTCACTGGGGTGTCGACCTCTGGATCGCGGACATCGACCGTGCCGTTCGCGTCGCTGAGGAGCGCGGGGGACGCGTAATCTCGCCGGTCGAATCCGCGCCGCCATTCCGGCGGGCGCGCATTGCCGACTCTGCGGGCGCGGTGCTGACGCTCAGCCAGCTGGTGGTGCCGGGCTGAGCAGCACACGCGACTGCGCTCAGCTTCGCCCGCGGGCACGTCGAATCGCTTCGAGGCGGTCCCGCTGGACCGCCTCGGCGTCGTCAGGTGCGTAGAACAGCGCCCCCGCCGCGTCAGCCGGAAGCCATTCCTGCGGCGAGACATGCCCGGCACGGGCATGCGGGTAGTCGTAGTTGCCCTCAGCACGGCTACCGGAGCGCAGATACGGCGGCGGTGACTGGGCGCCGTGTTCGCGGATGTAGGCTCGAGCAGCCCCGATCGCGCGCTTGGCCGCGTCTGATTTCGGCGCCAGCGAGAGGTAGATCGCGCATTGCGTCAGCGCGAACTGGGCCTCCGGCATGCCGAGCTGCTCGACCGCGGCGGCGGTCGCGATCGCGACGCTGAGTGCCTGAGGTTCGGCGTTGCCGATGTCCTCGGAGGCGAGGATCACCATGCGGCGAACGATGAAGCGCGGATCCTCACCGCCCTCGAGCATCGTCGCCAGGTAGTACAGCGAGGCGTCGGGGTCGGAACCTCGCGTGGCCTTGATCCAGGCCGAGATCGTGTCGTAGTGGTTGTCCGCCTGGCGGTCGTAGTTGATCGTGCGGCGCTGGAGCGCGTCGGCCATCGTGGCGCTGTCGATGCGACGCTGCTCGCCGGCCGCCGCGGCCGCCAGTTCCAGCGCGTTGAGAGCTGCACGCGCGTCGCCTTCGGTCCATTGGGCGGCGTAGTCCAACACACCGGGGTCGATCCGTTCCGGATCGACCCCGGCCTCGCCGCTGCGCACAGCCCGCTCCAACAGCGCCACGACATCCTCCGCTGAGAGCGCCTGCAACTCGTAGACCCGGGTCCGAGACAGCAGCGCCGAGTTGACCTCGTAGAAGGGGTTCTCGGTGGTCGCGCCGATCAGCGTCAGCAGCCCTTCCTCGACCGCCGGCAGCAGCGCGTCCTGCTGGGCCTTGTT
>PLES01000014.1 GCA_003137075.1 Solirubrobacterales bacterium
CATCTATAAGTCGACCAACGCGGGCTGGGTGCAAGTGCCATATCAGTACCTGGCAGGCTTCACGAGCAATGGCACCGCGACGAACCCGGGTAACGGCACCGCTATCAAAGGCGTGACGTCTGGTGCGACCGCGACGGTGTCGGTGTTCGCGGTCCAGAACTACAACACCAACCTGGCCGGCAGCTGGACGTCCAACGCGGTCAGCGGCGTGATGCTGCTGACGGGCATCACTGGGACCTTCCAGCTCAACGAGGTAATCGAGGTCACCGCCGGCTCCGTGCACTTCGGCACGATCACGTCGCTGCCCGCACTGATCCAACCCACCGCGGGCGGCAGCTACCAGTTCGCGCTAGGCAACTTCGGCGGAGGCGGCCTCGCGATCCAGAAGGCGTACGGCATCGACGGCGTGAACAAGGGCTTCGAGTTCGACGGCACCAACTACTTGCCGATCACGACCGGCATGTCTCCGGACGTGCCGACCAACGTGTGCGTCCACAAGTTCTATCTCTTCCTGGGCTTCGGGCCGTCGCTGCAGTTCTCGGCGCTCAACTACCCCTACGTATGGTCGCCGCTGCTTGGCTCCGGTGAGATCGCGCTGCCCGAAGCGATCACCAACCTGCTCGTGCTGCCAGGCAACCAGTCGACGGGTGCGATGGGCGTCTGGACCGCGAACGACACGTTCATCCTGTACGGTTCGACGTTCGGTTCCGGCGCCAACGGACAGCTCGCGTCGTTCAATTCGGGCACGGGCGCGATCGCAAACACCGCGCAGAACATGTACGACACGTACGTGTTCGAGATGCGCGGCGTGGTCGGGCTGAGCACGACGCTGGACTACGGCAACTTCGAGCCCAGCGCGGTGACGATGAACATCGAGCCGCTGATTGCGGCCAAGCGCAACATCGTCAGCTGCTCGGTGCTCAACCGCGAGCGCGGCCAGTACCGCGTGTTTTTCTCGGACGGCACCGCGCTGTACCTGACCTGGCTCGTGAAGAACTACGCGGGCGCGATGCCGGTGAATTTCCCCGACGTCGTGCGCTGCGTGTGCGAGGGGCCGGCGGCCGCGGGCGCGTCGAACATCGAGGCGACGTACTTNNGCCTACATGACGTTCGTCTACGCGAGCGAGCAGTCGCACCGAATCATCAAGCGCTACCGCAAGGCGTCGCTGGAGATCAGCGGGACGAGCTACGCATCCTTCACGCTCGGCTACTCGCAAGCCTACGGGCTGACCGTGTACCCGACGCCGGCGTTCGCGTCGTACACCGCGCCCTTCGCGCTGCCGCTGTGGGGATCGTTCGTCTGGAACAACTTCACCTGGGACGGCTTGACGCTGGCGCCGACCGAGTGCGAGGTGCTGGGCCGCGGCGAGAACATTGCGATCACGATCTCCTCGAACGTGAACTACGCGGCCCAGTGGACGCTGAACACGATGACGCTGGCGTGGTCGCCCGGCAGAAGGATTCGCTGATGACCAATCCTTACTACAGCCCCACCGGCAACCCGATCAGCGGGCAGGGCGCGTACTCGGCCGTGATGCGCAACGAGTTCGCGTTGATTGCCCGGGGCATGACTTTTTTTCCGCAGCCGCCGTATAACCAGGGGGGCTTGCTGCGCGTGAACGATTCCGGGACCGGGTTCGTCACCGACTCCAACTGGGTGTTCGGGTTCGGGTTGCAGGATCTCGGCGGCAAGCAGCCCGCCGCGTTGCTCGTGACGGGCACCACGCCGGCTACCCAGAATTCGAACGGGCCGTGCTCGTTCGCGTCGACGCGATTCCAGCAAGGCGGCATCGGCGTGACGCTGTCGACCGGGACAATCACGATCGCCACACCTGGTGTGTACTGGGTATGGGCCACGCTCGCCGGGTCCCTCGGCCAGCTGCAGGCCAACAACCTGAAAGTCACTATCGCAAAAAACGGCAGCGCGCTATCGAGCGGCGCCGGCCAGGCGTACAGCTACGGCGCCTTCGAGCCGTCGATGAGCCTGTCCGCGGGGACAGCCCTGACGTGCGCCGCCGGTGACACGTTGCAGCTTCTGTGCCCATTGGGGACGGCGAGCAACCAGGCCATCAACGAGTTCGGCTGCGAGCTGCTGGTATGAGCTACTACATTGTCACCGGTAACCCACAGTCGAACTCGTCGGGGAGCCCCGCGCTGATTCGTGCCGAGTTCGCCGCCATCGCCGCCGGGTTCACGGCGTTACTGGGCGCGAGCATCGGGTCTCTGGGGGCGTACGCGCTCGCGATCCCCTTTGCGTCGGATACGAACGATCTGATTGTGTTCACCGGACTCGGAGGCTTCGTGTGGCAGGTCACGGCTGCCGGCGCGTTCAACGGCGGCGGCCAGCAGCTCTTCACACGCATCGGCCCGATGAGCCTGAGCGGTGGGCTGTTCGGTGGCGCGTCCGCGGTGTCGTCCAGCGCACAGGCGGGCACGCAGTTCAGCGTCAACCTGACAAATGGCACGATCCAGATCGGGCCCGCCGGCCGCTACCGGATTCACCTGTGCGTTGCCGCCACGGGGCACTCGGTGTCAAGCGGATCCGCCAACTCTGCCGGATCCATCACGCTGAACGCTAACGGCAGCGCGCTGATTCCGAACCTTTATCAGAACACGATGTACGGCACGGGAATCAACGGCGCGCCCAGCTGGTCCATTCAGAGTGATGTCGAGACACAGGTCGTCCTTGCCGCGAATACCACGCTGCAGCTTGCCGGATCGGTTATCAACAGCGGCACGCTGACGGTGCAGTATTTCGAGGTGGAGTTGATCGGATGACGAACCCCTTTTACAACGCCACGGGCTACCCCGCCGACAACTCAGCCAGTGCTCCCGCGACCGCGGACGCCGAGTTCGCCGCCATCGCGACCGGCTTCGCCGCGCTGCCTGCGTTTAGCCCCTCGGTAGCCGGAAGCCTGGTGCAGGTCAACGCCGCCGGGACCGCGCTGGTTACGGCGAACAGCGTCTACATCGACTCGAACGGGATTCTGCGTTACGCCTCCCCCACCAAACCGTGGGGCACGCTGACGGGCTACCCGGCCGTCTCCGGCGTCATCTCCGGCGCGACGTTAGGCAGCGGGTGGACCGGCTCGACGAGCCAGGGCGGTGTGACGGTGTCGACCAGCGCCGGGACCATCACGGTGCCGGTCGCCGGCCGGTACCGGTGCTACGCCTCGGTACTTACCAGTGGCGGCAGCGGAGCCGGCAGCAGCACATTCAGCAACTTGGTCAAATTTCAGGGCAACGGCAGCGACCTGTTCGCAAACGAGACCCTGGTCTACAACCGGACAACCAACGACAGCGCCTCCTGCAACTTCAGCGGCCTCATCGTCACCGAGGCCGAGCTGTCGGCCAGCGAAGCCGTGACGATGGTGGCGTCCCTCGACAATACCCACTCCACGGTGCAGGTGTACGAGTTCGGCGTGATCCTGATCCACTAGACAGTAAGCGCTTACTAGCCCATAATCCCGGAGCCCAGGCGCGGGCGCGCGCCGACCCCATTTCGAGGAGCCCTCATGGATGCCCAAGTTCTCCAGTTCCTGGTCCCGGTTCTGACTTGCGCGATCGGTGTCGCCGGCGGCTGGTTCGCCTGGTCGGTGCACGCCAAGTCGCTCGACGCCAAGATCACGGCCGCCTTCAAGACCGCCGTCGCCCAGACCAAGTCGACCGCCGGCACCGTCGCCGCCGACGTCTCGAGCGCGGCCACGACCGCGAAGCACCTGGTGTCGGCCGCGACCGCCCTGCAGCTCGCCTCGGGCGCGCTGTCCCAGGCTGCCGCGTCCCACGCCGCCGCCCCCACCGCGAGCTAGCATGGCCGCGGCGTGGCTGGGGACGCTCGCCAAAGTAGCGCCCGCCCTGGCCACGGCAATCGGTGGCCCGTTCGCCGGGATCGCGGTGTCGATCCTCGGGCCGCTCCTGCATCTGGATAAGCCGACCGTCGGCTCGATCCAGAAGGTGATCGAGGACGGCCAGATGGGCCCGGACCAGCTCGCCGCCTTCAAGCAGGACGAGCTCGCGCTACAGACGCAGTTGGACGACAACGGCATCAAGCTGGAGCAGATCTCCAGCGACGACCGCGACAGCGCCCGGAAGATGGAGGAGTCGACGCACTCCGACATGCCGGCCATACTGACAATTTTGGTCACGTTGGGGTTTTTCGGGCTGCTCGGGGGCGCGTCGCTGCACCTCCTGAAGCTGGACGACAGCGCGAACCTGACGCAGCTCGTCGGCGCGCTCGCCGCCACCTGGGGTGCCTGCATGCAATATTGGTTCGGCACCACCCGTTCGTCGGCTGACAAAGACCGCACGATCGCGGCCTTGACCTAGGGCGCCCAGATGGCCACCGCCTCCACCGGCGCCGCGCCGGCTACCGCCCCGCAAGTCGGCAGCGCCAACAACAACGTTCCGCAGCCGCAAAACGCCGCAGCCGGTGGCGTCAACGTCTCCACGGCGACGGGGGGCAGCGGGCTGCTTAGCGGTACCGGATCCAGCGCGACGAGCCCCACGCCAAGCAGCTCGAGCGCGTCCGCCAACACCCCGCGTCGCCTTTTCTTCAGGCGCTGCTGATATTCTAGCCAGCGCAATTCCTCGGCAGGGGATACGGTGGATTGGCTGTCAGAGCCGACGCACAGTCGTCCGCCCGACTTCAAAAAGCGGGGGGTGTCGAAAAAGCCGTCGCCCAGGTTGGCCTCGGTCGTGATGGATACACAGACCGAGGCGCCGCTGGCGGCGATGCGTTGCAGTTCGTCAGGTGTGGTGTGGGTGGCATGCACCAGGCACCAATG
>PLES01000082.1 GCA_003137075.1 Solirubrobacterales bacterium
CAGACGCTCCACACGAGCCTGGTCAACGCCGGTGCCTACATCATCGAACGTGAGGTGCTGGCCGGCATGGCGCCATCCGGCACGGTCATCTCGATCGAGCGCGATCTCTTCCCGACGCTCGTGGACCACGGCCTCTACGGTTACGAGGCGAGCGGTTACTGGCTGGACATTGGAACTCCGAGCCGGTACCTGCAGGGGACCTTCGACATCATGGAGAACCTCGTCACCACCGAGGTCGGCCGACGCCTTGCCGCGGCCGCGATGCGGCTCGACGATGGTGCGACCGTGACAGGAAGGGTCGTCGGCCCGGCCGTGCTCGGCGACGGCTGTGAGATCGGAGCCGGTGCGATTGTCGGCGGCAATGTGGTGCTCGGACGCGACGTCAAGATCGGGGAGGGGGCACGCATCGAACGTTCGGTCCTGCTGGACGGGGTGACCGTTGGACCACGGAGCCGGATCAGCGGCGCGATCGTGAGCGCCGGCGCGAAGATCGGGCCGGGCTGCCACATCGACGATGGCGCGATGATCGGTGAAGACGTGACGCTGGGTGCCGACAACACGCTCACGGCGGGCGTGCGGATCTTCCCGGACGTGACGATTCCAGCCGGGGCGATCCAGTTTTGAGCTCAACACGAGCACTCTCTCGCGCCGCGGTGGGCGAGGTCGACATCAGCGGCCAGCTCGACGAGGTGCTCGGTCTGCCCGACCAGCTGAGGGACGCGCTCTGGCGGGTCGAGTCGGCGGGTTTGCGCCCACACGACACTCCAGGTGGTCTGGTTGTCGCCGGCATGGGCGCTCCCGCGGTTGGCGGCTCGCTCGCCCGGGCGGTGCTTGGTGACCGTGCCTCGCGTCCGATCGTGCTCGCCCGTGGCTATGAGTTGCCGGCCTCCACGACGCCCGACACGACCGTGCTTTGCGCGAGCTACTCCGGCAACACCGAGGAGACGCTGGCGGTGTATGAGGCCGCCCAGGCGCTCGGCGCCCGCGCGGTTGTTGTGACGACGGGCGGCAAGCTCGCGGAGCAGGCGCGCGGTCACGGCGTACCTGTGATCCCCTTGCCGGCCGGCTTTCAGTCGCGCGCCGCGGTTGCCTACTGGCTGGTTGTGTCGCTTGAGGTGGCCGGGCTCTGCGGTGCCGGCGAGCGCCTGCACGCGGAGATCGACGTCGCCGCTGAGCACGCCGCCCTGCTCGCCGCCGCCTGGGGCCCCGACGCTCCCGAGGAGTCACTAGCCAAGACGCTCGCACACGGGCTGCACGGGACGATCCCGCAGATCTCAGGCGCCGAGGTCACGGCGCCGGTCGCGTACCGCTGGAAGACCCAGATCAACGAGAACGCCAAGTCGCCCGCGTTCGCCTCGGAGCTCCCGGAGATGTGCCACAACGAGTTGGTCGGCTGGGAGGACGCCAAGCAGCTGGGCCAGTTCAGCGCGGTGTTCCTGGACGACTCGGACCTACATCCGCGGGTACGCCAGCGGATCGAACTGACCCGCGGCCTGATCGCAAGCCGTGGTGGGGCGACGTTCCGGATCGAGTCGATCGGTCAGACGCGGCTCGAACGGCTGATCTCGCTGGTACTGCTCGGAGATCTGGTCTCGCTCTACATGGCGGTCCTGCGCGGTGTCGATCCGGCGCCGGTAGATGCCAGCGAATCACTCAAGGCCGCACTGAACGGCGGCTAACCGCAGCGCCGGGGTCGTTTAGCGGGCCGGCCCGCGACCGACGCGCTCCGGGCGTCGCCGTTGCAGCCCGCGTACGGGCCTGAAGTTTTTGCATACAACCCTCCCAACCTTGACACGACCGTGGTAAGGTCGGTTTCAAATGCAGGGTCTTACGATCAACGAGGCAGCGGGCACGACCGGCTGGTCGGCGCGCATGCTGCGCTACATCGAGCAGTCCGGGCTCGTCTCACCGGAGCGTACGGCTGGCGGTTACCGGATCTACGGAGCTGCCGAGTTGCAGCGCTTGCGGACCCTCAAGGAGCTGCTCGAGAGCTTCGATGTGGCGCTGTCCGACGTCGCCTTCACGGCGCGTCTGGCTGCCGACCCGAGGCTGCAGTCCGCCATCGAGCAGTGGCTGAGCGCCACCGCTGAACGCCCCGAAGACGTTGACCCTGGAGATTGGCTGCGCTTCGAACAGCGCAAACACGAGCGGCTGCTGCTTGACGCAGCTTGATGAGTGGCCGCGGGCCACTAGAAAGCAGGAGAACATGAGCACCACTGCCGCAAAATTCGATTTCAAGGTAGCTGACCTCTCGTTGGCAGAGTTCGGCCGCAAGGAGATCCGCCTGGCCGAGCATGAGATGCCTGGCCTGATGGCGACCCGCCGCGAGTACGGCGACTCAAAGCCCTTGGCGGGCGCACGGATCATGGGTTCGCTGCACATGACGATCCAGACCGCTGTGCTGATCGAGACGCTGGTCGCGCTCGGCGCGGACGTGCGCTGGGTCTCGTGCAACATCTTTTCGACTCAGGATCACGCCGCCGCGGCGGTCGTTGTCGGCGATGGCACTCCTGAGGATCCGCAGGGCGTGCCCGTCTGGGCGTGGAAGGGTGAGACGCTTGAGGAGTATTGGTGGTGCACTGAGCAGGCACTGAATTCGTGGGCGAGCAGCGGTGAGGCTGACGGCCCGAACATGATCCTTGATGACGGCGGCGACGCCACGATGCTGGTGCACAAGGGCCGTGAGTATGAGCTCGCCGGCGCGGTGCCCGATCCCTCGACGGGCGAGTCGGACGAGTTCAAGGTCTTCCTTGAGCTGTTGACGCATTCGGTAGCCGAGGATTCGCAGCGTTACACCAAGATGGCCGACGCGATCCGGGGCGTGACCGAGGAGACGACCACGGGCGTGCATCGTCTCTATCAGCTGGCTGAGGTCGGTGGTCTGCTGTTCCCGGCGATCAACGTCAACGACGCGGTCACGAAGTCCAAGTTCGACAACNNTCGTTGATCGACGGCATCAACCGTGGCACCGACGTGCTGATCGGCGGCAAGGTCGCCGTCGTCTGCGGCTACGGTGACGTCGGCAAGGGCTGTGCCGAGTCGCTGCAGGGGCAGGGCGCGCGCGTGATCGTGACCGAGATTGACCCGATCTGTGCCTTGCAGGCGGCAATGGACGGTTATCAGGTCACGACGCTCGAGGAGGTCGTCGGCATCGCTGACATCTTCATCACCACGACCGGCAACAAGGACGTGATCACNNTCGGCCACTTCGACAACGAGATCGATATGGCCGGCCTGACCGCGACCAGCGGTGTCAAGCGGATCAACATCAAGCCGCAGGTCGACGAGTGGGTCTTCCCCGACGGCCACTCGATCCTGGTGCTCTCCGAGGGGCGGCTGCTGAACCTCGGTAACGCGACCGGCCACCCGAGCTTCGTGATGTCGAACTCGTTCACCAACCAGGTGATGGCGCAGATCGAGCTGTTCACCAAGCCCGACGACTACGAGCGTCAGGTCTACACGCTGCCCAAGCACCTCGATGAGAAGGTTGCGCGCCTGCACCTCGGTGCGCTCGGGGTCAAGCTGACGATCCTCACCGACGCCCAGGCGGCATACCTCGGGCTGCCGGTCGAAGGCCCCTACAAGCCGGATCACTACCGCTACTAGGGGTACCGCGGCGGATCTGGATGATGCGTCGCCCGTCCGCATGACGGCCACCCACGACGTCGCCGACCTGGGCGCTGTCCAGGCCGGCGCCGAACGGATCGCCTGGGCCAGCGGCCAGATGCCGGTGCTGGCCCAGGTCACGGCGCGGTTCGCCGACGCCCGCCCGCTGGCGGGCGTCAAGGTTGCCGCGTGCCTGCACGTGACGGCCGAGACAGCCGCCCTGGTGCGCACGCTGCTCGCCGCCGGCGCGCAGGTCGCGCTCTGCTCCGCCAACCCGCTCGCGACCCAGGACGATGTCGCGGCGGCACTCGTGGTGCAGGACGGCGTGCAGGTACGCGCCCGTCACGGTGAGAGCTTCGCCGACTACGAGCGGCACATTGTCGAGACCGCGGCCTTCGGCCCGCAAGGCGGCAAGAGCTGGGTCACGATCGACGACGGCGCCGATCTGCTGATCGCCGCCCACGAGACCGGCGAGCCGGGGATCCGTGGCCTCGTCGGCGGCACCGAGGAGACCACAACCGGCCTCTTGCGTCTGCGTCGGCTGCAGGAGCAGCAGGGCCTGCCGTGTCCGGTGCTCGCCGTCAATGAGGCCCGCACCGAGCGCGCGCTCAACGACCGTCACGGCACCGGTCAGTCAGCGCTCGACGGGATCATGCGCGCGACCAACGTGCTGCTTGCCGGACAGACGCTCGTCGTGCTCGGCTACGGCTGGGCGGGGCAGGGGATCGCCGAGCGTGCCCGCGGCGCCGGTGCGGTCGTGACCATCTGCGAAGTTGATCCATTGCGGGCGCTGGAGGCGCGGATGGCTGGTTACGAAGTGATGCCGGCACTCGAGGCCGCGGTCCGTGGCGACCTGTTCATCACGGTCACCGGTTCACGCAAAGTGTTAGGAGCGGAGCATTTCGCGGTAATGAAGGATGGTGCACTGCTCGCCAACGCCGGCCACTTTGATGTCGAGATCGACCTCGACGACCTCAATGCAGCCGCGGCCGGCCGCGTTCGCCAGGTACGGCCGCTCGTGCACGAGTACGAGATGGCGGACGGACGCCGGCTCAACCTGCTTGCGCGAGGACGGGTCGTCAACCTCGCGGCAGCCGAGGGCCACCCAGCCTCGGTCATGGACGTGTCGTTTGCGTTGCAGGCGCTCAGCCTCGAGGCGCTGGTCGCTGATCCAAACGCGTTCACACCCGGTGTGCAGGCGGTTCCGGACGCGATCGATCGTGAAGTCGGGCGCCTTAAGCTGGCCGCCCTGGGCGTCAAGATCGACGTCTCCAGCGCGTCGCAGGACTCCTATCGGCGAAGCTGGAGCTCGCGCTAGCCGACACATATGTCGGCAGCGTCGGGTCGCGGTCGGGCCTACGGTCGTCCCTGTCCTGTGGACCTGGCACCATGGGCTCGATGCGTGCGCCTAAAGTAGCTGCGCGTGTGCTCTGGGGAGGGGCACTAGCGCTGGCGGCAATTGTCGTCGTTGTTCTGCTGCTCACAGGCGGATCCTCGTACTCGGTGAGGCTGCTGTTCAGCGATGCCAGCGGGCTTGTCACCGGTGACCAGGTCTTCATCGGACCGTCGAGCGTGGGCTCGGTGGAATCGATCGGGCTGACGGACACCGGCCAGGCCGTGATCGTGATCGCCGTCAACGGTGACGCGGCCCCGCTCTACCGCGGCACCGTTGCGCGGATCGAAGAGAACGGGCTCGCCGGGATTGCCAGCCACTACATCACGCTGCAGCCCGCAGCTGCCAACGCTCAGAAGATCGCCTCAGGCGGCACGATTGGGCAGAACGACACCTATGCAGAGGTCAGCCTCGACCAGCTCTTCGACGCGCTCAACCCGCCGACCCAGAAGGGCCTGCGCAACATCATCCGCGGCGAAGCGACGAGCATCAAGGGCAAGGCCGCTCAAGCCAACGCCACACTGAAGTATCTGGCGCCGGTGCTGCAGAGCACGAGCGAGGTGACGGCGGCGCTCGATCGCTACGAGCCGAGTTTCGATCAGCTGCTGGTGCAGGGCGGTCAGACCATGCAGCATCTGGCTTCGAGCAGCGAGCAGCTGACCGAGCTGGTCGATGAGACCGATCAGGCCACCGGGGCGATAGCCAAACAGAGTCAAGCCCTACAGACGGCGCTCGGGCTACTTCCCGGCGCGCTGACCAAGTCGACCGCTACGTTTGCGGGGTTGCGCAAGACCTTGGCGACGCTGACGCCGCTGGTCAACGCGGCGAAGCCGGCCGTGACCGACCTGCCTCAGTTCGCCACAGCGCTCGAGCAGTTCGCGTCGGTCTCGACGCCGACTCTCACCGCCCTGGCGAAGCTGATCGGCAGCAGCTCCGGCGGCAATTTGACGAAGCTGCTGCAGGAGACGCCCAAGCTCGAGTCGCTGGCGGTGACCGCCTTCCCGAACATCATCGCTTCGCTCGACGCCCAAACCTCATCGGGGCAGATTCAGTATCTGCGCGAGTACACGCCGGACATCATCGCGGCGCTTACCAACATCGGGCAGATCAACGGTTACTACGACGCCAACGGACACTACGCCCGCACCGAGCCGTTCTATGGCGCTTATGGGATAAGCGGCAGTGAGCTCAGCGACACGCTGCCGGATGATGCGCAGAACGGCGGCACGCCTGACCGCTACGGCGGCCTGACGCTCTCCAAGACCGGGCGCTGCCCCGGCAGCGCCACGCAGTCCGCCGGCGACGGGTCGATGCCCGAGTCGGTCAGCGGCTGTGACACCTCGAACCTCCCGCCCGGCTGATGAGACGAGGCCTCGCCGTCAGCGCCGTGGTGGCGGTCGTGATCGTGCTGGTCGTCGTGCTGCTGAGCGGTACCGGCGTGATCGGCGGAGGTCCCGGCGGCTACCGGGTTGAGGCGCTCTTTGACAACGCCGGCTTTGCCGTGCCCGGCGAGCAGGTGCGTATCGCCGGCGCGCCGGTCGGCACGATCTCGGTCACCCTGAGTACCGAGGGTGCGGTCTTCAAGCTGGATCTGAAGGGCCTGCCGCCGGGACCGCACGGTTTTCATGTGCACGAGAACGGCGAATGCGGTCCCACCAACCTGAACGGCGTGCGCATTCCCGCCGGCGCCGCGGGTGGCCACCTCGACCCCGAACACACCGCCAGGCACGAGGGGCCGATGGGCGCGG
>PLES01000069.1 GCA_003137075.1 Solirubrobacterales bacterium
CGCCTGCTGCTTCAGGTCCTTCAACTTGTCACCAAAACCCATGGGTGCCCCCTTGCAAGGTCGTGAGTAAGCGGCACGAGCTTACTCCCGGCACGAGAGCGGTGACAGGGCTACCAGCGATCGGGAGGCCAACACGGAGGCAAGCGACTGGCGCTGCGATCCGGAGGAGCCTCAAGAGCCTAGGCGATCAGTCGACGTGAATCAGCACGACCGTGTTCACGACGAACAGGATCGCGAAGAAGATCGTCCAGCGGTTNNCCTTACCGGAGTGCATGAGGATCAGGACCACCAGCATGATGCTGACGAAGACCTGAACTACGTCAAGAATGAAAGTCATCTCGGGCGCTGATAGTAGCTACTCGGCCGCGTCCCGCGCCTCGTCGTTCTCGACGCCGTCAGCAGGCTCGTCCAGCGCATCGAGTCGGCGCAGCAGCTCGATCGCCTCAGCGCGCAGCGTTGAGTCGATCGCTTGGAAGTCAGCGTCGGAGAGCTTGCCGGTCTGGTGGTCTAGCTCGGCGTCTCTGATCTCGCGGTACTTGGCGTCACGCGCCGCTTCGAGATCGATCCGCGCTGCTGCGTAGTCCTCGACCTCACGCGATATCCGGGCATGCTCCGCGGCGACTTCCGCGGACACGATCGGACGCCGCAGCGGGCTGCTCACGACCAGCACTACGCCGACAAGCAGCACGAAGACGATCACATAGGCCATGAGCGGAGTTCGGCTCCGGCGCAGCGATCAGACGAGCTCGCGCGCGGCACGCGAGCGGGCAACCGAAGGGCTGCGCCGACGAACCGCGAGCGGCGCCGGCCACATGGAAATCAAGCCGCCGAGGGCGATGATGAAAGCGCCGACCCATAGCCAGGTCACGAGCGGCGCGACGATCAGCAGGAACTCCACCGGATAGCCGTGCTTGGTGTATTGGCTGACGATCCCTTCGACCGCCTCGTTTCGAAGCGTCCAGAACCCCTTCGAACTGATGTAGGCGTTCTGCTGGGCGACGGTCATGTGCTGGCTGTCTTTGATCAGCGAGTTCAGGTACCCGGCGAAGTACTTGTCGCCTTCGTTGATGTCCTTCGCGAGCGGCTGCAGATTCGCCGACACAACCGACCAGATGTCACGCAGCGGACCGGCGTCCAAGCCGATCGTGCTGTCGGCGTTGGAGCTGTCAAAGAAACGTCCGATGATGCCGTCGCTTGCGTTGGTGGACGGATAGAAGCTCTGCTCGGTGCGCAGCGTCGTGACCTGTTGGCCAGGCTTGCCGCCGCCACCGCCCTTGGTGACATCGATCACCGCGCCGAAGGAGACACGCTCGGCGGTGGTGGTCGCGATCGGGCGTACGTAGTGGAAGACGTAGCCATCGTTTGAGACCGACTGGCCCGGCGTCAGCGTGGCGTTGCGGGAGTGCTGGAACGATGAGGAAGCTGCCACCCCGATCAGCATCACGGCCAGGCCGAAGTGCGCCATGTAGCCGCCGTAGCGGCGGCGGTTACGACGAACCAGCGCGAGCCAGGCGACCGGCCACGCGTCATTGGTCATCGCGCGCCTCGCGGCCGTGCCGCGGTACATCTCCTGCGTCACGGACGCGATCAGGAACGATCCGAACGTGAACATCGCCAATGCGAGCGGCTTGGTCGCGGCGTCGGTCAGCACCAAGAGCAGGATCAGTACAAGGAAGGCGAAGGCCACCGGAAAGATGAAGTGCTGCCTTAGGTTCGCGACCGTGGCGCGACGCCAGGAGATCATCGGGCCGGCCCCGGCGAGCACCACCAGAATCAGCGCCAGCGGCACGATGAACGGCGTGAACGCCGGCGGACCGACGGAAACCTTGGTACCGGTGATCGCGTCGGAGATCAGCGGGAAGAGCGTGATCCAGAAGATCACGAAGACCATCGCGACGAGCACCAGGTTCTGCAGCAGGAACATCGCCTCACGGGAGAGCAAGGAGTCGATCCGGTGCTCGGTACGCAGTCCCTCGCGCCGGTAAAGGACCAGGCTGATCGAGCCGATCGCCATGATCGCCAGCAGGATCACGAACGGGACCCCGAGCGTTGACGCGCCGAAGGCGTGGATCGAGTCCAGCACGCCGGATCGCACCAGGAAGGTGCCGAAGATCGCCAGCGTGCCGGCCAACAGCACCAGTGACACGTTCCAGACCTTTAGCATCCCCCGTTTCTCCTGGATCTGGATCGAGTGGATGAAGGCGGTGATCATCAGCCACGGCATCAGCGCCGCGTTCTCAACCGCGTCCCATCCCCAGTAGCCGCCCCAACCGAGTTCCGTGTAGGACCAGCGGGCGCCAAGCACGATGCCGACCCCGAGGAACAGCCAGGCGGCGAGCGCGAAGCGGCGGGTGTCGCGAATCCACTCGGAGCCGAGCTTGCCGGTGATCAGCGCGCCGATCGCGAAAGCGAACGGGATCGCCATCAACGTGTAGCCGGAATAGAGCATCGGTGGGTGGAACATCATGCTCGGGTGCATCAGCAGCGGATCGAGCCCGGCACCGTTGGTCGGTGTCAGCGCCGGGGTGAACGTCGCGAACGGATTGGCGGCAAAGGCGGCCAGCGCAGCAAAGAACCCTGCCATGCCCATCAGTACCGCGGTGGCGTAGGGCGCGATCTCCCGCAGGCGCTTGCGTGTGATGAAGAGCACCAGACTCGACCAGAGCGACGAGAGCGTGACCCACAGCAGCAGCGACCCCTGCTGAGAGGACCACGGCGCCGTCAGCTTGTAGAAGGTCGGGATCGTGGTCGAGGAAGTGTCAGCCACCACCTTGAACGAGAAGTCGTTGCGGATGAACGCGATCTCAAGGATCGTGAACGCGATCACGCTCAGCCCGGCCAGGCAGTAGACGGCGCGGCGTCCGGAATCGACCCAGTCGCTCTGACGGGTGCGCGCTCCGTAGATCGAAGCGACTACCGCGTATAGACAGACGCCGAGATCCAGCAGCAGGATCGCGCGACCGAGCTGCGCCATTAGTCAGATGCCCCGACAGCCGTCTGGTACTTAGACGGGCACTTGGTGGTCAGCGAGTTCTCCTGACCGACGAACGATCCGCCGGAGTCGTTGACCGTGACCATCACGGCGCGGCCGGGGGCGAACGGGTCGGGCACCAAGCCGCTGTAACGAACCGCCACGGTCTTCGAACTGTGCGGATCGATCACCTTGAACGTCATCGTCGAGGAGTTGATGTGCACCACCGAGCCGTCGACGACCGTGCCGGCCAGTATGTACTGGCCTCCGGGCTTGGCTCTGTTGAGTAGTTGCGTGGCGGTGAACTCGTCGCGACCCGCGCTGAAGCTGACGTAGACAAGAGCCGTAGCCAGAACCAAAGCGGCAGTCAGGGCGACTGTCAACCGGACCGCGCGCTTGCGATTCGGGTCCATCAAGCGTGGATTCTCCCACAGGACGCGGCCATAGGCAGCCACGTCAACCGGCTTATCGGGCTCTTACGCCGGCTTGAGGCGCAGCTAACGCCGGCTAACCGGCCCAGACAAGGCGGCCCTTGGCTTGTGCGTGCGGCGAGAACCGCACTTCCGTCACCGTCGCACCGATCGGGATCGCGAACGCAACGCAGCCGACGCGATCTTCACCAGCGGTGATGTAGCGGTCAAAGTCGTCAACGGGCGTCTTGCAGATGCCTCGTTTCGCCAGCAACGGGGTCACCGGACCGCTCGAGGTCACGACTGCGAAGTCACCGGTCGCCGAACTGTCGTACACGGCCGGACCGGCGTTCTCGATCTGGACGATCACGCCGACCGCCCGGGTCCCATCCGGCAGCACCGCACCGGCACCTTTGAGCGAGTCGATCACCAACCGCACCTTCACCGACAACGCCGCCCCCCGACTCTCAACCTGCTGCCACGCGCCGATCGGGGGCAACGTGTGCCGCAGAGAGTTGGGACTGAACTGGGTGAGCACGACCGTGTAAGGGGCACTGCCTGAAGGCTTCGCCTCCGGGCGGTGGCGTTTGCCGCCCGCCGCGCCAGCTAGGCCAGCACTGGCGGATCCGCAACCCGCGACGCAGAGGCCCACCGCGAGCAGCACAAGCAAGGCTCTCACTGACCTATTCACGGCGCGGAGCCTAGACGGCAGCCCGCAAGCTCGGGAAGCTGGCAGCTACCTTCAAGTCCTATGTCGAACCCGATCTTCGAGATTCGTAGGCGTGCAGGCGACTCCCAGGCCCGCACCGGGACGCTCAAGCTCGCCAACGGCGACGTGCGCACACCGGCCTTCGTGCCGCTCGCGACCCGCGGCTCGGTGAAGACACTCGAGCCGCGTGATGTCGAGGCGCTCGGTTACGACATGGTGCTCGGCAACACCTTCCACCTCTTCCTCTCCCCCGGCCACAAGCAGATCGGCGAGTACGGCGGCCTCGGTCAATTCATGCGCTGGAAGCGGCCGATCATCACCGACTCCGGCGGCTTCCAGGTCTTCTCGATGGGTCATGGCAGCGTCGCCGACGAGATCAAGGGCCGCAACCGCGGCGGCGCCACCGGGCCCAGCGGCAACAGCTCAAACGGAGCGATCATCTCGATCGCCGAGGAGGGCGTCAGATTCCGCTCCTATATCGACGGAAGTGAACAGTTCATGGCGCCGGAGACCTCGATGGAGGTCCAGGCGGCGCTGCATTCGGACATCGCGCTCGTGCTGGACGAGTGCACCCCCTTTCACGTGACGCGCGACTACACGGCACGCTCGACCGAGCGCACGCATCGCTGGCTCGAACGCTGCCTCACCTGGCACGAGCAGCACGGCCCTGCGGACCAGGTCGTCTACGGGATCGTCCAGGGCGGCGTCGAGCAGGATCTGCGCGTCGCCTCCACTGAGGCGATCGCGGCGAGCCGCTGCGCCGGAATCGCGATCGGCGGCTCCCTTGGCCAGGACAAGCCACAGATGAACCAGGTCGTCGGCTGGACCACGCAGGCGCTNNGACTGCGCGATGCCGACGCGGCTCGCCCGGCACGGCGTCGCGATCGTGCCGGACCCGGCCAACCGCTGGCGGGTGGACCTCGCCAAGGGTCGCTGGCGCGGTTCGCAGGAGCCGATCATGGAAGGCTGCCCCTGCCCCGCATGCAGCGCCGGCTTCACCCGCGGCTACATCCACTACGCCGCCAAGGCGGGCGAGACCACCGGCCCAAGGCTGCTGACGCTGCACAACCTCNNGCACGCTCACCGAGACCGTCGCCGCCTTCAACGCCGGCGCCGCTCCGAGCAGCTAGAACACCCCGTGGCCGGAGGCGGCCGGGCTACTTGGTGTAGCGGCTGATGATGTCCTCGACCGAGTTGATCGCTGACTGCGCGTTGTGCGCTACGACCTGCTGGTACTGGACAACGGTCTTTGAGTGCGTGCTCGCGAGGATCGCGACAACGACTATCACGNNCGCCGGCCGTGCCGGCCGTGCCGGGCGAGCGGGTGGTGCCGGCCGGTTCGCAGGCACCTCGCGCGCCTTCTGAGCCCGCGGCCGCGTGGCTGGCGGGGAGATCACCGTGTTGGCGGTCGGCGGACTCGAGGAGAGCACGCGCGTGACCTGGGTGCGCTCCATCGCCCGGGTGCGCGCCTGGTCGTCATAAGGAGACTTGCCCTGCGCCGCGCCCGCGATCA
>PLES01000091.1:0-47450 GCA_003137075.1 Solirubrobacterales bacterium
CTCTTAATCCCAAGGTTGAAGGTTCGATTCCTTCACGGCCCACTCAGGAAGCCCCGTAAATCGGGGCTTTCCTTTCTCTGGACTATCGAACACTTGCCGGTATGTCCCCAATATCTGTATTGACCACAGCGAACCGGTATCCGATCATCGGAGAATGACGGAGATCTCGGCGACAGATGTGTCCAAGCGATTCGCTGCCTTACTGGACGCAGTTGAGCGCCGCGGCGAGAGTTTTACGGTGGTGCGTTGCGGTCGTGCGATCGCGACGGTGGCCCCGACTCGACGCTCCACGCTCGGTTCCTTCGCGATCACCGCGGCCGAGCTGCTACGCGGAGCGCACGACCTTCAGATCGCGGCCACAGCCAGAGCGACCCGCCGCACAATCCTGACCACCGACGTGGATGCGTTCACCGCGCTCCCGGGCGTTAGTTACCGCGTGATACCCCTCAGCTAGAGCAAGCGGGGGGTAAGCCCATGTAACTGTCAGAGCCGGCGTGTCACACTTAGCTCGCGTCATTGCTCAGCTCAGCTGCTTTGCTCAAGACGTCTGTACCGCTTTGTCTCCTCGTGTCGCAGCCGCGACCGGCGGGATCTATCGAACGGATCGGCCATGCTGCCATTGATCTCGGGTCCCACACGAGCCTTCACGGGCTCGCGTGAAGTCGCGTCGTCACACCCCGCTGCGCAGTGTCATCGTCCGTTGTCTGGCGTGCGGCCGTGACGCCGAACCGTCTCAAGCTGCTGACCCCTGAGCGATCTGTGGCGCCGGTGCCGACGGCGAGCCTTTCAGAGCGTCTGTTCGAGATGTCTCTCGACATGCTCGGAACGGCCTCGTTGGATGGCTTCTTCACGCATCTGAATCCGGCCTGGGAGCGCACGCTGGGATGGACAGACCGTCAGCTGATGGCCGAGCCGTTCATCAACTTCGTTCATCCCGACGATGTTGCCGAAACGCTTGAGAGGTCGCGGGAACTGGCCAGCGCCAGCGGCACCGAAGTCATCGCGTTCGTGAACCGTTATCGCACCAGTTCCAGCGAGTTCCGGTGGATCAAATGGGACGTAGTTTCGGACGATACGGCACTCTATTTCGTTGCGCGGGACTTCACTGACGCGAAGGTGATCACGATGGAACGCGACCAGGATGCGAGTGTGATGCAAGGTGTGTTGGAAAGCATCGCCGACGGCTTGTATGTCGCTGATTCGCACGGTGAGATCACGTTCATCAACCCCGCCGGAGTGGAGCTGTTGGGTTACGACTCATCAGACGAGCTCATCGGCCATAGCCCGCACGAAGCGTTTCATCACACCCACCTCAACGGCCTCGCGTATCCGATCGAGGAGTGCGCGCTGGCGAACGTCCGGATTAACCGTGAGCCGATCCATGCCGACGAGGACGGCTTTTGGCGCAAGGACGGTTCCTCGATGCCGGTGTCCTATTCGTCAGCGCCGGTGCTTCTGCATGACGGAATCGGGAGCGTTGTTGCGTTCCGTGACATCACCGAGCGTCAGTCGCGGGAGCTGCACGAGCGCCGAGCGCTTGAAGCGTTGAGCTGGGTGGGACGGATCCGCGACGCGCTTGAGGAGAATCGTCTCACGCTCTACGCGCAGCCGATCGTCGAAGTCGCCACCGGCGCAACAGTGCAGCACGAGCTGCTAGTCCGCCTGATCGCACCCGACGGAGAAGTCGTAGCACCAGGTGTGTTCCTACCGGTCGCCGAAGAGCACGGCCTGATCCGTGACATCGATCGCCGGGTGTTTGAACTCGCGCTGGTCCACGCCGCGCAAGGACACCCAGTCTCAATCAACGTGTCCGGCGAATCGATCAGTGAGCCGGGCCTATTCCGGTACGTAGAAGATCAACTCATGTCGCACGGCGTTGATCCCGAGCTCGTGATCTTCGAAATCACCGAAACGGCGCTCGTACGCAACGAAGCCGTTGCTCAGGTGTTCATCGAAAGTGTCCGTCGCCTGGGATGCGGAGTCGCGCTCGACGACTTCGGCACCGGCTACGGCAGCTTCCGGTACCTCAAGCATCTCCCCGTAAACGTGCTGAAGATCGACCAGGAGTTCGTTCGCGATCTCGACGGCGAGGCCGCGATGGTCAACCGCCACGTGGTCGAGGCGACCGTCACGCTCGCTCGCGGAATGGGCCAGAAGACGGTCGCGGAAGGCGTCGAAACGGAATCGATCCTCGCAATCGTGCGGGAACTCGGCGTCGACTACGCCCAGGGATACCTGTTCGCGCGTCCCGTACCCGCCGAACACGCACTCCCTTCCATCCGAAAAACGAGGTGAAGACATGCCAGATCGAGCGCAGCACGACCTTGACACCGACCAGGGCATCGCCGGACTTGAACAAGCCCTCGGAGATCGCCAGCAAGCGATCGGCGACCGCGAGCAGCGCAGCCTCGACGCCGAGCAAGAACAACTTGACCGCGAAACACACAGCCATCAGGCGAATTCTGATCGAGACGACGAACACGACACCCGCCAGGCGGAGGCGAGGCTCGCGCAAACGCGCCGTGCGGCATCGCAAGACATGCTTGACGACGCGCAACGCGCCCGCGACGAACATCAAGCTCTACTCGACGACCAACAAGCCGACCTTGACACCCCACCTCCGATCTCCCACGAAACCCCAATCCAAGCCGAACGTCGCCGTGCCGAACAGCTACTCGCACGCGCAGACGCAATGGACACCCGCGCGCAAGACGCCGCCCGTCGGGCAACCGAGGCGCGAAGCCGCGCCCACGCAGCGTTCAAACGGACAGACACGGTTGACTGAACGAACTCCGTGCCGCACGCCGGTTGTTCACCATGACATTACGGCGGCTGCGCCGGCCGGCATCTGCCGACTGGCATCGGTGCGAAGCCGCTGAGCGTAGAAATTTGTATTTCCGGAGCATCCTGGTACTCACGTAGGCTCCCAGCAATGAACCGCGCTCGAGCAGTCCTCATTTCAGCTGTCGCCTGCGTCGCTCTCTGTGGCGCCTTGACCGTGCCGGCGCTGGCCGCCGCCCCACAGGGCAAGCTCACGAGTCAGGAGTACGCCCTGCTCTCAAGCGCACAGGCCCGAGTCGCTGCGGCGCTGGCCAAGAACTCTGTCAACTGGAACGCGGTCCGGGCTCTCTGCGAGAGCCCGGGCTCATCAACGACCCTGCTGAAGACTCAGGTCGCCGGGTGTTCGGCAGAGGTGGAACTCTTTGCGGGGCTGGCCGAGTTTCCGGCTGACGAGAGCAAGTGCGGGAAGACTGAGCCTCACAAGGATGTCTGTCTGGCGCCGCTCTACGCGGCCATCGCCAACGACGCGAACGCCCTGTACTCCACAGTCGTCGCTGCCCGTCAAGCAGCAGTCCAGCGTGGGTTCACGGGGTCCTGCCTCGACGCTCTGGGCGACACCACGAAGCAGATCAGCGAGCAGCGGCAGCTGGCCACCGCGACGCAGGACCTCGCCCATGAGATCGTGCTGGCCGCCGAGGTGGTGGAGGGCAAGCTCCCCAGCAGCGATCTGGATGTTTCTAAGCTGGACTTATACGCAAAGGCCTTCGAGCACGACGCCGGCCTGGTGATCGGGCAGAGCTCGCCCAAGCTCTCGGTCTGCCCACACCAGTAACGGGGACGGCGCATGTCCGAGCGGGCGCAGACCGGCAACCTGGCTGACTACACGGGGCGGATTGCGGCCGCGCTCGAGCAGTTCCTGGAGGGCGGCCAAGGCGATGCGATGTCGCGTCACGCCGAGTGGTCCCCGGCGCTCTCCGGCCCGCTCCCGGCTGCCGGAGTTGGCGGCGATGCGGTGATCGAGGAGCTCGCGCGCACAGTGATCCCGAACGGGGCAAGGATGTCCGATCCGGGCTTCTGGGGCTGGATCACCGCTGGGCCGGGCACAGTGCCGGTCGTGGCCACGCTTGCCGGGGCTGTGGCTTCCCCGCAGCGGTACACGATCACCGCCTTCAACAAGCTCGAAGAGCTGTCACTCGATTGGCTCGCGGAGCTCTGCGGGCTGGACGCTCAGATGAAGGGTGTCTATTCAAGCGGCGGGTCGGTGGCGAACCTGATCGCGCTCGGCGCGGCGCGCCAGTGGGCGCTGGAAGAGGCCGGCAGCGATCCCGCGGCAGACGGCCTGGGTACGGTGCCACTGGCGCTCTATGCGTCGGCCGAGGTCCATCACACGGTCCAGCGGGCAGCCGGCGTGCTCGGTATCGGTCGGCGGAACGTGCGCATCATTGCCACCGATGATCATCAACGCCTGGACCCCGCTGCCTTGGAGCGCGCACTCGCCGCCGACGTCAGCGCAGGCGTGGTTCCGGTCGCGGTGATCGCGACCGTGGGCACAACCAACACCGGCGCGATTGACCCACTACGCGCTGCCGGCGAGCTCGCGAAGGCGCACGGAGCCTGGTTCCACGTCGACGGTGCCTACGGGCTACCAGGGATCCTCGACGAACGTCTCGCTTCGCTCTACGACGGCTTGGAACTGGCAGATTCGACGATTGTCGACCCGCACAAATGGCTCGGCGCGCCGGTCGGGATCGCCGCGACTTTCGTTCGCGACCGCTCGATCTTGCACCGCGCCTTTACGCAGGAGCCTGCCGCCTATCTGGAGGGAGCTTTTGTTGACCCGGACGACGTCCGCATATCGCTCGACAGTATGGGCGTGCCCTACGCTGACTTCGCCGTCGAACTCTCTTCGCCGGCACGCGGCGTTGTTGTCTGGAGCATCCTGCGAGAGCTGGGCCGGGAGGGCGTGCGCGCGCGGATTCGCGGCGACAATGACTTCGCACGACACGTGGCTACGCGGGCTGCCGCAAGTGATCGGCTCGAGTTGATGGCGGAGCCGGTGCTCTCGATCTGCTGCTTCCGGTATGTCGCGCCCGGCGTCGACGACGACGGCCTCGACTCACTGAACGCCACCGTGTTGCGTCGCCTTCAGGCGGAGACGCCCTATCTGCCGAGCTCAACGGTCGTCAACGGACGCTTCGTGATCCGCCCATGCTTCATCAACGGCAGAACCGAGCTTAAGCACGTGGACGGCCTCTGCGATGCGGTGATCCGGATCGGCGACCAGCTCGCCGGCCTGGCTTCCGCAGGTTCAGTCCTCCTGTGAGGCCGTGTATTCGTCGTCTCTGACGTGCCGGCCCCAGGTGACCGGGCTGCCGGTCTCGTCGGCTTCCTGGATGGCGATGTGCGTCATGAAGCGCTTGGGGCTGGCGCCGTGCCAGTGGTTCTCGCCGGCCTCGAAGAAGACGCTGTCACCCGGCTTGATCACTTCGATCGGCCCGCCCTGCCGCTGGCAGAGCCCGATGCCCTCGGTCACGAAGATCGTCTGACCATGCGGGTGCACGTGCCAGGCCGTGCGCGCCCCCGGCGTGAAGTGCACGCTCGCCGAACTGACGCGGGCCGAACCAGAGGGCGCCGCGACCGCGTCGATGAACACCGTGCCGGTGAACCAGTCACTCGGTCCTGGCGTGCTGTCTAGGGAGTTCCTCGTGATCTGCATATCTGTTCCTCTGATCTATGAAAGGGACGCGGGCACTTGCTGAAGTGCGATCAGAAGTCGATCAGGACCTTGATCGCTTCACGGTCGTTCATCGCGCGGTAGCCATCGGGAACCGCGTCGAGCGCGATCGTCCGGTCAAAGACGCGCCCGGGCTCAATCCGGCCCTCGAGCACATCCGGCATCAGCTCCTCGATGTACGCGCGCACCGGCGCAGGCCCGCCGCCGACGCTCACGTTGGAGCGGAATGCTTGGCGCGAGCCGGGTATCGCGGCGTCCTGCGGCACGCCGACCCGCCCGACCGCGCCGCCCGGCCGTGCGATCTTGATCGCGGTTTCGATCGACTCGCCGAGCCCGACGCATTCGAGTACCGAATGCACACCGGAGCCGTCGGTCAGTTCACGCACTCGCTCAACGGCTTCGTCGCCGCGCTCAGCCACGACGTCAGTCGCGCCGAACTCCTGCGCGAGCGAGGTTCGCTGGGGGTGACGCCCGAGGATGATGATCTGCTCGGCGCCGAGGCGCTTGGCGGCAATCACGCCACAGAGTCCGACAGCGCCGTCACCGACCACGGCGACGCGCTTGCCCGGCGCGACCCGCGCGACCAGAGCCGCGTGGTGTCCGGTCCCCATCACATCGGAGAGCGTCAGCAGCGACGGCATCAGCGCGTCGTCCTCCCCGACCGGCAGCGGCACCAGCGTGCCATCGGCCCATGGGACGCGAACGGCTTCGCCCTGGCCGCCGTCTACGTCACCCGTGGCCCACCAGCCGCCGTGCACGCATGA
Source organism: Solirubrobacterales bacterium (assembly GCA_003137075.1). Lineage (GTDB taxonomy): Bacteria > Actinomycetota > Thermoleophilia > Solirubrobacterales > Solirubrobacteraceae > Palsa-465. Next base: position 6,280 of record PLES01000091.1, read on the forward strand.
AGTCTGCAGGCCTTCGTGACAGAACTCGCAGGTCCCGTCCGAGTATCCAAACGGCGCCACGACCAGATCGCCGATCTTGATCTTGGTCACCTCGCCACCGACGGCTTCGACAAGACCGATGAACTCGTGACCGATCCGGTTGCCGTGCTCGCTGGCCTCCATCGACTTATACGGCCAGAGGTCGCTGCCGCAGATGCACGCGCTGGTCACCTTGACCAGCGCGTCGGTGGCGTCCTTGATCGTTGCGTCCGGGACCGTCTCAATCCGAATGTCACCGGCACCGTGGATCACTGTTGCCCGCAAGTTGTCCGCCTACCTTTCACGACTCTTGGAATGACGTTGACCTGTACTCAAGCAGGCGCGGGGCGCCGGTGATGACTGCTGGACTCAGATCTCTGCCGCTCCACCAGAAGTCGCCCACCCTCACGGCTAGTCTGCTCTCATGCACACACGCAGTCAGGTTCGCTACTTCCTGACCTCAAGCGCGGCGCGCACCGCCCCGGCTGCTGCCGTGCCTCAAGAGCCTGTCCCGCCCGACGATTACTCAGAGAGATGAGTTTTTCCGACGCGATCGGCCAGGTCGACCAGATCGTGCAGTGGGAGCAGCAGGTCGCGAATCCCGCCACGGCGACCCAGACCTCGGGCACAAGCGGCACGACAACCAGTTCGCAGAGCAGCGGCACCTCCGCCACCTCCACAAGTTCGTTCGCGGACACGCTCGCGGAGGCGCAAGCCGACACCGAGGCGTCCTCAGCCACGAGCCTGTTGGATCCAACCAGCAGCAGTGATTCGACCGGTTCGGCCGACTCGAGCGATTCCTCAAGTGCTCTGCTCGGCGGTGGCGACAGTCAACTGCTCGCCGCACTGCAGTCGATGGAGGCGTCGACCTCCGCGGGCACGACCGATTCGACTGACTCGGCGGACTCGCTCGCATCGCTGGACAACAGTGACTCGCTCGACGACACGGCCTCGGGCGGCAGCGCCAGCACGGAGCTGGCCGACCTGGCCAGCGCGGCGAGCCAACCGGGTGCCACCAGCGACGCGGCGACCGCGCTGGACTCCGCCGACATCACCGACACGACCACCTCCGGCGCCACGGGCGGCCAGGCGACGAGCTCCTCAGACCCGCGAATCCTGGCGATGACGGAGGAGGCCAACGCACTGGTTGGCAAGCCCTACGTCTGGGGGGGCGGCCACGACGGTTGGGCCTCGACGAAGGGCTACGACTGCTCGGGCTTCGTCTCTGCGGTGCTGCACGCCGGTGGTTACCTCAGTGATCCGCAGGACACCTCCACGCTGCCCACTGCCGGTGGGATGGAGTCAGGCCCGGGTCAGTACGTGACGATCTACGACCGCGACACCGCTGGCGAGCAGGGCCATGTGATCATCAGCATCAACGGGCAGTTCTACGAATCCGGCGGCCAGCACGGATCGTGGGGCGGCGGCGCCGGCGTCGAGGAGATCTCCACCCCTTCAGCCGCCTACCTCTCGACCTTCAACAACGTCCTGCATCCCGCCGGGCTCTGATCACGCAGCCCTGTTGGGCAGACAAAGAGCGAGGCGACTGCCAGCGGCGCACGGTACCGTAGGGGTGGATGAGCACCACCAACGCGCCCGCCGGTGCGTCCGCTCAGGCGGCTGTCCACTCCGGTGAGTCGCGGCGGACGCGGGCATTCCACGCCTACTTCTTTTCTGACGGCGTTCGCACCGCCCAGACCTTGCTCGGGTTGATCTGGTTACTGGACGGCGGCCTGCAATTTCAGTCGTTCATGTACTCGCGTGGCTTCATCGACATGATCACCGGCACGGGGTTAGGGCAGCCCGGATGGCTCGCTTCGAGCATCGACTGGGGCGCGCGCATCGCCGGCAATAACCTCAGCCTGTGGAACACGCTGTTCGCGCTCACGCAGGTCGTGATCGGGCTCGGGTTGCTGTACCGCCCGGCGGTCAAGCACGCGCTGCTGCTCAGCTTCGGCTGGGCACTGTTCGTCTGGTGGTTCGGAGAGGGGCTTGGAATGCTGTTTATGAACACCGCCCAGCCACTCACAGGCGCACCTGGTTGCGTCGTCTACCTGCTGGTCGGCTTGATCATCTGGCCCAACGGCAAGCCTGGCGGACTGCTTGGCATCCGTGGCACGCGTGTGATGTGGGCGTCGCTCTGGCTGCTGATGGCCTGCCTCTGGCTGCTTCAGTTCTCCAGTAGCGCCAATGCGATCCACGACACGATCAACGCGGCCCCGTCGGGCATGAGCTGGTTGTCGAGTCTGCAGGACGGCGCCGCCAGTGTGACCAAGGGCAACGGCCTGATCTTCGCGCTGATCTTCGCGGCGCTCTCAGCTGTGATCGGCATCGGTGTCGGCTTCAACCGCTACGCCAAACAGCTGCTGATCCTGGCGGCGGCGATCAGCGTGCTGTACTGGCTCGTTGGGCAGGGCTTCGGCGGGATATTCCAGGGCGGCGCCACCGACCCGAATACCGCGCCGCTGTTCGTGCTGATGGCCTTCGTCATCTACCAGTTGGTCCCATACGAGCTGCAAACGACTCTCAGGACGGAGCCCAGACCCGCATGAAATCTCGCCTTACCTGCCTGCGCCCGCTCCCGTTCCTGCTCGTGACCTTGCTGCTGGCCGGTTGCGCGAGCGCCGATAAGAGTCAGCCGGCCACCACGGCGTCGATGCACGCCAAGTCGTCGACGACCGCAATGACCTCCGGTATGCAGATGGACATGGGCAGCACAACCGTGGGCGATGACAACCCACCGACCGTGAACGGCGTCAAACCAGTCGCGTCGCAGTTGCTCGCAACCAGCGAGTGGCAGGGACTAGAGATCGAGGCGCGGACGATGACTCCGGCCCCGTACGTGATGGTCTCGGACAGCGCCGGCGCGATCAAGGAAACGACGGTGAAGCCGCCGAAGGGCACGAGCTTTCACCTGATGATCATGCTCAACGACGAGCACACGCAAGAGCCGGTCCCCTATGCAAGCGTCTGGGCCTCGATCTCCACCAGCGCCGGCAAACTGATCTGGTCGGGCAGTCAGCTGCCGATGATCTCCGCCTACATGGGTCCGCATTACGGCAGCAACGTGAGCCTGCCTGGCCCCGGCCGCTACAAGCTGAAGCTGTTGATCAGCCCGCCGCTCGGCGCGCGTCACATTGAATACGCACACGTCTGGCTGTCAACGCACACGGTCGACGAGAGCTTCACCTGGAACCCAAAGTCGTGAGTGATGGCGGTGGGCTCACACGCCGCCGCTTCCTGATCGGCGCCGGTGCCGTGGCGGCGGCTGGGATCGCCGCAGGAGTCGCGGTTGACACGCGCAACGCCAGCGGCAACGCCGTACCGCTGGTGTCGCTGCCCGAGCAGCCCACCGGCTTGCCGATCCGCCAGCACGCCTGGGAGCAGACGCTGACGCCGGACGAATTCGGGAACCCAACGCCTCCGCGCTTCGATCGGCTGCTGCTGTTTGACGTCAGCGGAACGGCGACCCCGAACTCGGCGCGCTTGCTGGAGGCGGCTCTGCGTGAGCTCGAGCGCAGCTATCCATGGGGCCCCAGTGGTCTGCTCTTCACTGCGGGCTGGAGCCCTGACTACTTCGAGCGTGTCCTGCGCATCAGCGCTCCGATCCCGAGGGCCAAAGCACTTTCGGACTTCGAGTCGCCGGCGATCGACAGCTACCACCTCTGCCTGCATTTGGCCTGCGACGACGAGGACCGCCTGGAGGCGGTCGCCCAAGGACTGATCTCGAAGCTTGCGCCCGCGTTGCGCTGGCGCGAAACACGGACCGGCTTTACCGGCGCCGGCTTGCCAGCCGCTCACCAGCGGGTGAGCGGCGTTCCCTCAGGCGATCCGGTCACCCGAGCCTCGCCTCTGTTCATGGGTTTCAAGTCAGCGCTTAAGAAGAACCAGGCGAGTGAGGAGGCGGTGACGATCAGCGGCGGTCGCTTTGATCAAGGCACGACGATGGTCGTGAGTCAGATGCAGTTGACGCTTGACAGCTGGTACCGGGACCTTTCCTACAGACAGCGGGTGGCGCTGATGTACTCACCGCAGACGACCCCGGCTCAGGTCGCAAAGTTCACCACCGACGCCGAGTCGAATCCGGGGCAGCTGAGCCAAGCGATCCGCAAGTACGGCTTGATCGGCCACGCCCAGGCGTCTGCGCGCGCGCGTGTCAACGGCAAGCCTGTGATCCTGCGGCGCGACTTCGACACGGTTGATGGCGGCGTTGCCGGGCTGCACTTTGTCGCTCTCCAGCGAAGCATCGCGGACTTCGTAGCGACCCGCACCGCGATGAACCAGTCAGGCGCACAGCTCGTCAACCCCGCGATCACGGATACCGTCAACAACGGCATCAACGCCTTCATCTTCGTCCAGCGCCGGGCCAACTACATCGTGCCGTCGCGTTCCGATCGCTCGTTCCCGTTGCTGCCGGGGCGCGAAGCGGCGCTCTGACAGGCTTTTCAAGGCTCAAGGAATGACCCGAAGCCGTCGATTCCAAGGGGACATGGTGCACCAAGCGGAAACGATCATGATCGGTGAGCCCGATCTTGCGGATGCGCTCGGCGACGCCGTCATCTGCACCTCGGTCAACGGCACGATCACCGCTTTCAATCCAGCTGCCGAGCAGCTCTACGGCTACGCCGCCGCCGACGTTGTCGGCCGGAGCGTGGAAATGCTGGTGCCGCAGCTCAGCGCCGAGCAGGTTTCCGGACTGATCGCACGCGTCTGCGAAGGCGATTTGCGGCACATCGAAGAGGCCGTAACTCGTGCAGACGGCAGCGTTGTCGACGTTTCGGTAACGGCCACTGCGCTCTACGGACCCGACGGCGAGGTCGCGGGCATCGTCACCACGAGGCGCGACATCTCCCGGGAGAAGGAGCGCGAACGCCGCTTCGGAAGCTCGATGCGGCTGCTCGAGCAGACGGACATCGTGGCGATGATCGTCACCGGCGCCCGTGGGATCATCACCACCTTCAACCCGGGTGCGGAGAAGATGCTCGGCTACACCGCGCAAGAGATTGTGGGCCGGGAAACCCCAGCCCTGTTCCACGACCACGACGAGGTTGAGGCTCGCGTCGTAGCGTGGGGGGGGGGGTCGCATGCCGAACTTTTTCAGGCGCTTGCCGCCGGCGAGGTACGTGAGCCGGAGTGGCGCTTCCGGCGCAAGGACGGCCGCTGGATCACGGTGGTGTTGACGATCAGGGCGCTCTACAACGACGATGGCGAGCGCGAGGGTCATGCGGCCCTGCTTCGCGACGTCACCGAGGTCCGCGAAGCCGAGCTAGCCCGCCAGCGCGCCGAGGAGCGTTTCCGGATCGCCTTCGAGCACGCGCCGATCGGCCTCGCGATCACGGGACTGACAGGCGATGACCGCGGACGCTTTCTGAACACCAACCCCGAGCTGGCACGGATGGTCGGGCGCGGGCCTGGAGAGCTCGACGGCGTCCCGATCGAGGCGATCACCTACGCAGACGACCGCGCGTACAGTCAGCAACTGCTCGGTCAGGTCGGCTTCGGCACGGTCTCAGCCGAGAAGCGATATGTGCATATGGACGGCACGCCGTTCTGGGTTCTGGTGACTTCGACACCGGTGCCGCGGCTCGATGGCGGTCCGCCCGACTACTGTGTCGCGCAGATCGTCGACATCTCCGAGCGGCGCCGCTTTGAGGCACAGCTGCACTACCTGGCCGATCACGATCCGCTGACCGGCCTGCACAACCGTCGCGCCTTTGAGGCGGAACTCGAGCGCGTCGTCGAGCAGAGCCGGGAGAGCGGCAGTTGCGGCGCTCTGCTGGCGCTGGACCTCGACGGTTTCAAGGTCGTCAACGACCGCTTCGGGCACGCCGTCGGGGATGAGCTGGTGGCTCAGATCGGCGGCCTGCTGAGGCAGAGCGTCAGGGAGACCGACTTCGTTTCCCGGATCGGCGGTGACGAGTTCGCGATCATCCTTCATGACTGCGGCACGGCTGAGGCGATCGCGACTTCCGAGAAGGTGCTCGATGCGGTCCGCACGCGCGGCACCGTCGTCACGCAGCAGGCGACAGCTCATGTGACCACCTCGGTCGGGATCGCCGTCTACGGGCCCGGCTCCGACACCTCTGGCGCTGAGCTCGCCGTCGAAGCGGACATCGCCATGTACGACGCCAAGGCGGAAGGGCGCAACGGCTTCGCGGTCTACGCGCCGGACGGCCGCAGTCGCGTCGAGCTGACCCAGCGCGACTCGTGGTTCTCGCGCCTGCGCCGTGCGCTCGACGATGATCGCTTCGGGCTGTACGCGCAGCGGATCGTGCCGATCAGTGGCGCCGGTCTAGACCGCTACGAGCTGTTGTTGCGTCTGCGCGATGACGCCGGCGAGCTGGTGCCGCCGGGCGCTTTCATCTTCAACGCCGAGCGCTTTGATCTGATTGGCGAGATCGACCGCTGGGTACTTGGCCAGGCCATCCGGCTGCTGAACATGCACCACGCGGTCGGAAACGACTTCAGCCTGTCGGTCAATCTCTCCGGCCACACGATGAACGACCTCAGCCTCGCCAGCGACCTGGCCGAGCTGCTGAAACGGCACCCAATTCCACCGGGACGGCTGGTTGTCGAGGTCACCGAGACTGCCGCGATCGTCAACATGGAGCGGGCTCGCGAGCTTGCCCAGGAGCTGCGCAAGCTCGGCTGCCTGTTCGCCCTGGATGACTTCGGCGCCGGCTTCGCCTCGTTCTACTACCTCAAGCATCTGGAGTTCGACTACCTCAAGATCGACGGCGAGTTCATCACCAAGCTCGTCAGCACCGAGGTTGACCGCCTGGTCGTGCGGGCGGTAGTCGATATCGCCCGCGGGCTCGGCACCCAGACGGTCGCCGAATTCGTCGGTGACGACGAGACCGTGGTGCTGTTGCGCGAGCTCGGAGTCGACTACGCCCAGGGTTACCACCTGGGGATGCCGGCCGCCGTGAACGGGATCTTGCCGCCGCTTCCCGGTCTATTGCCGGGTTCTTAGGTTAATCGTCGAAACTAAGGGCCTCATGCTCTCGCGTCTGCTCCGCGACCTCCGCGGCGGCCCGCTGGCCGCCGCTACAGCGCTTGTCCTTCTGGCCCTACCGGCCGCCTCAGCCTCGGCCCACGAGGTGCGGCTCGGGTCGGGCGCGGTGCTTCCGGCCGGCGCGACGCTGGTAGCGTCAGACGCTTCGGTGCGCTCACTCGAGATCACGATCACACTCGAGCCGAGAGATCCCGCAGCGCTCAGCTCATACGCGGACGGCGTCAGCTCCCCCGGGGACAGCGACTTCCGTCACTTCCTGACGACCGCGGAGTTCCGCCGGCGCTTCGCCCCGACCCGCGCGACCGTGCGTGCGGTCGACCACTCGCTGCGGGCGCATGGCTTGAAGCCGGGCCGGCTCGATGCCAGCGGGCTGGCGTTCACCGTCAGGGCCAGCAGCGGCGCGATAGAGCGGGCTTTCAAGCTGACGCTTTCAGAGGCAAGGCTCAAAGGCGGACGTGACGCGATCTTCAACCTTCAGGCGCCGGCGCTGGACGCGCGGATCGCCGGGCACGTCCAGGCGGTGCTCGGCCTGAGCACGCTCTACCCGATGCAGGACACGGTCGAGCGTCAGTCCTCGAACCCGATCCTCGACGCCCACGCCAGTAGCGCAAGCGCCAAGGCGCGGGTCGACACCGGTGGACCGCAGCCCTGCTCTCAGGCGGTGGATGACGCCCCAGGCTCCGGCGGCTATACCGCAGACCAGATCGCGTCCTACTACGACTTCTCGCCGCTCTACCAGGCGGGGGACAAGGGCCAGGGCGTCACCATGGCTGTTTACGAGCTCGAGTCCGACGATCCAAACGACATCGCCGCCTACGAGAAGTGTTACGGGATCCACACTCAGATCACCTACGTCAAGGTCGACGGCGGCTCTGGCTCGGGGGCCGGGTCCGGTGAGGCGGCGCTCGATATCGACCAGATCGTTGGGCTTGCCCCGAAGGTGCATCTGCTCGTCTACCAGGGTCCAAACTCCAACAACGGCAGCGGCCCTTACAACACCTACGCGGCGATTGCTGACCAGGACGCCGCATCGGTGATCTCGACCTCATGGGGCAACTGCGAGCCCGAGGAGACGTTGTCCGAGGCGCAATCCGAGGCGACGATCTTTGAGCAGATGGCCGTGCAGGGCCAGACGCTCGTTGCGGCCGCTGGCGACTCCGGGTCGGAGGACTGCTGGATCGGCGGCGCCGGCGGCAACAGCAACAACAGCGTTCAGGTCGACGATCCGGCCAGCCAGCCGTTCGTGACCGCTGTCGGCGGTACCTCACTCGAGCTTGGTGTCTTCAACCTCGGCGGTAATGGCAACCAGACCTACCCGGTCGCCAACCCCGCTGAGACCGTCTGGAACAACAGCTACCCGGGTCTGCAGTACGCGGCAACGTGGGGAATCGCGCCGGGCGCGGGCGGTGGCGGAATCTCCTCCTTCTGGCCGATGCCGGCGTATCAATCGAGCGCCGCCACCGCGGCGCCGTGGCTCAACGTCGAGAACTCGGAGTCGTCGGGTGCCAACTGTGGCGCCGCCGCCGGAACCGACTGTCGCGAAGTCCCCGATGTCTCCGCCGACGCTGATCCGATGGACGGCTACATGACCTATTGGAACGGCTCGGGCCACGCTGGCGACAGCGCCCTCAGCGGCTGGCAGAGCATCGGCGGAACCAGCGCTTCGACGCCCCTTTGGGCTACGGTGTTCGCCCTGGCAGAGGCCTCGCGCGCCTGTGACGGCAACCTCATCGGTTTCGCAAATCCCGGGCTCTACGCACTCGCGAGCTCCTCGCTGACGGCTTACTCCAGCTACTTCAACGATGTGACGAACAACGCGATCAACGCCGCCGGTGACGACAACGAGCTCTCCGCCAGCGGCAACACCAGCGGGCTCTATCAGGCCGGTGCCGGGTACGACATGGCTACCGGGCTCGGTACGCCCAAAGCCGCGAACCTCGCACCGGCGCTCTGCCATGAGGCGCTTCAGGTTCAGGCGGCCGGCGTGAAGCAGAGCTTCCTCGGCTCGGGCGTCACCGTAAAGGTATCGGCCTCGCTGCCAGCCGGCCAGAGCGGCACCGTGAGCTACACCGCCAAGCACCTGCCGGCCGGGCTCAGCATCGACTCGACCACAGGTGTGATCAGCGGCAAGATAAGCAAGGCAGGCGTCTACGACACCGTCTTTGGGGCGAGCGTGAGTGGCGGCGACGTCGGTGCGCGCAGCTACGTGTGGACGGTCGCCAATCGCCCCGGCGCTTCAAAGCTGAGTCTCGCGGACACACGCTCCGGTCGGCCGCTGCTGGCGTTCACGGTCAGCGCCGGCCAGAACGAGTCGGCCCTCAAGAGCGTTCTGGTGAAGCTTCCGGCAGGCGTGACGCTGCGTCGACCGGTGCGCGGCATCACGGTGACCGGTGCTGCTGGCAACAACGTCCCGCACCGTTTCTTGGTGAGTGGGGGCAACCTGCTGATCACCTTCACGCAGGCTCACTCACCCGACAAGATCGTCTTCACAACCGGCGCGCTGGCTTCGAGTGGAAGGCTCCTGGGGGGCAGCGTCAGGTCGGTCAAGCTCGTGCTTCATGTGGTCGACGGTGACGGCGCCTCGAGCACCGTGCGGCGCACGATCCAGGCTACCGAGCCGGCAACCGGCAAGACTGCTCGGTAGTCGCGATGCGGCTCGCGGCATAATCGGGCGATGCCGGCTGCCTACACGTCTGCGCTCGCCGAGGCGGTAGCCCCCGACCTGCTCGAGCGCTTCACCCGCTACGTACAGATCGATACGCAGTCGAAGGTTGACCGCGAGCAATCCCCGAGCACTCCCGGGCAGCTCAACCTCAGCCGGCTGCTGCTGCAAGAGCTTCATGACCTTGGACTGAGCGACACCGAGCTCGACCAGGATGGATACGTGTACGCGACGCTCGCGGGGAACGTCGACGGCGCGCCGACGGTTGGCCTGATCGCGCACGTGGACACCAGCCCGCAGGCGTCGGGCGCCGGCGTCAAGCCGCTCGTACACCGTGACTACGACGGCGGCGTGATCACCCTGCCTGCCGGCGGGACCCAGCTCGACCCTGGCGCCATGTCGGAGCTCGCCGAGAAGCAGGGCCACGACATCGTCAGCGCGAGTGGTGACACCTTGCTGGGCGCCGATGACAAGGCGGGGGTCGCAATCATCATGGCGGCGGCGAAGTACCTGAAGCAGAACCCCGAACTTCCGCGCTGCACGCTGCGGATCTGTTTCACACCGGACGAGGAGATCGGCCAGGGCGCGACGCTTTTCGACATAGAGAAGTTCGGGGCGCGCTGTGCGTACACGATCGACGGCTCTGATCTCGGAGAGATTCAGGATGAGTCGTTCAGCGCCGTCGAGGCGCGCGTCACGATCACCGGCATCGACGTGCATCCAGGGCAGGCGACCGGCAAGCTGGTCAGCGCGCTGCGCGTCGCCGCGGAGATGATCGCGTCGCTACCCAGTGACCGTTTGACCCCCGATACGACCTCGGATCGCGAAGGTTTCATCCATCCGGTCAGCTTCACCGGCACGGGAGAGACCGCCCACGTCCGTTTGATCGTGCGGGACTTTGACGACGACCTTCTGCAGTCGCATGTTGCGCTGCTGCGTGAGGCCGCCGAGCGCGCCGTGGCCAATCATCCCGGTGCGCTTCTGGAGTTCGAGCTGATCCGCCAATACCGCAACATGCGCGCCTACATAGAGCAGGTGCCGGAAGTGGTGGAGCTGGCAACCGAGGCGATTAGGGCAGAGGGCATCGAACCGATCAGAACCCCGATCCGCGGTGGGACGGACGGCTCACGGCTGTCAGAGCGGGGTCTGCCAACCCCGAACATCTTCGACGGCGGCTATGAGTACCACTCGGTCCGGGAGTGGGCTTCGCTCCAGGACATGGCTGCATCGTGCGCAACCGTGATGCGGCTGGCGGAGATCTGGTCGCGGCGCTGAGCCGGATGTCGACCCGGCTGGCTGCCTCATGAAGGTCCTCACGGTGATCGGCAACCGGCCGCAGTTCATCAAGGCGGCGGCCGTCTCGCCACTGCTACGCGAGCGCGGATCCGAACTGCTGGTCCACACCGGCCAGCACCACGACGATGAGCTCTCGGCGGTCTTCTTCACCGAACTCGGCATTCCCCAGCCCGAGGTACAGCTCGAGATCTCGGGCGGCTCGAATACCTCCCAGATGGCGCGCATGCTGGCGGCGCTCGAGCCTGTGATCCAAGCGGCGCAGCCGGACTGCGTGCTGGTCTATGGCGACACCAACTCAACGCTTGCCGGTGCCCTGGCGGCGGTTCAGCTAGGTGTGCGGGTCGCGCATGTCGAGGCCGGGATGCGCTCGTTTGACCGCCGGATGCCGGAGGAGGTCAATCGCGTCCTTACGGATCACCTCAGCTCGCTACTGCTGTGCTCCTCGGCGGTGCCGGTCGCGAACCTCGAGCGAGAGGGCGTGAATGCCGTCGTGGCCGTCGTCGGCGACGTGATGGTTGACCTGGCACAGTCGGTCCAGCCGCGCGCACGTGAGCGCGCGGACCTAGTGGTTGCACACGGCATCGAGCCAGGCGGTTATCTGCTCGCGACCGCGCACCGGGCCGGGAACGTTGATGACCCGCTCCGGCTCGCCGCGCTGGTCGAACTGCTGCTGGGCGCCGGTGAGCCGGTGTTGCTGCCGTTGCACCCCCGCACGCGCGCCCGGCTCGAGTCGGCCGGCCTGCTGGAGCGGCTGACCAGCTCGGGTCAGGTCACGGTCACGCCGCCGCTCGGCTACGTCGAGCTGACCGCGCTGCTTGTCAACGCCCGGGCTGTGTTGACCGACTCCGGGGGGCTGCAGAAGGAGGCTTATCTGGCCGGCGTACCGTGCGTAACGCTGCGTCCGAGCACAGAGTGGGTCGAGACCGTCGAAACCGGCTGGAACACGCTCGTCGATCTCGATCTGTCGCGCGCCAGGGCGGCACTCGCCGCGCCGCCGCCGCAGCAGCGGCCAGATCTGTACGGGGACGGCCACGCCGGGAGCCGGGTCGTCAGCGCCCTGCTCGACGCGTTTGCCGCCTGAGCTCGCAACCGCATGGAAGCCTCCTAGACTGGCGCCATATGCCTTCTAACAAGATCCGTATTGGCGTCGCCGGGCTGGGCTACTGGGGCCCGAACCTGGCGCGCAACTTCGATGGGCTGCCCGAATGCGAGCTGACCTGGTGCTGCGACGCCGATGCGGCCGTCGGTAGCCGAGTAGCCGAGCTCTACCCAGGCGCACGGGCCACCGCCGACCTACAGGATCTGCTTGACGATCCCGCGCTCGACGCGGTCGTCCTCGCGACCCCCGTTCCGACGCATGCTGACCTCGCGGTGCGCGTGCTCGAGGCAGGCAAGCACTGCTTTGTCGAAAAGCCGCTGGCACAGTCCGTTGCCGATGCCGAGCGCGCCGTCGCGGCCGCTGATGCCGCCGGCAAGATCCTGATGGTCGGCCACCTGCTGGAGTACCACCCCGGAGTGCTCAAGCTCAAGGAGCTGGCCGACAGCGGCGAGCTCGGCCGGATCTTCTACATCTACGGGAACCGCCTCAACCTCGGCAAGCTGCGCGCCGATGAGAACGCGCTCTGGTCGCTTGGGGCGCACGACGTCTCGGTCGTGCTGACGCTGGCGGGCGAAGAGCCGATCGAGGCCGTCGCGCACGGCGAGTCATACGTGCGCGATGGCGTTGAGGACGTCGTTTTCTGCTTCCTGAGGTTCCCCTCCGGATTAGCGGCTCACCTGCACCTCAGTTGGCTCGATCCACACAAGGAGCGGCGCTTCACCGTTGTCGGCGAGACCAAGATGGCGACCTTCGACGACATGGCTGTTGACACCAAGATCACTGTCTACGACAAGGGGTTTGACGAGGCTCCGCAAGGCTATGGCGAATGGGTCATGCGCAGCGGCAACTCGTACTCGCCGTCGCTGGCGGCGGTCGAGCCGCTGCGGCTGGAGTGCCAGGAGTTCGTCAACTCGATCCGCGAGGGTCGCGCGCCGCGTTCCGACGGCGAGAGCGGCCTACGGGTTGTACGCGTCCTGGAGCGGCTGCAGCAATCGCTTGAGAGCTCCACGCGCTGATGACTGACGCGTCAGGAATTTCGCGGGCAGCACATGTCGATCCTGGCGCTGTGCTTGGCCACGGAGTCCGGATCGCGCCCGCCGCCGTGATCTACGCCGGTGTGGTGCTGGGCGACAACACCGTCGTTGGGGCCGGCACGGTGATCCACACCGGGGTACAGATCGGCGAGGGTTGCGTAATCGAGGATCTGGTGGTGCTCGGCAAGCGACCGCGGCTGCGACGAGGCTCCAGCGCCGCCGGCATAGCGCTTCCAGACCTGGTGCTGGGCGGTGGTGTCAGCATCTGCTGCGGAGCCATCGTCTACGCGGGTGCCGTGGTCGGCGCGGGCGCGATCATCGGCGACCAGGCTCAGGTGCGTGAGGGTGCCGTGGTCGGCGAGCGCTCGGTCGTCGGACGCGCGTCCTGCGTCGACTTCAGCGCCAAGGTTGGCAACCGCGTCTCGATCCAGACCGGTGTCTATGTGACCAGCTACGCAGTGGTCGAGGACGACGTCTTCCTCGGCCCGGGCGCACTGATGACGAACGACGACACGATGGGCCGCCACCCGAAGGGTGAAGGCCTGTCCGCTCCGATCGTGCGCCGCGCGGCGCGGGTCGGAGGCGCTGTGGTGATGGTTCCCGGCGTTGAAATTGGGGAGGAGGCGTTCATCGGTGCGGGCGCCGTTGTCACCCGCGACGTCGCCGCGCGCGAAGTCGTGCTCGGCGTACCGGCGCGCGTGTTGCGTCAGGTCGCCGACAGCGAGCTGCTCGAAAACTGGCGCTAGAGGCGCTGACGGCGCGATTTGCGCCCCCGGCCGATCGGCGGGCGTCACGCGCCGGACTCGTCAACTGGACCTCGACGGTCGCCAGTTTCCGTAAAATTGACCGTTGTTATGGATATCTCTAGACGCCTGTCTAGTCAAAGAACTATCGCATTTCAACGTTTGTACTAGTCACTTATTTAAGTGATCGGCTGAATGGCCAGTTAGACTTACCATGATGTACAACTTTCGTACCATTTAGGAACGATGACCGCTCAAGAACCCGTAACGAACATCACGGACCCACGTTGGCTCCGCGCGATCTCCCACCCGATCCGGATTCGCCTGCTTGCGATGCTCGAGGAGGAGCCTGCCAGCCCCGTGGTTCTCGCCAATAAGCTCGACCAGCCGCTCGGCACGATTGCGTACCACGTGCGCACCCTCTATGACCTCGGTCTGCTGAAGCTGGTGAGCACGCGCCAGCGGCGCGGCGCCACTGAGCACTACTACCAGACGACTGGGCATCCGCACGCGACCAGCGAGACCTGGGAGGCACTTGACTCGGTGTCAAAGCAGCGGCTGTTGACCGCGACGCTGGCCCGAGCAAATGACTACGCGACGCGATCCGCCGCGGCCGGCGGCTTCGACGCCAAGGACTCGCATGTATCGGTCAGCCCGCTCAAGCTGGACAAGAAGGGTCTGAGCCAACTCTCGAAGGAGAGCAAGAAGTGGCTAGCTAAGGCCGAGCAGATCGAAGCGGAAGCAGCCGCCCGCATCGCGGATAGCCCGGAGTCTGCGATCCCCGTCGGTCTGAACATGATGGTGTTCGAGGCGCTTCCATTCAGCGCTGACGTTCCCAAGAGCGCAGAGGCGCAGGCTTCGGGCAAGGCCGAAGCCGCTGATTCAGTGCTTGCCGGCAACGATGCCGCGGCCAAAGGGTCGAAAGACTCGCCGCGCGCGGCAGTAGCCGCTTAGATCGCCTGTCGGGGGCCTGGCGTCAGCGTCTCGCTGACGCCAGCTCAGGCGGGCAGGGGGCTTACGCGAGTGCCGAGCCGTACATGCCGGCGCCGGCCTGCGTCCAGATGACCTCATCCCGGGCGGGCCCGACGCCGATCAGCGCCACCGGTACCTTGACGAAGTCTGAGACGTACTGCAGATAGTCACGTGCGTTCTTCGGCAGCTCGTCCTCGGTGCGGCAACGACTGATGTCCTCTTCCCAGCCGGGCAGCTCTTCATAAGCGCCGGTCGAGTGGTGCAGCGCTGTCTGGTGGTAGGGGAAATGGTCGAACTCGACGTCCTCTGGACCGCGGTAGCGCGTGCAGACCTGCAGGGTCTTGAACCCTGAGAGGACGTCCAGCTTCGTGATCGCGAGTGCCGTCAGCGAGTTGATCCGCGCCGCGTACTTCAGCGCGACCAGGTCAAGCCAGCCGACCCGGCGAGCTCGCCCGGTCGTGGTGCCGAACTCGGCGCCACGCTCGCGCAGCTCGTCGCCGAAGGCCCCTTCGATCTCGGTCGGGAACGGTCCCGAGCCAACGCGGGTGCTGTAGGCCTTGGTGATGCCCCAGACCTCGTCGATGTCTTTCGGCCCGACGCCGGCACCGATTGTCGCCGAGCCGGCGATCGGGTTCGACGAGGTGACGAACGGATAGGTTCCGTGGTCGATATCGAGCAGCGTTCCCTGTGCACCTTCGAAGACGACCAGCTCGCCCTCATCCAGACGCTCGAGCACCAAACGGCTGGTGTCGGCGATGTACTGCTTGATGCGGTGGCCGTAGGTGAGGTACTCCTCGGTCATCGCCTGCAGGTCGAGGCTCGGGTCGCGCGCGAACTCACGCAGAGAGAGACGCTTGGGCTCCATCGCGGCAACAATCTTCTTCTTCAGGATCTTCTCGTCGAGTAGGTCCTGCACGCGGATCCCGAGACGGGCAGCCTTGTCGGCGTAACAGGGACCGATGCCACGGCGAGTGGTGCCGATCTGGAGCTTGCCGAGCTTGATCTCGCCGGCGTGGTCCAGAAGCATGTGGTACGGCATGATCAGGTGCGCGTTGGCCGAGATCCGCAGGCCGCTGGTGTCGACGTTGCGACGGCGCAGGTCGTCGAGCTCGTCAGTCAGGATCTTGGGGTCGATCACAACCCCGTTGCCGATCACGCAGAGCTTGCCGGGATGCAGGATCCCGGACGGCATCAGATGCAGCTTCCAGATCTCACCGTCACGCACGATCGTGTGGCCGGCGTTGTTGCCGCCCTGGAAGCGAACAATCGCGTCCGCCCGCTCCGCGAACAGATCGGTGACCTTGCCTTTGCCTTCGTCGCCCCACTGGGCGCCGATAATCACGATTCCGGGCATTTCCTTAGTCAGTGTAGGGGCGCGCGCGGCTCCAGCGCGGTCCCACGGCAACTACGCCAAAAAGGCGTGTGTCGGCGTCAGCCGAGACGAGGCTCCAGGCGCAGGTCCGGGTTGAGGACCGGCAGTTCCTCACACATCTCAGTCAGGCGTGAGACCGTCCGCTCGGTGATCTGTTGGCAGAGATCGTCGCGGTTGAGGATGTTCGTCGTGATCACCATCGAGCGCTGGTCTTCGTAGCGCGCGTTGACGATCGAATAGAGCTCCTCGAGCACCCACGGCGTCGCCTGCTCGGCGCCGATGTCGTCGATGTGCAGCAGATCAACCGCCACGAGGCTCTCAAACAGCTCCTCGTGCGAGTCGGTGGAGAAGGTGTTACGGATCTTGCGCAGCAGGTCAGGCAGCGTGTAGCGCGCGGCACTGCGCCCGCTGTCGAGGGCCGCCTTGGTCACGAGCAGAGCGAGCGTCGTCTTGCCGTTGCCGTTGGGGCCCATGAACCAGAGCCCGCGCCCCTTGTCGAGGTTCTCCTCAAGCCTTGTCACGAAGCGCCGCGTCGCAGCCACGGTCGCGATCGGGTCGATCTCTGTGATCGGATAGCGGTCAAAGCCGATGTCCGCGTACCGCGCCGGGATGACGGCTGAGAGACTGTGCGCTCTGGCACGCGCGATCCGCTGCGCCCGGCAGCGGCAGTCGCTCGAGGTGTTGGTGGACTCGTCGTAGAGGAAGCCCGATCCGTCGCATTCGTTGTAATCGCAGCGGCTCTTCGCTCCCCAAGTGCTGGCGGCGCTCGGTCCGCTCGGAGTGAGATCCGACGCGCTCATTGCCCGAAGGTCGGCGGAGCGTAGTTACTGAATTTCGGGAACTGGCTGTTGAAGGTCAGCGTGATCTCGCCGACAGGACCGTTTCTGTGCTTGGCGATGATGATGTCCGCCTCACCCGGTCGCGTCGACTCGCGGTTGTAGTACTCCTCGCGGTAGATGAACATCACGAGGTCAGCGTCTTGCTCAATCGCACCACTTTCTCGAAGATCGGAGAGGATCGGCTTCTTGTCCCCGGCGCGCTGCTCGACGTTGCGGCTCAGCTGTGAGAGCGCTATGACAGGAACCTTGAGTTCGCGCGCGAGGCCCTTGAGTCCCCGGCTGATCTGACCCACCTGCTCCACGCGGCTCTCGAGACGGCCCTCATGCCGCATCAGCTGCAGATAGTCGATGATGATCATCTTGAGTCCTCCGAGGTCCTCGAGCTGGTGGTGCAGGCGCCGTGACTTGGCGCGCACCTCCAAGACGCCGGTGTCGCTCGAGTCGTCGACGTAGAGCGGCGCCGCGCCCAGCCGCCGCGAGGCGTCGAGGATCTTCGGCCATTGGCTGTCGCTGACCTTGCCGTGCCGCAGGTCCTCGCCCTTGACCTTGGCTTGCGAGGCGACGAAGCGTTGGGCAAGCTCGGTCTCGGACATCTCGAGCGAGAACAGCGCGACCGGGTAGCCGGCGAGCGCGGCGTTCTCGGCAAAGTTCGCGACCAGGGCAGACTTGCCCATCGACGGTCGCGCGGCGAGGATGATCAGGTTGCCGGGCTGGAAACCGCCGGTGAGCGCGTCGAGGTCGCGGAAATCAGACGGCGTACCGGTAAGCGGGCTCGACGAAGCCGTGCGGATCTGGAGGCGCTCAATCTCCTCGTGCAGAACGTCATTGACCGGGCGGATCGAGCGCTGGCGCTCATCGTGGGCAACCTCCAGCATCGCTCGCTCGGCCTGTTCAACGAGCTCTCGTGCCGAACCGTTGCGGTTGCGCACGTCTGACTGGATCTCCCGGGTTGCGGCGAGCAGCGCCCGCAGCTGGGCCTGCTCACGAACGATCCGGCCGTACTCCCGGGCATGCCCGGTGGCCGGTACCCATGAGGCCAGCTCCTCGATCGCGTCGGGACCGCCAACCTCGCCGAGGCGGCTGTTCTGGCTGAGCCGCTCAGCGACCGTCAGGTGGTCAATCTTCTGACCGAGCTTGTAGAGCTCGAGCATCGCCTCGAACACGGCCACGTGGGCTCCGACGTAGAAGTGGTCGGCGCGCAGCTGTTCGTCAACGACCAATGCGCTGAAGTGCTGCTCGTCCAGCAGCACGGCACCCAGCACCGATTTCTCAGCCTGCAGGTTGTGAGGGGGAACATCGGTTGAGATCGTGGCGCTCATAGGACGGACATCCAAAGATAGGTCGGACTCGGACGGATCACTAAACGTCGTTCCCGCACCGAGCATGAAATGCCTCGGTCGCTGACGCACTCCGACCCCTTTGAGACAGGCTCTTAAGCGCCGAGAGCCCGCCGAAGGCGGGCTCTCGAACGAATCTCTGAGCCGCCTGAGTTAGGAAGCAACGACCATCGTCTTGACGGTGGCAATAACCCCGTCGACTACCTCAACCGAAACCATGTAGGTGCCGACACTCTTGATCGGATCCTCGAGATCGATCTTGCGCTTGTCGATCTTGATGCCACGGGCATCGCGGATCGCGTCAGCGATGTCCTGCGTGGTCACCGAGCCGAACAGGCGACCGTCGTCGCCTGCCTGCTGTGGGATCGTCAGGACCGTCTTACCGAGCAACTCGGCGCTCTCACGCGCACGGTCGACCGCAGCGCGCTGTTCGCGCTCTGCAGCTTCACGACGCTTGGTTGCGGCATCGATCGAACCCTTGGTTGCGACCTCGGCCAGCTTGCGGGGCATCAGGAAGTTGCGCAGGTAACCGGGCGACACGTCTACGACGGCGCCCTTCTCACCCAGCGTCTCAACGTCCTGGAGCAGGATTGCCTGGGGCATGTATCTACCTCCTGGGGCTACCGGTCGCGGTCGCGGTCGCGGTCAAAACGGCCACCGCGGCCCTCGCGCTCGCTGCCACCTTCGGCAACGTACGGGAGTAGAGCGACTTCGCGCGCACGCTTGACGGCACGAGCCACCTGGCTCTGGTGCCGACGGCATGCGCCCGTGATCCGCCGTGAGCGGATCTTGCCGCGATCGGAGATGAACCGCCGCAGGGCGGAAACATCCTTGTAGTCGACCTGGTCGACCTTGTCGCGGCAGTACGGGCACGGCTTGCGCCGACCCGATGACGGGCCGCCCTTCCTGTCGCGCCGGCGAACCGGCCTTCTACGTTGCTTCGCCACTTGGCATCACCTGATTGAAGTTCCTATTGCTATTCCGTCCGCCTCAGAAGGGAATATCGTCATCGGCGGCACCTGCACCCACGGGAGCGGAGACGTAGTCGCTGGTATCGACTGGGATGTCACTCGAAGCAGCATTTACGCTGCTAGAGAACCCATTGCCGCTACCGCTCGAAGCGTCATCACGCCCGCCGAGGAACTGCACGGTCTCAGCGATGATATCGACTGCTGAGCGCTTCTGCCCGTCCGTCTCCCATTCGTGCCAGTCAAGACGGCCGTCGATCGCCACCGGACGACCCTTGCTGAGGTACTTGGCGCAGTTCTCGCCCTGTGCTCCCCAGACCGTTACGTTGAAGAAATTGGGGTCGTCTTCCCACTGCCCGGACGCGTTGTTCTTGCGGCGACCATTGCACGCGACACGCAGCTTGCAGACGCTCGTGCCGGATGGAAGTGATCGCAGTTCCGGGTCGGCAGTGAGGTTGCCGGTGATGATGACCCGATTGATGTTGCTCCCCGCCATGGAGGGCTCCTTTCAAGAGGTTGCTAAAGCCTGTGGCCGAGTCTAAGCACGGCCTAGGCCGGCTTCAGAGCGACAGTCGCTAATTGGCACAGATTCGTCACAGGCTCGCCATGAACCCGCTTGCGGGCGCCACAGAGACGCGAATCTCCGTTACGGTCCGTGGGCGCCGGATCAAGCGTGGCTAGGACACAGTGAGCGTGGCGTGCGAATGCACGCGAGCGAGCGAGGACAACACCACGCGCCGATCCGCCGCCCACGGGAACGCAAAGGCGCTCCCGGCGTTTACACGGCGGGAGCGCGCAGTTTTGCGGAAGCCGAGCCTTGAACGGCTCGGCCGGCAGGCAGACGAACTAGGCGGCTTCGCTGTCGAGGGCAGTGCCCACGCCAGCGGTACCAGCCAGAACCGGGGGTGCGCTATCGGGAGCCTCGGGCGTACCCGGCAGGACCTTGATGATCCTGAAGCGAAGCACCTCGTCGGCGATCCGCAGACTGTGTGAAAGCGACTCCAGCAGTGAGGTCGGGCCTGTGAACTGCAACAGGTGGTACTCGGCCTCGGTCTGATGGTTGATCCGGTAAGTCGTCGGACGCTGTCCCCAGGACTGGTTGCGGGAGACGGCGCCACCTGCGCCCGTGATCGCGGCCTCTACATCGGCGACGATCTTTGCGCGTGCCTCGTCTTCGCTCTTCATCGAGAGCAGCAGGACGAGGTCGTAAGTGATGGGATCTTTGGACATGTTGAAAGGCCCGTCGCTGCGCTCAAAAACGAGCCAACTGCCGGGCGACCAGCGAATATAGCAACCGCAATGGCCCCGCGACCGGCTCCTCCCGAACCTACCCTGCTCGAGCTTGCGGACCGTTCCGCCTGGGAGGCGTGGCTTGAACAGAACCATGCGAGCGACGATGCGGTCTGGCTCCGGTTCGCCAAGAAGGGTGCGCCCCGGGCGACAGTCACTCAGGCGCAGGCAATTGAGACAGCGCTGTGTTTCGGCTGGATAGACGGCCAGCTCGGAACGGTTGACGAATACTTCTACCGCCAGCGCTTCAGCCACCGCCGTGCGCGGAGCAGGTGGTCACGGATCAATCGGGACCGGGCGACGGAGCTGATCGCCGCAGGGCTGATGCGTCCTTCCGGGCTCGAGGAGGTCAAGCGCGCCCAGGCGGACGGCCGCTGGGAAGCAGCCTACGAACCCCAATCGGCGATCGCCGTGCCGCCTGACTTCCAGATCGCGCTCGATGCGAACCCGCCCGCCGCCGAGTTCTTCGCAACGCTCACCGGCGCCAATCGCTACGCGTTTCTCTATCGGATCGGCGACGCCAAACGGCCCGAGACTCGCACGCGGCGGATCGCCCAGTACACGGAGATGCTCTCGCAGCGCCGAACGTTGCATTGATCACGAGTGCCACTCATACAGATGGCACAACTTTCGGGGCACGCGTGCGTGCATAACTACAAGAAGTTGCGGCTCAGAGGTGTGAAACTGCAGTCATGACCACTACAGAGCCTCGCACGCTGACCGAACGCCCACCGACCGGCATGAACCGGACGGAGCGCAATGCCAACCTCGCCGGGGTGGTGGTTCCGTTCCTTGGTGTGATCGGCGCGATGGTCTTGCTCTGGAATTCGATGGTCAACTGGACCCAGATCGCGATCATGGTTGTGATGTACATGGTCAGCGCTGTGGGGGTGACGCTCGGCTTCCATCGCCTGCTTACGCATCGTGCGTTCCAGTCCTACCCGTGGGTTGAGTACACGCTCGCGGTGCTCGGCTCGCTCTCACTTCAGGGCTCGGTCATGGACTGGGTCGCAGACCACCGCAAGCACCACGCCCACACCGACAAGGAGGGCGATCCGCACAGCCCGCACGTCGGCCATGGCACAGGGTTCAGCGGTTTCTGGCATGCGCACGCCGGCTGGCTGCTCGAGACGCAGGGCCAGGCTGATTGGCGCAAGTACGCCCCCGACCTCTACGAGGATCCGAAGATGCGCCGGATCGGCAAGCTGTTCCCGCTGATCGCGATCGTCTCGCTGCTGATTCCGACGGTGGCCGGGTTCGTGCTGTCTGGCTTCACCTGGAAGGGTGCGCTTGAGGGATACATCTGGGGTGGCCTGGTACGTGTCTTCTTCGGTCACCACGTGACCTGGTCGGTCAACTCGATCTGTCACATCTTCGGTCAGCGCCGCTTCGACATCGAAGACAAGTCGACCAACGTCTGGTGGCTGGCACCGTTCTCACTCGGAGAGTCCTGGCATCACAACCACCACGCCTTCCCGCGCTCTGCCTTCCACGGCATGAAGTGGTGGGAGTTCGACATCACCGGGCTGATGATCCGCGGCATGTCTAAGGTCGGACTGGCTTGGAACGTGGTCCGGATCGCGCCCGAACGCCAGCAGGCAAAGCTTCGCGTCGAATAACTCTCGTTTGCAGGGTCCGCGGCTGTGGGTTGGCGCGGGCCGATCCCTCTACTAACGCTTGGCCGAATCTGCCTTAGCGCGGATGTCGTGAAGTTGCTCGTCGATCCAGTCGCCCGGATTGCGGGCAGTGATGATCGCCTGCAAACCGTGGTGCCTGCGCCGCCGCTCGTCGACGGGCATCGTCAGCGCGGCGTGAAGTGAGTCGGCGAGCTCCTGGATGTCAAACGGGTTGACCGAGAGCGCGAACTCGCCCAGCTCCTCGTGAGCTCCGGTGTTCTCGCTGAGGATCGAGACGCCCGCACGGCCGTTGACCATCGGACCCTCTTTGGCGACCAGGTTCATGCCGTCGAACATCGCGTTGACCATCAGCACGTCGTAGTGCATGTACTCGGCCACAGCCTCCTCAAGCTCGTCCCGCAGTTTGAGCTGGATCGGCATCCAATCCGGCGAGCCGTGACGGTGGTTGACGACAGCCACCACCGCTTCGATCCGCTCCAGATACTCGGCGTATTCCGGCACATCCGTACGGGACGGCATCAGGTGCGCGATGAACGTGACCCGCTCCCGGAACTCCGGGTGCTGTTCCAGGAAGACGTCGAACGCCGTGAATCCCCGCAGGATGTTCTTTGAGAGGTCGGCCCGATCGACACGCAGGATCAGGTGATCGCGGCGCCGACGAAGCAGCTCCTGCTCGTACTCACGCACCTTGGGAGTGCGAGCAACCGCCCTGACCGCGTCAGCGTCGATCGGCAACGGGTAGACCCGTGCCCAGACCTCGCGGTCACCGGCCCAGATGAGACCGGTCTTGTGGTCGACCTCAAGCCCCAGCAGGTCCTCGCAGCAGAGCAGGAAGTTGCGTCGGTAGGAGCTCGTGTGAAAGCCGATGATGTCGTTGGCGAGGATTCCGCGGTACAGGTCTTCCCGCATCACCGCCGGCAGTACCCGCCAGGAGTCGGGCTGGCTCCAAGGGATGTGGATGAAGTGCGTGAGGAAGACGTCGGGTCGCGCCCGCCGGATCAACGCCGGCAGCGTGTAGAGGTGGTAGTCGTGCGCCATCACGACCGGGTGCTCGATCCCCTCAATCTCCTCGAGCACGGCACGAGCCAGGTCCTCGTTGACGACGTTGTAACCAAACTCGAAGGCTTCGGTCTCATTGCGCCGGATATCCGGCGCGTTGGACTGATCCCAGAGGTAGTGCTGGATGAACCACAGCATTGGGTTCGCGATGATGTTGTAGAAGCGGTCGTAGGCGTCGGGATCGGAAGCGACGAGCTTGACGAAATACTCGGTGCCATCCGGGGTTTCGACCGGAAACGGCTGGCCGTCGTGCTCCGCCGACACGCGCGCATCAGCGTCGGTCATTGCTGAAGCGACCCAGGTGACCTCGCGGTGTGCGGCGAGGCCCATCAGCGCGGTGACGAGACCGCCGCTACCGCGGCGCACCTCGCCGTCTGACTGGAAGGTCACGGGGCCGCGGTTCGAGACGAGGATTAGTCGATCACTTGCCATTTAGTGTCCCCGTCCGCAAACGCTGCGGCATTCGAGTGGCTCCTGGGTATTCACGTGCGAGACCACTAGCCGAATACCGCTTGTAGCCGCTCGATACCGGCGTCAATCGCGTCGACCAGCAGTTCGTGCAGCTGCCGCGAGGCGGCGCTGATCGAAGACATCTGGAAATCATGGCCGGAACCGAGCAGCAGCCGGTCGTCGAGTGGCCGCCCCCACCCGTCGCTGACAACTCCGCCGGCCTCCGTTAGGCACAGCCAGGGGGCGGCGAGATCGTAGGGCGAGTTGTTCAGAACCTCGCCGCGTCCTACCGCGAGGAACTGATCGAGCATTGCCGGCACGTCGTCAATCATCCTCGATCCGACCTCAATCACCGCATCGAGCTGGCCGCTGACGACGCGCGTCATCGCAAAAGCCTGCGATCCGAGCTCGAACGTGCCGCCGCCGACAGATGAGCCGTCGATCAGCTCTGCCAACACCTCGGTGGTGGCGCGGGCAGGCCGCCCGCGAAAGCCGTAAGCCCAGAAGATCGAACCCAGATCGACGTTGGTGCTCAACTCCGCGGGATGGGTGCCAAGCACACCCTCGCCACGCCGCGCGAGGAACCAGGCGCCGGTTTTGATCTCCATCACGCACCCGACTTCGATGTCGGCCATGGTTGGCTCGCCGTCATCGAGCGGGGCCAGGGCAACCGCTACGCAGGCCGATTCGAGGCCGGCCATGGCCGGCCGGGTGCCGTCGATCGGGTCGACCACAAGCACGTGTGTCTCGTCGCCTGCCGGGCTGACCAAGCCCCGGTCCTCCGAGTAGAAGGCGAACCGCGGTGCATGATCAGAGATGAACCGGGCCAGCTCCGCCTCGGCGAGCTCGTCTACGGCGAAGGTGACGTCGCCACCGGCTCCGGGCGCGAGCTGTTCACGGCCGCTGTGCGAACCCAGTTCAGGTAGCACCGTCTCGCGCAGACGCCGGGCCAGGGTCAGGACCAGCTGGTCGTGCGTGACGCGCTCGCTCATCCCACAAAACAGCTTGGCATGGGTGGGATCATGGCGGCATGACCCGACCGAATGCATTTCAAGATGAGATAAACGCCGAATACGACGATACGGACCCCGAGGGCTACCGCTGTGCTGAGGCACCGTTTGGCAAGGCCATCGGCGGCAAGGAGCTGAACGTGCGCCTGTTCGAGCTGCCTGAAGGCCAGAACCTCTGCCCGTACCACTACGAGTACGTGGAGGAGTGGCTGATCGTGATGGTCGGCGAGGTTGAGGTGCGCACTCCGACCGGCACCGAGACGGTTCACGCTGGGGAGGTCTGCTGCTTCCCCGCCGGACCCGATGGTGCGCACAAGGTCTGGAATGAGGGCGCCGCCAGCGCTCGCATCGTGATGTTCTCGCGAGAAGCTGCGCCTGCAGTCTGCGTCTACCCCGACGGTGACAAGGTCGGGGTCTGGACCGGCAACGAGCAGGACAAGTGGATGTTCCGCGGGGCCCAGGGCCACCTTGAATATTTCGACGGAGAGCTTCCCGCCAAGCACTAAGTGGCGCTGGCGCCGGACCCGCCTGAGAGGCCGCGCATCGCTCGGCAACCGAGGCAGGCTTGCGATTTGTAGGCGGGTACCCTGCATCTGATGGTGGACCCGCGCATCTATCGGGCTTTGGTGGTGCTGATCGCGTTCGCCGTGATCGTGTTTGGTTTCTCCTTGGAGAGCCAGCCGGGCGGCGTCAGCACCACGCTGGCCCCTGGGCAGTTCTTCGGATCGACCTACGACACCGCGATGGGGCTCGCGAAGGCCTACGCGAACCGCACCCCGGGAAGTCCCAGCGACAACGCGCTCGCCCAGCACGTGGAGGCAGAGCTCAAGGGGATCACGGGGTTCCGGGTCTCAACGCAGGAGTTCACCGCCGACACCGCCAGCGGCCAGCAGGTCCTGACCAACGTCTCCGCGACCCGCGCCGGGCTGAGCGGTGGGGAGATCGTCGTGGTCGCCCACCGCGATAGCGTTCCCCACGCCGGGCGGGCGGTCGCCGATATGACGGGAACCGCAGTGCTGCTGGATCTGGCGCGGGCGCTATCCGGGGAGTCGCTGACGCAGTCTGTGCTGCTCGTCTCGACGAGCGGTCAGGTCGGCGCTGCCGGCGCCACTGAGCTCGCCCACTCGCTTTCAAGCCAGCCGGTGGACGCGGTCATCGTGTTGGGCGATCTGGGCGGCGCGCGTCATCGCAACCCGGTTGTGGTGAGCTGGTCCGGCAGCGACCAGCTCGCGCCGCCGTTGCTGCGCAATACGCTCGCGCGTTATGTCCGCGTCGAGGCGGGCATCAACACCCCACAGACCGGGCTCGCGGGCCAGTTCGTGCGGTTGGCATTTCCCTTCTCGGTGACTGAGCTGTCGCCGTTCATCGAGTCTGGCATTCCGGCAGTGCTGCTCTCGGTTTCGGGCGACACGCTCACGCCGGCGGGCACCGCGTCCGTCCCCGGCACCAGCAACCAGGTCGCGAACCTCGGCAGTGCTGTCCTGCAGACCGTCAACGCACTCGACCAGGCTGCGCCGGTGGCGTCCCCGAGTTCCTACCTGCTGATCGACGGCAAGGTCGTGCCGCTGTGGGCGGTGCGGCTGCTGGTGCTGGCGCTGATCTTGCCGGTCGCCGCGACCGCCGTCGATGCGCTGGCCCGCACCCGCCGTCGCGGACATTCGATTTTGCGCTGGCTCGGGTGGGTGCTGTGTGGCGCGCTGCCGTTCCTGATCGCACTTGCGGCGCTGCTTGTTGCGCGGGTCACCAACTTGTTTTCGGCGATGCCCCCGGGTGCGATCGGAGCGCGGGTCGTGCCTGTCACCGGCGGTGATCTGGCGGTGCTGATCGGCGTGCTGGTCCTGGTCGTGCTTGGTTTCCTGGTGCTGCGGCCGCTGGGGCTACGTGCGATCGCGTCGGCCTACGGTCCGACCGGGCGACGGGCCGGTGGGGCCGAATCACCCGCCGCCGACGCCGCCGCCGTCGCGCTGACGGTCGTCATGTGTCTGGTCGCGCTGGCGCTCTGGGTGCTGAACCCGTTCGCGGCACTCTTCCTGATCCCGGCGCTGCATCTCTGGCTGTGGCTGGCGCAGCCGGGCGTTCGCAGTCGCCGCTGGGCCGTGCTAGTGATGACCCTGCTGGCCGTGTTGCCGGCGTTGCTGGTCGTGATCTACTACGCGAACGCCTACGGTCTGACCCCGCCGGGCCTGCTCTGGAGCGGCGCCCTGATGATCGCCGGCGGTGCGATGCCAGTGGCTATGGCCGCCTGCTGGGCGCTGGCGCTCGGCTGTCTCGCCAGTGCCCTGGTGATCGCCGTTCGCAGCGTCCACTCCGCCGCCTCAGCGGCGCAGGCGCCGGTAACGGTACGCGGGCCGGCGAGTTATGCGGGACCGGGCTCGCTCGGCGGAACGAAGTCGGCACTGAGGCGATGAAGCGATGAGCCGCGGGCGCCGCCTGATCTCCGCCACGCTGATGCTCGCCGGCGCGCTCCTGCTTGCAGACGTGCTGGTCACGCTTGTCTGGCAGGAGCCGGTAACCGGTCTGATCGCGATCGTCAAACGTCACGACCTCAACCGTCGCTATCTCAGCTACAGCTCGATGCCGTTGACCAACGGCGAACAGGTGTCGCTGCAGCGGCTTGCAAACGCCGAGGAGCGAATCGCCTTCCTGGCACGTCAGGATGCGCAGCGTGTCCCCAACGGCGCGGCGATCGGCCGCCTCACGATCCCCGGGATCGGGGTCGCCTACGAGAT
Organism: Solirubrobacterales bacterium; assembly: GCA_003137075.1. Classification (GTDB taxonomy): domain Bacteria; phylum Actinomycetota; class Thermoleophilia; order Solirubrobacterales; family Solirubrobacteraceae; genus Palsa-465. The sequence continues at coordinate 33,810 of PLES01000091.1, forward strand.
CGTGCAGGGCACCAGCACCGGTGACCTCGAGCTCGGTCCGGGGCACTACTCGTCGACCGCTTTCCCTGGGCTGGGCGAAACCGTCGCGATCGCCGGCCATCGCACCACCTACCTCGCGCCCTTCCGCAACATCAACGAACTCCACAGGGGCGACCGGATCGAGCTGCAGATGCCCTACGGCACATTTCACTACGTGGTTGAGAGCCAACGCGTGGTCACGCCCAACGCCTGGTGGATCACCCGAAACCTCGGTTACGAGCGGCTTGTGCTGTCTGCTTGCAACCCGCTCTACAGCGCCTCACAGCGGATCGCCGTGTTCGCGCGCCTCGCGTACGTGCAGCCCTCCGCCGCCGTGCTTGCGAGCTCATCGGTCCCCGCCTAGAACCTTGGTCGAGTTTTATCCGAAGGGTTAAGTGGCGCAAGGGTTCTGCCGATGAGAACCGCAGGATGAGCAAGGAGGACGAATCCAACATGACTGTGCTTAAAACACGACTTGCCGAGGGCGAGTACCGCGTCGACGTCCAACAGGTGGCCGACGCGATTCTTCATCATCCAGGATTCATGACCCTGTTTGATCAGCGCCGCACTAAAGCTGGTGCTCGTATCCAGCCAGCTGCTGAGAGCCCGCGTCAAAGCGGACCTCAGACGGCTCTCCCGAGACCACTTTTCCAATCCAACTGACCCCCGGCCGCGCGTCGCTGAGCCCTTCCAGGGCCGTCTCTATCGCGACGCGCGCCTCGGGCGGTACGGTGAAGCAGAGTTCGTAATCCTCGCCGGCCTGAACCGCAAAGGCCCCTGGATCTTGGCCGAGTGCGCTGGCCACCTCAGCCACGCCGGGGGCCAAGGGCAGTGCTGCCGGCGACAGTTCCAGCGCGCAACCGCTCGCGCGCGCAATCTGCGCAGCGTCTGTGGCAAGCCCATCGGAGATGTCGATCATCGCGCTGGCGCCGGCAAGCGCCAGCGCCCGGCCCGCGCGTAGCCGCGGTGCTGGTGTCGCGTAACGCCGACGAAGGCCGGCGGCGAGCTCTGCGTTGACGGCGCCCTGCACGATCGCCGCGTCGGCGACCACTGCGCCTGACCCGTGCAGCGAAGTCCGAGCGCTGAGCAACGCCAGCCCCGCTCCCGAACCGCCGAGCGAGCCAGTGACACCAACGAGGTCACCGCTGCGCGCCCCGCCGCGACCGACCAGCTCGCCAGGGTCGTCGACCCAGCCGACGACCGTAAAGGACAGAAACAGACTTGGGGCGCTGGTCAGATCGCCGCCGGCGATCGTGACGTCGTATTCGCGCGCCAGCGCACCGGCACCGCGGACCAGTCCACGCAGCAGTTCGGCATCAGAGCCGCTCGGCACGCCCAGCGCCAGGTATGCCTCGCCCGCCTCGGCGCCCATCGCCGCAAGGTCGGAGAGCGCACCCGCCAGCGCACGGTGACCAATCTCGGCTGGGCTCAGCTCGCCGCTACGGAAGTGCACGCCCTCGACCATCGTGTCGACTGACGTGACTGCATAAGCTCGCCCCTGGACCACCGCCGCGTCATCGCCGAGCCAGCGCACCACGCGGGGGCTGTGAGCGCCCAAGAGGTCGCGTAGCTCGGCGATCAGCTCGAGCTCTCTCATTGCGAGAGCTGTTACCTGTGGCGGTAGACGATCCGCGCGCGGTCCAGGTCGTACGGGGAAAGTTCCACCCGCACGCGATCACCCGGAAGGATCCGGATGCGGAACCGCCGCATCTTGCCGGCGACGTGGCCGAGCACGACCCGGTCCATGTTGTCGAGCTTCACGCGAAACATCGCGTTCGGGAGGGCCTCGACGACCTCGCCCTCGAGTTCGACCTTTTCTTCTTTTGGCATTGCCTGTGATTCTAGGCGCAAGCCCGCGTTAGGCGTGTGCCAACCGATGGCGCCGGTCAGGCGCCGTGCGGTCAGGCGCCGTTGCCGCCGTTGGCCGCCGGCGGCGTGGAGTAGATCGGCGGGGCACCGCCGCCCGTCGGCTGCGTCGCGTTGCTCAAAGTGTTGGTGGTCGTCGAGGTGTTGGTGTTGTTCGTATTCGGGATCGTGCTCCCGGTCGTGCTGGTCCCGGTCCCGGTCGTGGTCGTGGTCGTATAAACGGGAGCCACCGACGAGTGCTTGCCGAAGTACTCGGTGCCGTACCAGTACTCGCTCGGCGTCGGGAAGGTGCCGCAGTAGCTGCCGGAGGCCTTCTGCATGAAGTCGTGCCAGATCGGTGCGGCGAGCGTGCCGCCGTAGCCGGGACCGAGCCCGTTGACATCGTTCATGTAGGTGTCGGCGTTCGGATATCCGACCCAGACCGCGGTCGAGAGCTCCGGCGTGTAACCGACGAACCAGGCGTCCGTGTAGTTGCTGGTGGTGCCGGTCTTGCCGGCGGCGGGGCAGCCGTAGTTGGCCGCCGTGCCGGTGCCGGACGTCACGACCGATCGCAGGACGGTGGTCGCGGCGTAGGCCTGGCCCTGCGTAAAGACGGTCGTGTGCTTCGGGTCCCCGAAGGTCAGCGTCTTGCCGCAATCCAGTTGGTGAGCGGCCTGGCACGGTGGCAGCACAACTTTGGAGATGATCGTTGCCGGGACGTGGTAGCCGCCGTTGTCGATCGTCGAGTACGCGTCCGCCATCTGCAGCGGCGAGACGCCGTACTTGAGACCGCCGATCGCCTCCGCCGGGTTACCGGTCAGGGTCGAGGTGATGCCCATGTCGTGGGCCATCGTGTCGACGTTGTTCATCCCCACGTCGACTCCGAGCTGCGCGTACACGGCATTGACGGAAAGCGTTGTGGCGAGTGAGACGCTGATCACGCCGATGCCGCCGGCCTCGGCGTTGTGGACCCCGTAGGTCGGGTATCCGGGCAGCCAGCCCTCCGGCAGCGGCTCGGAGTTGTAGTAGGTGTCGTTGGGGTCGCCGTTGTCGTCGTGGATCAGCGTCATCAAGACGAAAGGCTTGAAGGATGAGCCGGTCTGGCGTGCCGACTGGGTGGCATAGTCGAACTCGGTCTGCCCGCGGCCCTCGCCGTAGGTGGTCGAGTTCTGTAGCGCCAGGATGTTGCCGTTGGCGGGATCGATCGACACGAGCGCCGCGGCCGGGTCCCCGGGCTCGCCCTCATGGGCCAGGATCGCGGTCTTGGCGTAGGCCTGGTCAGCCAGGTTGATCGTCGTGTAGACCTGGAGCCCGCCCTTGTCGACGGTGCCCTGGCCGAGGTCCTGAATCAGCTGCTGCTGTACGTAGTTCATCACGTACGGCTGTTGGTATTCGTCAAACGTGGTGTTCGAGTCGAGCTGCAGCTTCGAAGCGTCGGCGCGGCTCTCCTGGGACGCCGTGATGTATCCCGCCTTCAGCATGGCTGCGAGAACCTCACTGCGCCGTTCAGTGGCCGCGGTGGGGTTGTTGAACGGGTTGTAGGTCGTCGGCGCCTGAGGAAGCCCGGCAAGCAGTGCCATCTGCGCGAGATCGAGGCGCCCGACAGGCTTGTCAAAGAACATCTTCGAGGCGGCGGCAACACCGTATGCGCTTTGCGCGTTGACCGTGCCGTAGGGCACGTCATTCAGATACTGGGTGAGGATCCAGTTCTTGGTGTGCTTCGCCTGCAGGTCATTCGCGAGCTTCGCCTGGATGATCTTGTACTTGAGGTTGTGCGAGATGTTCGTCGGCAGATAGATGTTCTTGACCAGCTGCATCGTCAGGGTCGAGCCGCCCTGGATGCCGCCGCCCTCGAAGAGATCCTTGACGGCTGCGCGGACCAGGCCCTCGTAGTCGACGCCGCCGTGCGACCAGAAGCGACGGTCCTCAATCGCAACCGTCGCCTCTCGCAGCAGATCCGGCTGCTGCGCCTGGGTCAGCTGCTGGCGAAGCACGTCCGATTGCATGTAGCCGAGCGATTTGCCGTTGCTGGCAAAGACCTGGGTCGTCTGACCGGGCAGCCGCGCGTGGTAGCTGCTGATGCTCGGGGCGTCGTCGGCGACCGCCAGCACGTAGCCGACGATCCCGAGTGCGGCCAGCGCAACCGCCAGGACGCCCAACAGCCCACCGAACAGCAGCACGCGCTGGAGCGGATGCTTGCGTTTCTGGCGCCGTCGCCGCTGTCGGTCGTGCCGGGTCACAAACAGCATTATTCCTCGCGCGTGGAAGACTTCCTCGCCGTGACAGAAGCGCAAGACCCGGTTCGACGCGTCGTCTGGCGGGCTTTCTGGACGTCGCGGCTGGTGGTTTTCCTTGCCGGCGTGGTGGCTGTGGCCCAGTTCGGCAACCAGCCGGTCGCATCTTCCTACGACCCCGACAGGTTCACCGCACCGTTCGGATACTTCCCGAACCTAATGATCTCACCGTTCGCCCGCTGGGACTCGTCCTGGTACCTGGCTGTGGCCAAATGGGGTTACGGGGCGCAGACCAGCGGCGTGCCTTTGAATCCGGCCGGCGGGCTTGCGCGGATGAACTTCTTTCCGCTCTATCCGGCGCTGATCCGGGTGCTCGGTTGGATCGTCGATTCCGACCTGATCGCCGGCCTGCTGATCTCTCTGCTCGCCTTTGCGGTCGCGCTCTGGCTGCTCTACCGGCTGGTCGAACTTGACTTCTCGGCGCAGGTGGCGGAGGTCACGGTGCTGCTCGTGGCGTTTTGCCCGATGGCGTTCTACTTCTCGGCGGTCTATACCGAATCGCTCTTCTTGGCGCTCTCGTTGGGGGCGATCTACTGCGCGCGTCGTGAGCGCTGGCTCTACGCCGGGCTCTTGGGCGCGCTGGCGTCGGTGACCCGGATCGAGGGCGTGGTCCTGCTCGTACCGCTGATCCTGATCGCCGTCTGGCGGTCCCCGGCCGACGCTGGTTCAGCCGCCGGCAAACCCGGTGCCGGCGGCGTGCGCGCGCACTTGCGGTGGCCCGCGATCGGCGTCGCCTGGCTCGCGCTTCTGCCCGCCGGGCTGCTCGCCTTCCTCGCGTATCTGGCGTTCAAGTACGGCAATGGTCTGGCGCCATTCCAGACTCAATCGGAGTTCTGGCAGCACGCGCAGACCTGGCCGTTCGGTGCGGCCTGGCAGGGCGCGAAGGCTGCCTGGGACGGTCTGCGCCAGCTGATTCAGGGGCCGGTGCCGCCGTACCGGATCGCTCTCTACACGGGCGGCCCCAGCTTCAGTGCCGTGCAGGACATCTACCTGTTCGCGTTCCTGGTTCTGGTTGTGGCGGCGTTCATCGCCGGCCTCAAGCGGCTGCCGCCGGCGTACTCCGCCTACACGCTCGTGTCGCTGGCGCTGCCGCTCTCGGACCCGGTCAAGCTTTCGCCGCTGGCTTCGACTCCGCGCTACGCGATGCTCGCCTTTCCGCTGTTCATCCCGGTCGCCCAACTGGTGGTGCGTAAGCGCATGACGACCCAGGCGGTGGCCTTCGGGGCGGTGCTGCTCGGCCTGTTCACGGCCGAGTTCGCCACCTGGCTGTGGGTCGGGTAGCGCCTGTGGAAGTACCCTCGTCGCGATGCCTCTAGAGCCAGAAGAGAGCGAGCGCGGCAAAGCGCCGTATTGGGTCGCGTTGCTCGCCGTGGTGATCGGCTTCTCAGGCGGGGTGATGGTTTCGATCATCACCGAGGGCGTTGGCGCGGCGTTCGGGGGCTCAACCACGAACCCGCCGCCGGCCGTGAACATCGTCGCGGACTTTCTGTTCGACGGTGCCTTTGTGCTCGCGGCCATCTACATGTCGGTGCTGCGCGGCTGGATGGGGCGCGCCGAATTCGGCTACGTGCGGATCCGCTGGCGGCTCGGGGTGACCGCGTTCGTGCTGGCTGCCGTCGGATACTTCGTGGTGACAGAGGTTTACTCGCAGCTGTTCGCGGTCCACGGCACCGATCGGCTGCCGGCTGACCTCGGGGTGCAGCGCAGCACCTGGGCGGCTATAGCGGTCAGCGTCTTTGTCTGCGTGGCCGCACCGATCTGCGAGGAGTTCTTCTTTCGCGGCTTTCTCTTCGGCGTGCTGCGGCGTCTCGACGTTCGGGTCGCCGGGCGCCAGCTGGGGCCGTGGGTCGCGGCGGCGATCGTCGGTGTGCTGTTCGGGCTGGCCCATTTCGATTCGGCCCAGCCGGCGTTCCTGATCCCGCTCGGCTTCCTCGGCTTCGTGCTCTGCATCGTGCGCTGGAAGACCGGCTCGCTTTACCCGGGCATGGCTTTGCATTCGGTCAACAACTGCATCGCTCTGGGCGTCAACGAGTTGAATTGGGGAGCCGGCAAGATCGTGGCGCTCTGTCTCGGCGCGCTGCTGACGATCGCGCTGGTCACAGGCCCGCTCTCCCGGGGCGTCATACGATCCTCTAATTAATGGCTGGTTTAATCTCGTTCACATGAAAGTGCGGGTCGGTACGGGCGTCGGGTCGGTGACCCTGCTTTTGGCGGTGGCAATGGCCTGTACGTCCGCTGGCGCACAGGCGGCGGGTTGCACCGCGCCCAAGGCTGCGGTGGTAACCATCACCACAACCACCACGACGCCGACGGTCACGACGACGACGACAACCGGCACGACCACGACCGGCACGCCGACCACCGGGATTACAACGACGCCGACCACCACCGTCACGACGACCACTAAGACCAAGCGCAAGCCGGTCAAGGCCGTCCGGGCGACCAGCACGACGCTGAGCCTCGCCGGACTCTTTACCGTCGGCAAGGCAAAGGTCACGGTTCCGCACCGCAGCGTCGAGATCAGCGGTCGCATCCGGCCCTATGTAGCGGGTCAGCGGTTCCTGGTGAGCGAGTCGGTCGACGGCAGCCGCTTCAAGACGGTGAAGCTGGCCGCCAGGTGCCTGGCGGGCACCAACACCGGCAGCTTCGATTTGAAGGTCTCGGCACCGCGTCCCGGCAGGGTGACCGTCAAGGTGCGCCACGCGACCACCAAGACGATGAAGGCCTTCAAGCTCCAGGGCTCGTTCGACTCGCTGAACCCGAACGTCGGCCCCGGGGCGACCGGCGTCTTCGTCGAACTTCTCCAGCAGCGGCTCGCGGCACTGCATCTGTTCATCCCGCAGACCGGCAAGTTCGACCTTGGCACAGAGCTGGCGCTGGACGCCTACCACCGCCTCTTGGGCGAGGGTGAGGGCATCGAGACGCTCGGTCCCAAGACCGTGACGGCGCTGCTCGACGGTGACGGCAGCTTCCACGTGCGCTTCGCGAAGCAGGGCAACCACGCCGAGGGCGACCTTTCGGACCAGCTGCTCGCGTTCATCGACGACGGCACCAAGGTCCAGTGGATCTTCCCGATCAGTTCCGGCAAGCCGTCGACGCCAACGATCCTCGGCAGCTTCCAGATCTACTACAAGGAGCCGGAGTACACCTCCGACGGGATGTACTTCTCCTCGTTCTTCCACGGTGGCTACGCGATCCACGGCTACAACCCGGCCCCCGATTATCCGGCCAGCCACGGCTGCATGCGCCTGCCGATGGTCGACGCGATCCCCGCCTTCGGCTGGACCCGCGTCGGCGACTGGGTCGACACCTACTACACATAGTCGCCGCCACCACGGCGACTATGGTGTTCTGCGATGCCGGTCTCAGATACACACTCCGAGGCATACGAGCGGCTGCTCAGCAGCCTGCGTGAACATGCACTGGTGATCGGCGAGGTGGTGCTGACGAGCGGCGCCGTTGCGCAATACCTCGTTGACGCGAAGCGCGCGATCCTGCTGCGCGACGGCTTTCTGGCGCTCGGCGAACTCGTCGCTGCGCAGGCCGCGGAATGGGGCGCCACCGCGGTTGGCGGCATGACCATGGGAGCCGACCCGATCGCCTGCTCCGCCTTGGCGGGCGGGGCCGATGTGAAGGCCTTCTTCGTTCGCAAGGAGGCCAAGGCCCATGGCCTCGCACGGCGCGTCGAGGGGCCACTGCTGACGGCCGATGACCGCTGCATGCTGGTCGAGGACGTGGTCACCACAGGCGGCTCGACGATCCGCGCGCTCGAGGCGCTGCGGGCCGAGGGGCATCAGGTGGTCGGGGTGCTCTCAATCTGTGATCGCCTTGCCGGCGGCGGTGAAGCGATCCAGGCGGCGGCGCGGGTCCCGTACGTGGCGCTGACGAGCATCGATGACGTCTATCCCGAGCGTCCAGACCGTTAGGCGGGGCGTCCCATCGCCGGGTCGCGGCGATCTGGGGGTCCGCGCCTTCGCTATGATTCCCCATCCGCGCCGTGCGAGTTCAGCGAGCTTCGCTGGTGTGAGTCGGCCCGGATTCGCCCGATGCGCATCTCCTTACTTTCTGGCCAAGGTCGGGTCCTACCGTCCAGGCTTCTTCTCTTGAGAGCCAACTTAAACGCTTGGTGGTTGTTCTGAGTTCTGTCTCTCCTGGCGACCCGCACACCGCGGACGGCGTCGATGATCCTAAGCAGGAACCCGCACCGCTCATGATCGAGGCGCGCTCAGAACAGTCGTGGGCTGAGCGGATCTGGTGGACGGTTGCCGGCCTGGCCATCCTGAACTTCGCGATCGGTCTGCTCGGCGACGCGACAGCCTTCCCCTGGCTGGCGTTGTTCGTTGTGCTCGGGGGTGGCTGGGGTCTGGCCACGATCACAGTCAGCCTGATGGACTTTGGGCAGTCGCCCCAGATCCGTAGATACTCGAACCGGCTCGGTTGGGCGACCGCACTGCTATTGCTCGCCATGTTCGCCGCTTGGGCGTTCGTGCAGGTACACAACTCGCCTTCCTACGGCACTGATGAGCTCGCGTTCGACCAGTACGCGGCTCAGCTGGTGCAGCACGGCATGAACCCCTACGTGCACTCGATGGGGCATGCATTCTCGATCTTCCGAGTGTCGCCCGACGGGTACACGTACACGCTCACCGGGCACGCGGTTGAGCAGTTCTCGTATCCGGCGCTGGCGTTCTTGGTCTACCTGCCATTCCTGATCCTGGGTTGGTCTTCCGAGCTCGGCGTCGGCCTCAATCTGATCGCCTGGGGCGTCTCGATCCTGCTGATGTATCGGCTGCTGCCGCGCAACATGCGGGCCGCCGGGCTGGTGATAGGGCTGGTTGACGCGTACATCTCCAACGCCGTCGGCGGGGTAACCGATCTGCTCTACATGCCGCTGCTGATCGTCGCGGCGTATCGGTGGGACCGTTTCGGCAGCGACCGCCGCTCGTACATCGGGCCGGTCATGTTCGGCTTGGCGATCTCGATCAAGCAGACGCCCTGGCCGCTACTGGTCTTTGTGTTGGCGGCGCTGGCCTGTGACGAGTATGCGCGTGGCGGACTCGAGCCCGCGCTGCGCAGAGCCGGTCGCTACCTGCGTATCGCGCTCATCACCTTCTTTGTCGTGAACCTGCCGTTCATCGTGATGGCGCCGTCGGCCTGGCTGAGCGGCACGCTCGTGCCGCTTGTCAAGAATATGGTCCCGTCCGGGCAGGGCACTGTGGCGCTCAGCCTGTTCCTGCACTACGGCGGTGGTTCGCTGTTCGCGTTTTCGGTTGCCACCGTGCTGATGGCGGTGCTGGCGCTGGTGGCCTATGTCGGCACGTATCCGCTGCTGCGTCCGGCGACTTTCATGCTGCCGGCGCTGATCTACTTCTTTGCGTCGCGGTCGCAAACCAACTACCTGATTGCCTTGATTCCGGTCGCGATCATCGGGGCTGTGACCGCCGGCCCGACTTTCCGAGCCGCACCCTCCGGTGCCCAGGACGGCGCGCTGCTGGAAGCAGCGCTGACCGGCAGCGGCTGGCGCGCGTGGTTGGCGCGGATTGTCGGTCCGACCGGACCGGTTCGCTCGCTGGGCTGGGCCCAGGCGATTGCCGTGTCGGCGGTGCTCTTCACGGTGGCGCTGCTCTACTCGTTGACCGCCGCCTCGCCGCTCAACATGACGATCACGAAGGTCGATGTGAACGGCATCCTCGGGTTGGTCCAGGGAGCACAGGTACGTGTGACTAACACCTCTGGGTCGCGGGTCAAGCCGGCGTTCACGATCGAGTATTCGCGCGGCCTGTCGACCTTCTGGGGCGGGAACGGTCCGCGAACCCTGGCTCCGGGACAGACCGCCACCTACCAGCTATATCCGGAGAACTCAGGCGCGGAGCCGTCGATCGGCGGCGGTTTTGCGGTGCTCGGTTTCACCAACAAGCCCGGGAGTGTCAGCGTCAGCAACCGCTTCCTCCCGGCACTGATGCACCTGACCTTCAACCCGCAGGCATTCACCAGAGCGATTCCGGTTGGGGTGACCAAGACGATCAGGGTCCAGCTGGTCGGGCATTTGAACGAGACTGCCGACAAGGCCGGAGTCCCTGTCTACCTGACGCAGTCGATCTACGTGGGCACCGGCAAGGCGCGCGCGTCGGTGGTCGTCAACGGCAAACCGCCCGGCCAAAAGGTCGTGACAGCACTGACCAACTCCCGGGGTGTCGCCACCTTCCACATCACCGGGACCGAGCCGTCGACGGTCGGTCCGACCGCCTTCAACGCCCACTTGGTTGACAAGGCCGCTGACTTCCAGTTCGGGGTCACTGGCCAGCTGACGGTTCGGTTTTCAGCACCCAAGAAGTAACAGCGCGGCGGTGCCTCCGACAGTGTCTGCGTTCAAGACACAGCACAGAGCAGTGCCCCCGGCAGGAATCGAACCTGCATCCCGCGCTTAGGAGGCGCGTGCTCTATCCATTGAGCTACGAGGGCATCGAGGTGCTACGGGGCGCGTGCTGAGGGTACCCACGCTGCCGCGCGCGCGCCGGCAGCTGCGGCTGATCGCCGGCGCGGGCAACCAGGGCGCTCACCCGCCTTGCGCCTACTGCTCGGCGTCGGGTACTGCGTCTTCGCCGTCGTCTTCGACGTACAGCGACTCAACCGCGAGCGACTGGCCGCGCGAGCCCCAGAGCTTCACGTCGAGGTAGTCACCGCGGTAGTTGTCAGCGGCGATCAGCGCGAAGCGCTCGTCCAACAGGGCACATTGGTCGACGGCGAGGTCCGCGAGTTCCGCGGTGACCACTGCGCCTCCGGGAACCATCGGCACACCCCAGATCAGCGTCATCTCGGCGGTGTTGCCGCCGTCGCCGCGCCAGGTGCCGATCACCATCTCATTGAGGTCGAGCTTCCAATCGGGGTTGCTCTCGGCGGTATCGCCGGTGAAGTCGGCCCGCGCCTCAAAGTCGCTGGGACCGGAGCCGTCCCCCTCGGTGAAGGAGACGTAACCGAAGAGTTCGTAACCCTCGCTCGTGCGGGCGGTCGCCCCGACGTAGGTGCAGCCCTCGAAGGTGCGGTCCGGGAACCAGCGGATCTCTCCGGGTTCGCCGAGCTCCTCGCCATCGCTGTCTATGTCGTTGCAGGCGGCGACGAAATGCTCGCGCAGCGTGTCAGCCCAGCGACCGTAGGGCAGGGCCTCCTGCGGTGGCTCAGCGGCGAAGCTGATTACAAAACGATCTGTCGGCGGCATCGCGTCAGGAGGCTATCGCGAGCCGACCAGCGCGTCGCGGCCGGACTTGTCGAGCGTCAGGGTTAGCCCTTCGCGCAGCTCGACCTTGGGCTCCCAGCCGAGCAGCTCCCGAGCCTTGGTGATATCCGGCCGGCGCACCTGCGGATCATCCGTCGGCAGCTCCTCGAAGACGACCTCCGAGCTTGAGCTGGTCAGCTCGATGACCGTCTCGGCCAGCTCGAGCAGCGTGAACTCGTTCGGGTTGCCGATGTTGACCGGGTCGTGATGGCCGGACTCGGCCAGCGCGATGATGCCGCGCACGAGGTCGTCTACATAACAGAAGGAGCGGGTCTGGGAACCGTCGCCGAAGACAGTGATCGGCTGGTTCTGGAGCGCCTGACGCATGAAGGTCGGGATCGCCCGGCCGTCGCGTGCGCGCATCCGCGGTCCGTAGGTGTTGAAGATCCGCACAATCGCCGTGTCGACGCCCTGCTGGCGGTGGTAGGCCATCGTCAGCGCTTCGCCGAANNCGTAGACCTCGCTGGTGGAGGCGGTCAGGAAGCGGGCGCGGTGGCGCTTGGCCAGCCCGAGCGTGTGGTGGGTGCCGTACGAGCCGACCTTCAGTGTCTGCAGCGGAATCCGCAGGTAGTCGATCGGTGACGCCGGCGAGGCGAAGTGGTAGACGAAGTCGAGCGGTTCATCGACGAAGAACGGTTCGATGATGTCGACGTTCATATGCACGAAGTTGTCGCTGCGCAGGTGGGCGATATTCGTGAGCGAGCCTGTCTCGAGGTTGTCTACGCAGATCACCCGGTTACCGCGGGACAGCAGCTCATCACAGATGTGCGAGCCGAGAAAGCCCGCGCCGCCGGTAACTAGACAGGTAGCCATTGCGACTGAATCTACATCAGGTCGGTGCTTGGGCTTGCGCCGGTCTAGGCCGGTGCGTGCGATTCAACCCATTCGCCTGCTTCACGCTTCCAGATCGGCGCTTGGGCTTTGAGGTTGTCGATCATATCGCGCGCGCCCGCGAAGGCCGCATCGCGATGCGCGGCGGCAGCGGCAACCACGACTGACGGCTCGGAGAGCGCGACCGTGCCGATCCGGTGCTCGACCGCCGCCGAGCAGAGGTCGTGGCGCTCTGCGGCCGCCGCAACGATCTCCAAAAGCTTGCGCTCAGCCATCTCCACATAGGCCTCGTACTCAAGTGCCGGTACCTCACGAGTCACGCCGAGGAAGGTGACGATCGCGCCGGCTCTGGGATCGCTGACGCGCGCGGTGACGGCGGCAGGTTCCAGCGGCTCCGGGCTGACGCGCACGTGGATCAGGCGCTCGGGTGAGCCTCCCGAAACCGGTGGGATCAGCGCCAGCTCGTCACCGGGACGGAGTCTCACCTCGGGCGTCGCGTACTCGCGGTTGACGGCCATGACAACGCTTGTCGCGCCCGTCAGCCAGCGCAGCTCGGTTAGGGCGTCGCTGACGCGGGCGTCGTCCGCGAGATCAAGCGTCACCGCGTCGGTCCCGGCGCGCTCCTTCAAACCGGCAAACAGGCGGACGGCTATGCGCATCGGCTCAATCCTAATCCCCGGATATGACCGTGGCGCGATAGATATAGACACTTGGATAGAGGCAAGCAGGGCATGTCTTCGTATCATCGCGCTTGGCCCGCGCCGCTCCGCCGGGCCCCGTGTCTATTGGAGGAAGCTTTGATCGGAAGTCGCTACAGAATGTTGTTTGGTAAGGCGGTCGTCGGTGCGGGCCTGATCAGCGTGTTGGTCGCGATGGGCGCGAGTTCCGCGTCTGCGGCCACCGGTGGGGTTGCCTCGGTGGAGAAGCTCGTTCCTGCCGCGATCAAGTCAGCGGGGACGCTGACCGTCGCGGCTGACGCCAGTTATGCGCCGGACGAGTTCCTCGGCTCGAACGGCAAGACCGTCGTGGGAATGGACGCCGACCTCTCGGCGGCGCTCGCGAAGGTGATGGGGCTGAAGGTCAGCGTCGCCAACGTCACCTTCGACGGCATCATCCCGGGCATGGTCGCCGGCCGGTACATGATTGGTGCCTCGTCGTTCACCGACACCAANNGAAGCCGGTCAGCGTGAAGCCGTTCCCGAACCAGAACCTCGCGAACCTCGCGGTCTCATCCGGTCGGGCCCAGCTCGGATTTGCCGACACGCCGGTGGCCGGGTACCAGGTCACGCAGTCACACGGGAAGTTCAAGCTCGTCGGTGCGGCTTACGCGGTCTCACCGTATGGCCTCGCGATCGCCAAGAGCACCAAGCTGACGCCCGC
>PLES01000091.1:47520-48214 GCA_003137075.1 Solirubrobacterales bacterium
AGGGCCGTTCCGGTGCGCCGTCCGGGGCGCTGGATAGCCGCCTTCGTCGTGCTGGTGGTCTCGGCGTCGTTGGTGCGCTTCGTGGTTACCGACCCTGCGGTGCATTGGCATGAAGTCGGTCAGTACCTGTTTGACCCGCGCGTAATCCATGGGGTCATCGCCTGCCTGTACTTGACAGTTGTGGCGATGATCACCGGCGTCGTCCTCGGCGTGATTCTCGCCGTCATGGGTCTTTCTCCTAACCCGATCCTCAAGTCGGCAAGCTGGCTCTTCGTCTTCTTCTTCCGCGGTACGCCGCTGCTGGTCCAGATCGTTTTCTGGTTCTACCTCGCGTCCCTCTTCCCGGACCACGTGATCGCGCTCGGCGTCCCGTTCGGGCCTGCGCTCTTCCATCCGGACGCCAACACGCTGATCACGGTATTTGTCGCCGCGTGGCTTGCTCTGGGCTTCAACGAGGGTGCATACATGGCTGAGATCGTGCGTGCCGGCATCATCTCCGTNNCATGCTGAAGAACACGTCGCTGGCTTCGGTGATCGGCTTCGCCGAGATCTACTACGAGACGAACGCCATCTACGCCCAGAACTACGAGACGATTCAGCTGCTGATCGTCGCCAGCATCTGGTATCTCGTGCTGACCAGCATCGCGTATGTCGGCCAGTACTTCCTTGAGCGCAAGGCCGGTCAGGGCTTCTC
>PLES01000151.1 GCA_003137075.1 Solirubrobacterales bacterium
GCGGTCACCGAACCCCCCGAGGCCAGGGACCAGGCCAGGGCGAAGTGCTCCTGAGCCACCTTGCTCGCCGCGTACAGGCTCCTCGGGCGCAGCGGAGCGTCCTCGTCGACCAGCTCCCAGGTCACCGGCTCCCCGCCGATCGGGCACCGGCTGTCGAACTCCCCCCGGTCGAGGTCAGCCACCCTGCGGGGCGGCGGCACGACCCGGCCGTGGGCCTCGCACCGGTACCGTCCGTCGCCGTAGACCACCATCGACGAGGCCAGGACCAGCCGTCGGCAGCCGGCGCGGTGCATGGCGGCGAGCAGCACGGCGGTGCCGAGATCGTTGTGGGACACGTAGTCGGGAAGGTCGAGGATGTTCAAGCCGAGCCCGACCATCGCCGCCTGATGGCAGACGACATCGACGCCATCCAGCACAGCGGCTGCCGTTGCCGGGTCGCGGACGTCACCGTGGATGAACTCGGCCTGCGGATTCAGGCTCGGCGGCACTTCGCTGTGGGCCGTCGGCAGCAGCAGATCGAGCACCCGCACGCTGTGTCCGTCGGCTACGAGCATGTCGACGATCTGCGAGCCGATGAAACCGGCGCCACCGGTGACGAGGATCATGTCCGCAAACGGTAGGCGCTGATCAGAGCTTTTTGCCCGCAATGGCGCACCGTTATCAAATTCGTAAGGGTTGAAGCCTAGGTTTGGCGACCGTGATCGAGGTCATCCTGCCGGTGCTTGACGAGGCGCAGGCGATCCCCGTGGTACTGGCGGCCTTCCCAGCCGGTTACGAGCCGCTGATCGTCGACAACGGCTCGACCGACGGCTCGGCACAGCTTGCCCGGCGATTGGGCGCGAAGGTCGTTGAGGAGCCGCGTCGCGGCTTCGGCGCCGCCTGCTTCACAGGCCTCAGCGCGGCTCGAACCGAGTTGGTCTGCTTCATGGACTGTGACGGCTCGCTCGACCCGGGAGAGCTGCAGCGTGTGTCGGACCCGGTCAGCCGCGGCGAAGCGCAGCTCTGTCTGGGCGCGAGAGTCCCCGAACGCGGCGCCTGGCCCCTGCACGCCCGTGCAGGCAACCGCCTGATCGCGGCCGAGCTGCGTCGGCGCTCAGGTACGTCGGTGACCGACATCGGCCCGATGCGCTGCGCCGACCGCGAAGCGCTGCTGGCGCTCGGGCTGCGAGATCGCGCCTTCGGCTGGCCGCTTGAGATGGTGCTGCTCGCGGCCGCCGCCGGTTGGACGGTGAGCGAAACGGCGGTTAGCTATCGCGCCAGGGTCGGCGGACACTCGAAGGTCAGCGGCAGTCTGCGCGGCACCTGGCGAGCGACACGCGACATGGCGCGGCTGCTGCGCTGAGCGCCGCTCACCCCGTGACGGGGGGTCTTAACTCACGTGCGCCGACGGATCGGACCGAGCGCGTAGGCGAATGCCGAGACCAGGAACAGTGCCGCCGTCAGCAGCAGCCAGCGCAGCAAGTAACCGTGCTCGGCGATGCCGCTGGCCGCCTGCTCACGGTGGGCACCAAAGCCAAGGATCGTCGGAAACAGCACCAGCATCAGCAGCCCGCTGATGATCGCCGGAACCCGCACATACGCAGCCGACCTGACCGGCAGACGCGCGACAGTGATGCGGTCGAGCAGCGAGTAGAGCGGCAGCAGCACGAAGTCATGCAGCGCGACCGCCGCCGCGAACCAGATCAGCACCCCCTCGAGGTCGCGCGGGCGCTGAACCCAGCCGACGACCGCGGCGCCAGCGATCGCGAAGCTCGCGACCAGCACCAGCAGATGCGCCGGGCCGGCGCCGTAGCGGGCGCGCAAACGGCTCATGCTTCGACCGTCTGGAACTGCATCTCCGAAACCCACTTGGTGCAATGCACTCCCGGAATCGCGGGGCTGATGATGCGAGCCGGGTAGCCGTGATCGAGCGGCAGATCGAGGCCGTTGACCCGCAGCGCCAGCAAGGTCTCGGGATCCGAGACCTGCTCGTGCCCGAGTGTCGCCGAGCCATAGGTTCCCTGCTCCAGCGAGACGGTCGTCAGCATCATCCGACCGCTCGCGCCGGCGAGCGCGGCGAGATCCTGCACACGCACACCGGTCCAGCTCTGGGTGGTCGACCAGCCCTCCACGCAGGCGATCGGCAGGTCATAGGTGTGCTGGGGCAGCGCCAGCAGCTGCTCGCGCGTGAACACAACGGTCCTCTGCCCACGCACGGTCAGACGCCACTTCACGCCAACGGCGCCGCGGTGCAGGCCGGTCCCGATCCAGGTCTTGTTGACCGGGAAACCGAGCGGCCCGGGGCGCGTGCGCCCGCGCGGTAACAGGAACGCGAGCGAACGCAACGGCCCTCCGACCGACTGCCCCACACCCTGCAGCACCAGGATCAGCGAAGCGCCGCCGACAGCTGTCAAGAGGCCGCGGCGGGTGAGCGTCGTCGGCCCCGGGTTCGGGCTGGTAAGCGGGCGAGCGTGAGCGTCGACCGCGGGGCTGGCCAGCGGGCCAGCCCCGTCGAGCACCGCCTTCCGCAGCGCGAGTGAGCGCCGCATCGTCGGCAGCTTCAGCGGGATGTGCGCCAGCAGCGCGCCGATGAAAACCCAGGCTCCGTAGTAGTGCGCCTGCGTGAAGTCGAACGGGAACGCGTACCAGTATTGGATGTTGAGGATCCCGGTCACGAACTCGAACAGCGCGCTGCCGACCAGGAGCGCCAGCGAGAGCCGCTCGAGCGCGTGCGCCGGGGAACGCACCGGCGGCCACTCGAAGAGCCGTGGGATCACCGACCAGAGCTTCGCCAGAACCACTGGAAAGACCGCCAAACCGATGATCACGTGCGCGCCTTGGGTGAACGCGTAAAGCCAGCTCGGCCCCGTGGGCCAGCCGAACAGGTAGAAGTCGAGCGGGCCGTGAACGTCGCGTCCGAGCGCGTTGCCACCGAGGCCAGGCTGGTAGGCGTCGTTTGAGAGCAGACCGGTGAGCGCCACCGCCGGGAGGCCGATCAGCAGCACCAGCCCGAGCATCGCGGTCAGCTGTGGCGAGCGCAGCGGGCTGCGCCAGAACTCGGGACGGAACGGCCCGGGCGGCGGCTTCTCCGGGTCGGGAAGCGGGAGTCGGATGCGTGGCACGATCTGAGGCTCGCAGCGGGAGCCGCGATGTCCAGCGTTTTGGGGCGATCGTTCCGAATCCGTAAGAACTTCGTTCTCGTTCTGTAATGAGTGGCGGTTTGACTGACCGCAATGCCGCAGGTCGCCCTCCTGGTCATCGCAAAACAGCCGCTTGCCGGACGCGTCAAGACCCGGCTCACCCCTCCACTTCATCCAGCGCAAGCGGCGGAGCTTGCCGATGCGGCGCTGCGCGACACGCTCGACGCCGTCGCGCGGACCCCGGCAGCTCGGCGGGTGCTGGTCTTTGAAGGCGACGCCGAGGCCTGGCGCCCCGACGGGTTTGAAGTCGTCGCCCAGCGGGGCGACGACTTGGGTGAGCGGCTGCAGTCGGCCTTTGAGGACATCGACGGGCCGGCGCTGCTGGTCGGCATGGACACGCCGCAGTTGACGCCGCTGCTGTTGCGCGACGCCGCGTTCGCCGTCGCCGATTCGCGTTTCGATGCGGTGCTCGGACCGACTTTCGACGGTGGTTACTGGTGTGTCGGCTTCAAGGGGCCGGTCGCCGGCGCCTTCACCGGGGTCACGATGAGCGCGGACGACACCTGCGACAGACAGCGCCAGCGGTTCGCGCAGCTCAAACTGCGGGTCGACGAGCGGCCGCTGCTGCGGGACGTCGACACGATCGCCGACGCCGAGCGGGTCGCGGCGGCCGCGCCCCACACCCGCTTCGCGCGGACGCTGGCATCGATTCGATGAGAAGCGCGCTGCAGATGTACGGCACCGCGCTGGCCGGCGCGGTCCAGGAGCGGCCGAACGTGATCACAGCGGCCTGCCCGCGGATCCGCTTTGAGGGCGGCCCGCTGCTGCCGCTGCCGGTCGACCGCTATCTCGGTCCGACTGACGACATCGATGAGACCCTGCTCGATCAGATCGACGGGCCGGTGCTGGATGTCGGCTGCGGCCCCGGGCGCCACCTGCGTGCGCTCACGCACCGCGGCGTATTCGCACTCGGGGTCGATCTCAGCCCGGTTGCGGTCGGACTGGCTC
>PLES01000079.1 GCA_003137075.1 Solirubrobacterales bacterium
GCTTGTATTCCGCGAACACTCGCTCGGAGAGGTCATAGAGCGCCGTGACCTGTCTCGGGAGCGCCTGGTCAGTGCCTTCTTCGGTGCCGGATCGGAGGTGGCCGTATGAGTACGGTCGAAGCCCCTGTCCGCGAGCACCAGATCATCAAGCGCCCGCGTGGGCCGCAGAACATGAACAAGCTGCTGCGCGACTACGACTTCGCGTTCCCGCTGGCGCTGACGATTATCTTCCTCGTNNTGGCGGCTTCGGGCTGACCCAGCAGTTCGCCAACGTTGCCCCGCTGGCGATCGCCGCGATCGCCAGCGCCCCCGCGATCATGGGCGGGGGCCTGGATCTGTCGATCAGCCCGCTGATCTACCTGATCAACGCGATCTTCATCATGTGGCTCGCGCCGCACGGGCTTGGGGGCGCGGTGTCCGTCCCGATCATGCTCGGTATAGGGCTGGGGGTCGGCGCGCTGACCGGCTCGCTGATCGTGCTCCTGCGCGTTGAGGCGATCGTCGTCACGCTGGCCATGTACTTCGTGCTGCAGGGNNCATGATCCTCATTCCGCTTGCGATCTGGTGGGGGCTCAGATACACGCCATTCCGGAACTACCTCTTCGCGGTGGGGTCGAGTCCTGAGACGGCCTTCTCCAGCGGCGTCAACGTGTCGGCCGTGCGGATCGGCTCGTATGCGCTAGGCGGCCTCTTCGCCGGCATCGGCGCGATAGCCCTGACCAGCCTGGTTCAGTCGATCACCGCCTCGAACTCCACCGAATACACGCTGCAGGCTATCGCCGGTGTCACGCTGGGCGGGATCTCGCTTGCGGGCGGTCGCGGCCGGCTGTTCGGCGCTGCACTCGGAGCCTGCACGATCTACCTGCTTCAGAACCTGCTCCAGGCGCTGCAGATAAATTCGGCCTATCTGCAGGTGATCTACGGCGTGATCTTGCTGGTGGCTGTCGTCGTCACGGGAGCAATCACCGGTGGCCGCGCCCGTCAGGTCGGCGCGGTACTGCCGAACCTGCGCCGTCGACGGGCCGCCGTCGACGGCGGGGGAGCTGAGCTGCTCAAGGGCATCGGTATCTCCACCGTCGATGACAGTGCCATCGACGATCCGGACGCCATGCGTCCGACCACACCGTGGGAGAAGGCGCTCGCGCTGCAAAAGCGGTTCCCGATTATTCAGGTCGTCATCCTGCTCGCGATCTTCTTCTACGGCGACGCGACGCTCCAGGGCTTCGCTTCGTGGAGCACGATCAAGGTGATGCTGTTGATGGCCGGCCTGGTTGGCCTCGCCTCCGGCGGACAGACGCTGCTGATTCTTATGGGCGGCTTCGACATGAGCGTGTCTGGCTTCATCGTCGCCGGTGCCGTGACCACCACCGCACTGGTGACCCAGTACCACATCGGCTTCGGTCTGGCGATTGTCTACACGGTGATCGGGGCCGGCGTGCTCGGCGGCGCAGCCGGATGGATCTGCCACCGCTTCCGCATCCAGCCACTGATAGTCACGCTCGCGATAGGCTCGATCGCGGTCGGCATCGTGCAGGTCCAGGCGACCGTGCTCACGGGTGCCAGCCCCGTGTGGCTGTCGAACATCGCGGAGCCAGCAGCCAAGACCTTCGGAGTCGGAATCCCGCCCGTGGTGGTGATCTGGCTGCTTGCTGCGATCGCCTTCGGCCTGTTCCTGCACCGAACCGTCGCGGGGCGGCATGTGATGGCGACGGGCGCCAACCCGCGCGCCGCTGAATTCGCGCTGATCAGCACTCGACGGGTGTGGACGGCCTGCTTTGCCTTCAGCGCGATCGCCTCCGCTCTGGTGGGGGTTCTGATCGCGGCTTATTCCGGGGGCGCGGGCGCAAGCCTGGGCGACCCCTATCTCTTCCAGAGCGTCGTTGCCGTCGTCGTCGGCGGAACGATCTTCGGGGGACCGGGTGACTACACCCGCACCTGTATCGGCGCACTTCTTCTCACCGTCTTGACCACCGTTCTGGTGGGTCATGGTGCCGGCACGTCAGCGGAGGACATCGTGTACGGAGCAGTGATCCTGGCGGCAATCGCCGTCTATGGACGACGCGGGCGCCTGGGCGCCCAGGTATAGGCCGGTTTCGCAAACCGCATCAACCGGCAAGACCACAACCAGTTAGCAAAGAGGGAGGAGTACCAATGAACAATCGAATACTCACGTCGCTGAGCGCGACGCGGAGGTCTCTTGCGCGTAAGCGCCTGATGGCCCTGCCGGTCGCCCTGATCACGGTCNNAGTCGCGGCGACAAACGGCTCGTCGTCATACGCGCCCGGGGTCTCAGCGACCGCCGCCAGCGCAAGCTGCGGGACGAGCGTGTCGGTCGTGCATCCAAACAGCCTCTACAAGGCGATGCCGTCGGCGCTACAGCAGATCTACGCGAACGATCCGTTCGCAATTAGCACGAGCTACTGGGCGAACCACAAGTTCCCCAAGGGCCCCTGGAAGGTCGGGTTCATCGGCTATCCGTCGGTCAACCAGTACTTCGTAGACCGTCTGGCAGCCCTGAAGTCTGAATTCGCCGCAGCAAAGGCGAAGGGACTCGTCAAGGGTTCCTTGGACACGTCGCTGCCTGCTTCAGAGTCGGACATGACGCCTGAGACGCAGATCTCTGCGATCGACCAGATGGTCAACTCTGGCGTCAACCTGATCCTGCTCGAGCCGTATGCCGGCACGGCGATTGAGAGCGCCATCCAGTACGCCGCCAAGAAGGGCGTGCCGGTTNNCCGATGGCCTGATGCCCGGGTCGAAGTACGCGATTCCCGTCTGGACCGACAACTTCGCGACAACTGAAGCCGGCACACTGGGCTTGATCAAGTCCGGCAACATCCTGTTCGTGCGCGGTGTGCAGGGCAACACTGATGACGACGCCGTCTATGACCAGGCCCTGGCCGACCTCAAGGACTGCCCAAACATCAAGGTTGAAGGTGTCGTCTACGGTGACTACGCGACCTCGACCACGAAGACCGTGGTCCAGCAGTTCCTGGTGTCGCATCCAGAGCCGCTGGCCGGTGTCATGACCCAGGGTGGCGAGTTCGCCGGGACGGTCGAGGCATTGCAGGCAGCGGGTAAGTCAATCCCGCCGATCTCGGACGTCGAGGCGGCCGGCGGCGACCTGTCGTGGTGGCTAGCGCGCAAGTCGAGTTACTCGACCTACGGCCAGGGCATCAACGGCTTCCAGGCTGGCTACACGTTCATGAACATCGCGCTGAAGATCCTCAGCAACGATGAGCCCAAGTACAACATCATCGAGATTCCAGCGGTGACGTTTGACAACAAGGACCTGGCGACCTACGCCAAGCCCGGTAAGTCGCTGGACTGGGCGGGCGAGCCTGCGGGATCAAAGACCGCGTGGTGCGACCAGGCCTGCATGTCGCAGTACTTCACCAAGTCTGGCGGAGCATCCGTCAACTGAACTACGAATGAAGTGATCATCTGGGGGTCCGGTCTTATCGACCGGACCCCCCGTTGGTCACAGAGAGGAACCCTTTCCCGGCGATGTCAGAAGCGTCGATACAAGAGAGCGCGCCGGCCACGGCAAGCGCGATGCGAGCGGAATCCGATCAGAACCGCTGGCACCGCGGGTATCGTGAGGCTCGCGAGGATGAGATGCCGGTTGCGGGGCTAACGCTCGGCGAGCTGCTCGCACGGCGAGCTCGCGAACGCCCCGATCACACGTACCTGGTCTTCGAGGACCCGGCTGGCGCCGTCAGTGAGTGGACCTACGCCAGGTTCGACCGTCAGGTCGATGCAGTTGCGCATGGTCTGCTCGCGGCCGGAGTTCGAGCCGGTGATCGCATCATCCTGCAGCTTCCAAACTGTGTCGAGTTCGCTGTCACGGTCTTCGCGGCTGCTCGGCTCGGCGCCATCTTCACGCCGTCCAACACCGCCAATCGCATCTCAGAGGTGGCTCACCTGCTGCGCGTCACCGGAGCGCGCACGGTGCTGGCGTGTCCCGAATACCTTGAGGTTGTCCGCGGTGCCGTGAACGAAGTGGGCGCCGCGACGCAGACCACCGTCGTGCTGTGCCGCGGCGGTGAGAAGGAAGTGCCGGGCCTGGTGCTCTACGAGGATCTGGTCGCGCAAGGCGAGGCACGTGCCGACGGCGAGCTGCCGAACACCGTGGACGCTCTAGCTCCCGTTGAGATCATGTTCAGCTCGGGAACGACTTCGCTGCCCAAGGGCGTGGTGGCCACGCATACCAATCTGCTGAGCTCAGGCCGCCGCCAGGCGATGTCATACCGGACCGGCCCCGATGATCGCTTCCTCACGGCACTGCCGATGTTCCACGCGAGTGCGCAGTCGACCACCCTGTTCGCCGCCATCGTGGCCGGCGGTGCCACCGCAGTCTTCATCGAGCGATACAGCGCACGGCGCTTCTGGGAACAGGTCCGCGCCCACCGCACAACTCGGCTGACGCTTGTGGCGATGTTGCTGCGGACGATCTGCGCCCAGCCGCCTGCTGAGACTGACCGAGATCACCGGTTGCGGACGATCGGCTACGCGACCAATCTGGTTGAGGAGGCGCAGCCGATCTTCGAGCGTCGCTTCGGTATCCGGCTGACCAACGCCTACGGGCTCTCCGAGGCGCTTACGGAGGTCTCGATCGGCCCGTACGAGGGCGACCGGCATTGGCCTTCGGTAGGGCGCGCGACGATGGACCGAGAGGTGCGAATCGTCGGCGAGGACGGCCAGATCCTCGGTCCCGGCGAGATCGGCGAGATCCAGATCCTCGGTGTCCGCGGTGAGACTGTGATGAAGGAGTACTTCAACAACCCCGAGGCAACGGCCCGCGCCTTTCAGGATGGTTGGTTGCGGACCAGCGACATGGGGCATCTCGACGCGGACGGATTTCTCTTCTTCTCGGACCGCGATATCGACCTGATCAAGGTGGCCGGTGAGAACGTTTCGGCAACTGAGGTCGAGGCCGTGCTCATAGGTCACCCGGGGATCGCGGGAGCCGCGGTCATTGGCGTTCCGGACCCGGTTCGCGACGAGGCCGTCAAAGCGTTCGTAGTGCCGGCCGAGGGTGTTGGTTTGACCGCGGCGCAGGTCCAGGAGTTCTGCGATCCTCTCCTTGCACGGTTCAAGATCCCCACGATCGTCGAGATCGTGACGGAGCTGCCCACCAACGCCGTCGGCAAGATCGAGAAGAAGCAGTTGCGGAGCAAGTCCCAGTGAGCCCAGGAACGGACGCCGTGTCCGGCCATGATGGCGGCGCTCCGGAACCGACGGTGCTCTGCGCCGTCGTTGAACATGTCGCCACCCTGACGCTCAACCGTCCCGACCGCCTGAACGCGCTGGATGCGCCGACGCGTGAGCTGCTCGTTTCTACGCTTGATTCGCTGGATGCCGATCCCGAGGTCCGCTGCATCGTGCTCACCGGGGCCGGGCGGGCCTTCTGCGCTGGAGCGGACCTCAATGAGAAGGGCGCGGTGCCGCGGGAGGATGGTGTCCTCGGCTGGTTCAGGTTCTTCGAGACGACCAATCCAGCCGACGCCGCGATCAATACCTCGCATCTGCACAAGCCCGTGATCGGCGCGATCAACGGCCTCTGCTACGGCGCGGGGCTGCTCGCGGCGATCGAATGCGACCTGTTGGTTGCGGCCGAGTCGGCCAGCTTTGGCATGCTCGAGGCGCGGATGGGCAGCGGCGGCTCAAACGTGCTGCCGTTTCTGATCGGCGCCCAGTGGACTCGATACCTGATGTACAGCGGTGAGGTGATATCAGCGCTTAAGGCCAAGCAGATCGGCCTCGTGCTGGAGGTCGTGCCTGACACGCAGCTGGCTGACCGTGTACAGGACCTAGCGCGGCGCATCGCATCGATGCCGCCGCTGCAGGTATTGCTGTCCAAACGTCAGACCGACGGCACGCTGGCGATGATGGGCAAGCTCAACAACGACGTCTTCAGCCACTCACATCAGGCGATCCTCAACAGCCTGGCAAGCCTGGCTACCGACGCCGAAGGCCGTTCTCTGCTTGAGATTCTGGACGCCGAAGGCATCGACGCGCTTAAGCGGGCACGCGACGCGATTCATCGTGAGCCGTGGTTAGGCGACGAGGAGCGATCAGATGACCAGATCTGATCTGACCGGCTCGAGCCCGTCTGCCGCCGTCGCGGAACGGACCTGGGCAGACGCGCTCGATGATGCGGTCGATCACGTCGGCAGGGACAAGATCGCGTTTTACTGCGACGGTCCCGACTGGCACGCCGAGCTGAGCTACGGTCAATGGCAGGATCTGTCCGAGCGCGCGGCGGCGGCGATGGCGACACTTGGTGTAGGGAAGGGTGACCGTGTCGCGGTGGCCGCTGCTGGAGGACCGGTCTGGCCGGTGATCCAGACGGCGGTGAGCAGGGTCGGTGCGATCCTGCTCCCGGTCAACATCCGTTACCGTCGCGACGAGCTCAGCTTCGTGATCCGAAAGGCACGTCCGAATCTGATCATCGCGCTCACGACGCTGCGTGAGACGAAGATCATGGACAACATCGTCGATGCGCTCGACGCACTGGGCGACGATGCTCCGTCGGCGCGGCTGGTCGGGTTTGATTCGGCTACTGAGCCAGGGCAGGAGAAGCAGGGGGCAGGCGATGCGACGGCCACACAGTTCACCTGGGCGCAATTCGTCTCGCTCGGTCGTGATCTGCAGAGCGCTCACCCGCAGATGAGCGCCGGCGACCCGGTGCTCCTGCAGTTCACGTCTGGCACCACAGCCTTCCCCAAGGGTGTGCTCTTGTCGAGCCGCGCGACCAGCGGTGTCGCCTTTCACCTCGCGGAACGAATGGGTCTGCGCGAAAGCGACACGATGTTCTCGACCCAGCCGTTCTACCACGTGGGAGGCACGGTCGGAACGACCTTGATGCCGCTGACCCATCGCTGCACGATGGCAGTGCCCGAGCGCTACCGCCCTGACGTCGCCCGCCAGATGATCGCCCGGTACCGCGCCACCGTGCGCACCGGCCAGGCCGCGATGTACGCGATGGAGATGGCCGACCCGGGCTNNCCGGCGCTGATGGACGAGATCACCGGGCGTATGGGTGTCACCGAAATCATCATGGCCTACGGCCTTACCGAGGCCGGCTCAATCTCCACCGCCGCAGACTGGCGTGACGACCCGGCCATCCGCACCCGTTGTTGCGGACGTGCACTGCCGGGGATGGAAGTCGCAGTGGCCGACGGCGTCGGCGTTACCACCCACGCCGACGTGCTCGGCGAGATCTGCATCCGCGGCTGGTCGCTGATGGAAGGCTACTTCGAGGATCAGGAGGCCACCGCCGCTGCGATNNATATCGGCGGCCGAGGTCGAGCGCGTCATCAGCGTCCTGCCGGCCGTTGCTCGGGTGGCAGTGGTGGGCGCGGCGGATGCGCGACTCGGACAGGTCCCGGTGGCCTTCATCGAGACGCACGCCGGCTGGGAGCTGAGTGAGCAGGAGGTGATCGATTACTGCAGCGCCGAGATGGCTGCGTTCAAGGTGCCGAGGGATGTGCTCTTCATCAGTGACTGGCCGATGACCGAGAGCGGCAAGGTTCAGAAGCACCTGCTGGCCAGCAGGTTGGAAGCCGGCGGGGATCATCTCGTCGGACAATCGGGCTGATCTGAGAGGAGCTAGCAATGGCTCGCGGTGTGGTGATTTCCGGAACTTCCGAGACCTCGCTGGATCCTCAACCAGAGGCCACGGCGATGGGCCTGATCGTTGAGGCGAGCCTCGCGGCCGTGGCCGACGCCGGGCTCGAACTGGGCGATATCGACGGCATTCTCTGTATGCCGCCCTGGGAGTCCCCCTCAGAGCGGTACCACATGCTCATCGCCGAGGAGCTCAACATCTTCGCGAAGGCGCTGTGTGAGTCGATGATGCTTGGCGGCGCATCACCGTGCGCGGCGCTGCAGATCGCGCAATGGGCGGTCGCTACAGGCAAGTGCGAGCACGTCCTGATCGTCTCCGGCGAACCGCAGTTCAGCCGTTTTGTTGGTGAGGGTGGGGTACTGGAGAGCTTCGCCAAGGGCGCCGCTCACAACACCGATTACGAGTTTCCCTTTGGCGTGCACGTGCCGGCGTATTACGCGCTCGTCGCCCAGCGCTACCTCTATGAATACGGGCTCGGTCCGGAGATGCTCTCGCCCGCGGCTGTGATGATGCGCCGCCACGCGGCGCGCAACCCGGCCGCCCAGAAGCGCCGCGAGCTCACGCTCGAGGAGGTGAACGAGTCGCCGCTGATCGCCAGCCCGATCCGGCGGCTGCACTGCGCGCTCACCTCAGACGGCGCCGCTGCGCAAGTCGTCTCGGCCAAGAGCGCTGTATCGGATAGTCGACGCTCGATCGACCTGCTCGGTACGGGCCAGGGCGAGTCGGCCTACCACTTGGGGCATCTGGTGCGCGGTGACGCGACCCACGATCTGACCCACACGGTCGCCGATATCGCCACCTCCCAGGCGTACTCCGAAGCCGGGGTCAAGCCCGAGGATCTGGATGTGGCGGGGATCTATGACAGCTTCACCATCACGGTGCTNNCACTCGAGGATGCTGGCATCTGCGGCCGCGGAGAGGCCGGCGACTTCATCCTCGAAGGCGATATCGATCTGGGTGGCCGGATCCCGACCAACACCCACGGCGGGCTGATCAGCTGCGGCCAGCCTGGGGGAGCCGGGGGGATGCTGCATATCAACGAGGTGGTCCGCCAGTTGAGGGGCGAAGCCTCCGGCCGTCAGGTAGCCGGCGCCGAGCTTGGACTGGTCACCTCGGCGAGCGCAGTCGCGTCGAATTTTGCGGCCGCGGTTCTGGGCCGTAGCTGAGGCTGGTGCCTTCCCTTACGACGGCGAGCACGTTCTTCAAGCAAGAGGAGAGTCAGATGGAGCAACGCCCGGGACCCCAGATCAACGCTCAGTCCGAGGCTTACTGGCAGTCGGTCACCCAGCACGCGATGGTGCTGCAACGTTGCGAACGTTGCAGCACCTTCCGGTTCTATCCGACGCCTGTCTGCCCGAAGTGCTGGTTTACCGGCTTCAGCTGGGAGCAGGTCAGCGGCGAGGGCGAGCTCTACAGCTTCACGATCGTGCACAAGCCGGTGAACGATGCGTTCGCTGGCAATGCCCCCTATGTAATAGCGCTCGTGACCCTCGCGGAAGGCCCGACGATGATGATGAATCTCGAGGATGTAGATCTCGAGGCTCTGCAGATCGGCATGCCGCTGAAGCTGGGCTACCTCGACTTCGAAGGGTTCACGCTGCCCGTGGCGCGCCCGGTCTGAGCAGCGCGACGACGGTGCCACCAGGATCGATCGTGGCCCTCATCTGACAGCCTGATCCGGGCGAGCAGGCTGTCAGACAAGAGGACTGTCTGATAGTCTCGGGATTGTTCGCGGAGGAGTTCCGTCGAACCGAGGCGAGGACCGCGACCATGGAGCGATGCGTGTGAGCTACAAGCTGTTCATTGGCGGCGACTGGGTGGATGGGTCGACAAACGAGACGTTTCCCGCCGTGAATCCGTTCACGACAGAGGTGTGGGCGCAGATCCCCAACGCCACCGTGCAGGACGTCGATCGCGCTGTCGCGGCAGCGCGCAAGAGCTTCGACGACGTCTGGAGCCAGACGTCCGGACGTGAGCGCGGCCGGCTGATGCATCGCCTGGCTGACCTGATCGATGCCAACGCGGAGCCCCTGTCGACGCTGGAGACAACCGACAACGGCAAGGTCATTCGCGAAACCAAGACGCAGATGCACTTCACCGCCGGGGCGTTCCGCTTCTTTGCCGGCTATGCCGACAAGATCAACGGCAGCGTGATCCCGATGGAGTCACCGGAGATGTTCGACTACACGCTGAGGGAGCCGCGCGGTGTAGCGGTCCTGATCACCGCATGGAATTCACCGATCCAGATCCTCGCCAACAAGCTGCCCGCAGCGCTGGCGGCCGGCAACTGCGT